>NZ_CP028475.1:326071-652142 GCF_003047105.1 Celeribacter baekdonensis
CCGATCGTGCCGTTCTACCTGTCTTATATGGCGGGCGCTTCGATGGGCGAAATCAATGCCGAGGGCGATTTGGCTCCGGGCGTGCGCCGTCGGGCCGTGCTTTCAAGTGTGATGTTTTCGCTCGGAATCATCACCGTCTTTGTGCTCTTGGGCGCCGCCGCGTTTTCTCTATCGCAGGCGTTCCGCAGCCATCAGGACATCTTTCGTTTTGCCTCTGCGGCCCTCGTGTTTGTCATGGGGTTGCATTTTTTAGGCGTGATCCGAATCGGTTTTCTCAACCGCCAATTCCAAATGCAGGCAGGTGACACCAAAAACATGAACATCTGGTCGTCCTATGTGGTGGGCCTTGCCTTTGCCGCCGGCTGGACGCCCTGCGTCGGCGGTGTTTTGGTTGGCGTGGTGATGATGGCGTCGAATGAATCGACGGCGATGCGCGGGCTGATCATGATGGTGGTGTTTGGGATTGGGATGACCGCGCCTTTTGTGGTGGCGGCGTTTTTCATTAAACCGTTCCTCAAATTTGCCGCAAAATTCCGCCGCCACTTGCCGAAAGTGGAAAAGGTGATGGGGTTGTTCCTGATCCTGTTCGCACTGCTGATCGTGACAAATTCGGTCAATATGATCGCGGCATGGCTTTTGGAAACCTTCCCGAGCTTTGCTAAAATCGGATCAAAAGGGAGTCTTTAAAAATGATGAAAATCGCACGACGCACATTGATGGCCGCCACCCTCTCGGCCCTCGCCATTTCTCCCGCTCTGGCGGTTGAAATGGGCGATGACGGGTTGCACAAAACCCCGTGGCAACGCGACACGTTCAAAGATTTGCGCGATGATTTGGCCGAGGCCAACGCCGAAGGCAAACGGCTTTTGGTGATGATTGAACAGCGTGGTTGTATCTATTGCACCAAAATGCACGAAGAGGTTTACCCCGATCCCGAGATCACCAAGATGATCGAGGACAACTTTTTCGTCATTCAAATCAACATGTTTGGCGACATCGACGTGACCGATTTTGATGGCGAGGCTTTGCCGGAAAAAGACATGGTGCAAAAATGGGGCGCGCTGTTCACGCCGACGAATCTCTATTTCCCCGAAGAGGTGCCCGAGGGCGTCTCCGCCAAGGACGCGGCGGTGGTCACCGTGCCCGGAGCCTTTGGCAAATACACCACGTTCAACATGATGAGCTGGGTGTTGGAACACGGCTATGAGGTCGATGAGCCGTTCCAAAAATACCATGCGCGTCAAGTGGTTCTCCAGCAGGAAGCGGGTCATTTGAATCTGAAGGAATAGGGGGTATGATAGCGCTATACCTGCCGCAGCGCAGAAAAATTCGATTTTTTGAATTTGTTCTTGCCCTGCGACAAAATGGTGCGCTACGGTATGCAAAACAGATACCGCAGAAATGCGGACGGTCGCACAGTTTTTAGGACACAAGTCTTTTGGGAGGAGACATGAAACGTATCGCAACTTGTTTTGTTGCGCTGGGCCTCACGGCAAGCGCAGCGATGGCCGAAGTGGCCCCGGGGAGCATTCAGTTTGAGGAAGGCGCTGTGGCGCAGTCTCTGACCGGCACTGCGGGCAATCCGGCCGAAGGCCGCACGATCATGACCACGAAATCCGTCGGCAACTGCGTGTCTTGTCACGCCGCCACAGATTACGCCGATGTGCCTTTTGCGGGTGAAGTTGGCCCGCTGTTGGACGGGGCAGGATCGCGCTGGGACGAAGCGCAATTGCGCGGTCTGGTGGTCAATCCGAAAATGACGTTCGAAGGCACTGTTATGCCTGCCTTTTATAAGGTCGACGGGTTCAACCGTCCGGGCGACGCCTTTACAGGCAAAGCCGCACCTGCCGATCTGCCGCCGCTTTTGTCGGCGCAACAGGTCGAAGATGTGGTGGCCTATTTGATGACGCTGAAAGACGAGTGATCGCCTTTTCGGCCCCCCTGAATTTATGAGGAGCAAACCATGAATCTCACACGACGTGACGCTCTGGCTCTTGGCCTTGGTGCGACGGCTGCGGCATTTTTGCCCTGGCGCGCCACGGCCGCAGCCGAGGACGAAATGGCCGCCTTTACGGGTGGTGCAGACGTTGGCAGCGGTGACATCACCCTGACAGCGCCGGAAATCGCCGAAAACGGCAACACAGTGCCGGTCTCGGTCAACGCACCGGGCGCAGTTGCCATTGCGGTGTTTGCCACGGGCAACCCGACCCCGGGCGTGGCCACGTTCAATTTTGGCCCGCTGGCCGGATCGCAATCCGCCTCGACCCGCATTCGCCTTGCTGGCACGCAAGATGTGGTGGCCATCGCCAAACTGGCGGACGGCTCTTTCATCAAAGCGGCGTCGACCGTGAAAGTGACCATCGGCGGCTGCGGCGGCTAAAGTGTTTCGAGAAAAGCCTTTCTCACTGTTTTTCTCGAAACGCCCACAACATTGATATGTCGCGCGGCATTTCTACTCAAACCTGTCTCAGGTTTTCGTTGAAACGCTTTAAACCGACTTATTCTAGGAGACAAAGACAATGGCATCTGGTGTCAAACCCCGCGTGAAGGTCCCCAAGTCGGCTGCTGCTGGCGAGGTGATCACGATCAAAACCCTGATTTCGCATCCGATGGAATCGGGTCAGCGCAAAGACGGTGATGGCAACATCATCCCTCGCTCGATCATCAATCGCTTTACCTGTGAGTTCAACGGTCAGTCGGTGATCGACGTGACCATGGAACCGGCGATTTCCACCAACCCGTATTTCGAATTCGATGCGCAGGTCCCCGAAGCAGGTGAATTTAAATTCACTTGGTACGATGACGATGGCGACGTCTACGAAGACGTAAAACCGATCGCAATCGGTTGACCAAGGTCAGCCTACGCGCCCCGGAATATCGGGGCGCGTAGGGCCACTCAGGGAGGAGAGAAACGCATGACTATTAAAAATACGCTCACCACCAAGCTTTGCACGGCTGCGGTTTTGACCGCTTTTGCTGTTGCGGCCCCGGCATTTGCCGATGAGGATGCCGAACTGGTGATCAACGGCGATATTGAGATCGTCACCAAGACGACAGCGCCCGCGCATCTTGAGGGGCACCTCACCGAGATCATGTCGGGTTGGCGCTTTCGCTCCGATGACACTCAGGCGATGGAAATGGACGATTTCGACAACCCCGGCATGTTGGGGGCCGAAGAGGGGCTTGCCCAATTCGACACCGTGATGGGGTCTGAGGGCAAAGCCTGTGCCGATTGTCACAATGGCGTAGAAAGCCTGGCCTCTGTGCGCCCGACCTATCCGAAATGGAATGACGCCAAAGAGGCAGTTTACACCATTCAGATGCAGATCAACGACTGTCTGACCGAACGGATGGGCGCGGACGCCGAGAAATACGACAGCAAAAAAATGCTGAACTTCGAAGCGGTTCTTGCCTCTGTGGCGCGCGGCACGCCGATGAACGTGGCCATTGATGGTCCGGCTCAATCGACATGGGAGCAGGGCAAAGAGATGTATTACACACGTTTTGGCCAACTCGATCTGTCCTGTGCCAACTGCCACGAGCAGAACTATGGCAACATGATCCGCGCCGACCACCTGTCGCAGGGCCAGACCAACGGCTTCCCGGTGTACCGGATCAAAGACAACAAGCTGACCGGCGCACACAGCCGGTTCAAGGGCTGTATTCGCGACACCCGCGCCGAGACCTTTTCGCCGGGCTCGCCTGAGTTCGTGGCGCTTGAGCTTTATGTCGCGTCGCGTGGCAACGGCCTGTCGGTCGAAGGCCCGTCTGTCCGCAACTGATCGAACAAAGCCCCGCCGGCTGTGCTGCGCGGGGCTTTGTTTTCCTCAATATATTCAATTTTACGCATGAAACTTGGCCGCAAATGCGCCGGTTTTGGCAAAATGCAACGGAGCAACACGCATGATCTCTCGTCGTGACTTCCTTCAGGTCTCCATGGCCGCCTCTGCCTTGGTCGGGGCCTCTGGTTTTGGCAATTGGTCCCGTTTGGCGGCGCAACAGGCGCTGACCCAAGATCAGCTTTTGGACTTTGACACCTTTGGCAATGTCTCCCTGATCCACGTCACCGACATCCATGCCCAGCTCAAGCCGATCTATTTCCGCGAACCGTCGATCAACATCGGGGTGGGCGGCAACAAGGGCGCGGTGCCGCATGTCACCGGCGCGGATTTCCGCAAACTCTACGGCATCGAGGAAAACTCGCCCTCGCATTACGCGCTCTCGGCGGGGGATTTTTCCGCGCTGGGTCAGGCCTATGGCAAGGTCGGCGGTCTGGACCGTGTTGCGACCGTGATCAATTCGATCCGCGCTGCCCGTCCTGACGCGTTGCTCTTGGATGGGGGCGACACATGGCACGGCTCCTACACCTGTTATCACACCGAAGGCCAAGACATGGTCAATGTGATGAACGCGCTCAAACCCGATGCAATGACCTTTCATTGGGAATTCACGCTGGGCTCTGAACGGGTGCGCGAGATCGTCGGTGATCTGCCGTTTGCCGCGCTTGGGGCCAATATTTTCGATGCTGAATGGGATGAACCCTCTGAGGATTTCGCACCCTACCAATTCTTTGAACGCGGTGGTGTGAAGATCGCTGTGATCGGTCAGGCCTTTCCCTATATGCCGATCGCCAACCCCGGTTGGATGTTCCCGGAATACTCGTTCGGCATTCGCACCGAACGGATGCAAGAGGTGGTGGACGAGGTCAAAGCCATGGGGGCGGAGCTGGTCGTGCTGTTGTCGCACAACGGCTTTGACGTCGACAAAAAGATGGCGGGTCTGGTCAGCGGCATCGACGTGATCCTGACGGGTCACACTCATGACGCGTTGCCCGAACCTGTGCTCGTGGGCGAGACGATCCTCATCGCATCCGGGTCGAACGGTAAATTTGTGTCCCGCGTTGATCTCGATGTGCGCGATGGCCGGATGATGGGCTTTCGGCACAAATTGATCCCGATCTTCTCCGACGTGATTGAACCGGACAAAGAGGTCGCGGCGCTGATTGACGAACAACGTGCGCCCTATGAGGCCGATATGTCCGAAGTGATCGGCCAGACCGACAGCCTTTTGTACCGTCGCGGCAACTTTAACGGCACCTGGGATGATTTGATCTGTGATGCGCTGATGTCTGAGCGTGAGGCGGATATTGCCATGTCTCCGGGCGTGCGTTGGGGCCGTCACTGCTTCCGGGCGATGACATCACCCGCGAAGACATCTGGAACGCCACCTCGATGACCTACGGCAAAGCGTATCGGAGCGAGATGACCGGTGAGTTCATCCATACGATCATGGAAGACGTGGCCGACAACATCTTTAACCCCGATCCCTATTACCAACAGGGCGGTGACATGGTGCGGATGGGCGGCCTTGGCTACCGCATCGACATCACTAAACCGCAGGGCGAGCGGATTTCTGAGCTGACGCTGTTGAAAACCGGCGAAAAGCTCGACCCGGCGAAAAACTATGTCGTCGCCGGTTGGGCGTCGGTCAACGAGGCCACCGAAGGGCCGCAGATTTGGGACGTGGTCGAAGATCATATCCGCAAGCAAGGCACGATCACGTTAGAACCGAACACCTCGGTTCAGGTCATTGGCGCCTGAGCGCATTTGAACATGTCGCCCGGGGACACCGCGCCCGGGCGGAAACGCACAACCTCAAAAGGGAGCACGCACCATGAGTGACACCCAAAAGGACATAAGCCCCTCGCGCCGCGCGTTTTTGCGTGGAGCGGCGGCAACGGGGGTCGGTTTGGCCGCAGGATCAGCCACGGCACAGGCCACACCCGATCCGTTGATCACCGAGAAACAAGATTGGGCCATGATCACTGGCGCGGGCGTGGATGAAACGCCTTATGGCCTGCCGATCAAATACGAGGGCGATGTGATCCGGCGCAATGTGCCGTGGCTCACCGCTGATCCGATTTCCTCGATCAACTTCACGCCGATCCATGCGCTTGATGGGACGATCACGCCGCAGGGCTGTGCCTTCGAGCGCCATCACTCCGGTGCGATTGAGCTGAAAAAAGAAGATTACCGTTTGATGGTCAATGGTTTGGTCGATCAGCCGCTGGTCTTTACCTATGCCGATCTGGAACGGTTCCCACGCGAAAACCGCACGTTCTTCTTGGAATGCGCGGCCAACACCGGGATGGAATGGGCGGGGGCGCAGTTGAACGGCGCGCAATTCACCCATGGCATGATCCACAATATGGAATATTCCGGCGTTTCCCTGCGCACGCTTCTCGAAGAGGCGGGGCTGTCTGCCGCTGGTGATCTGTCGGACAAATGGGTCTATGTCGAGGGCGCGGATGCGTCGTCCAACGGCCGCTCCATCCCGATGGAAAAGGCGCTTGATGACGTTATGGTGGCGTTTAAGGCCAATGGCGAAGCGCTGCGCATGGAGCATGGCTATCCGGTGCGTTTGGTCGTGCCCGGTTGGGAAGGCAACATGTGGGTCAAATGGCTGCGTCGCATTGAAGTGACAGCCCAAGCCGTTGAGGGCCGCGAAGAGACTTCGAAATACACGGACACTCTGGCGGATGGCACATCGCGCAAATGGACATGGGTGATGGATGCGAAATCCGTTGTCACCTCGCCCAGCCCGCAAAGCCCGATTGCGCACGGCACCGGGCCTTTGGTGATCACCGGTCTGGCCTGGTCCGGGCGCGGCGCCATCACCGGCGTCGATGTGTCGAAAGACGGTGGCAAGACCTGGGAAAAGGCACGTTTGGCCAAACCCGGCGAGAAAATGGCGCTCACCCGCTTTTATCTCGACACCGATTGGGACGGCTCGGAAATGTTGCTGCAAAGCCGCGCGCATGATGACACCGGCTATGTTCAACCGACCAAAGCGCAGCTGCGCGAGGTCCGGGGCGAGAACTCCGTCTATCACAACAACTGTATTCAGACATGGCATGTCAAAGCCAACGGGGAGGCAGAGAATGTCGAAGTTTCTTCCTAAACTCATGACGGCAACGGCGCTGGCCGCCACGCTGGCCATCCCGGCCTTTGCCGAAGGCTTCGGTCTGGGCCGCCCGGCTTTGCCCGAAGAAATCACCGCATGGAACCTGGATGTGTCGCCCAATGGCGATGGGCTCCCGGTGGGGTCCGGTTCGGTGGAAGATGGCGAAATGATCTTTTCGGAAAACTGCGCGGTGTGTCACGGCGAGTTCGCCGAAGGCGTTGGCAATTGGCCGAAACTTGCGGGCGGCGATGGGACTTTGGCCGACAAAGATCCGCTTAAAACCGTCGGCTCCTATTGGCCGTATCTGTCCACCGTCTATGACTACGTTCGCCGCTCGATGCCCTTTGGCAATGCACAGACCATGTCGGATGACGATGTCTACGCGATCACCGCCTATATCCTCTATTCGAACTACATCGTTGAGGATGATTTTGTGCTTTCCAACGAGAATTTCCTCGATGTGGACATGCCCAATGCCGATGGGTTTATCGTCGATGATCGGCCTGACACGGAATATCCGATCTTCACCGAAGAAAACGCGTGTTACGAGAATTGCAAAGACAGCGTTGAGATCACCAAGCGGGCGACTGTTTTGGACGTGACCCCGGTTGAGGACGGCACGGATCAAGCCGCCGCCGAGCCGGCGTCGGAGGCCGCGCCTGTCGAGGTCGCTGTGGCACAAGAGGCCCCGGTTGAGGCCCCCGCCGAGGTTATGAGTGCCGCATTCGATGCCGATCTCGCAGCCAAAGGCGAAACGGTCTTTAAAAAGTGCAAAGCCTGTCACCAGACGGGCGAGGGCGCGAAAAACAAAACCGGTCCGGTGCTCAATGGCGTGTTCATGGCTCCCGTCGCCCATGTCGATGATTTCAAATATTCCAACGATTTGATGGGCGCACATGAGGCGGGTGTGGTCTGGGATGAGGCACATTTGGCGGACTTCTTGGCCAAACCGAAAAGCGTCTATGCCAAGACCAAAATGACCTTTGCGGGTCTCAAAAAAGACAGCGAAATTGCCGCAGTGATTGAATATCTCAAATCGGTGTCGCAGTAAGTGATGCCGTTCAGAAAGGGCGTCCTAGGGGACGCCCTTTTTCTGTGGTAGACTGAGATCAAAGGGAGGAAATTCACATGAAAACAATGATAAAGGCACTTGTGGTCGGTCTCATTTGCGCATCCCCGGCCTATGCTGAAGATCAAGCCATCACCTTTGACTATGACGGCACATTCGAGGACGCGACATTCGCGATTGAGGATGCTATCGTCTCCAAAGGGCTGGTCATCGACTACCGCTCACACACTGGCGAAATGTTGGAACGCACCCGCGCGGATGTTGGGTCTGACGTCGTGCTGTTTGACGCCGCTGATGTGTTTTTGTTCTGCTCCGCCGTGGTGTCGCGTCAGGTGATGGAGGCCGATCCGGCGAATATCGTCCATTGCCCCTATTCGATCTATGTCGCGGACCAAGCGGGCAAAGTCACCATTGGGTTTCACAATTATCCCGATGGCCCGATGCAAGCGGTCGAAGATTTGCTGACAGAGATTGTCGAAGAGGCCACGAGCTTCTAAATATAGCCTCTGAACCAAAGGGATGAGGCATATGGACTGGATCGACCGATTTGCGGGGTTATCATCCCTTGAGCCGCGCGTACGCGAACGGCTTGTGGCGCAATCGCAGATTGTCCATTTGCCGTTGGGGACGGTGCTGTTTGGGCCGGGAAAAAGCCCCGAAAACCTGTTGTTGCTGCTCGAAGGGACGGTGCGGGTGCAACAAACCACTGAAGGCGGGCGCGAGATTGTGCTTTACCGCGTTCATGCCGGTGAAAGCTGTGTTTTGACCACGGCGTGCCTTTTGGCCTATGAAGATTATTCCGCCGAAGGCATCGCCGAGACCGAGGTGGAAGCCGTGGCCATTCCGCGCCGGGTGTTCGACGATCTGGTGGCAAATTCGCAAAGTTTTCGCACCTTTGTCTTTTCCGCCTATTCGCGCCGGATCACCGATCTGTTTCATGTGATCGAAGAGATTGCCTTTCAAAAGGTCGATATTCGCTTGGCGCAAAAGCTGTTGGAATTGTCGAAAGGGGCGGGCAGTTTGAAAGCCACCCATGCGCAACTGGCCGCCGAATTGGGCACCGCGCGCGAAGTGATTTCGCGTCAGTTGCAGGAATTTCAACGCCGGGGCTGGGTTGAAACTGCGCGTGGCGAGGTGACTTTGGTCAACCCCGCCGCACTTAGAAATCTGTCAGAAGCGGCGTGACGCCTTACTTTTTCATTGGGCAGGTCGAGAACCCAAAGATGGAATAGAGCGGGCAGCTCGACATTAGGCCAGTGGCCAGCGGAATGATCCCGAGCAGGTAAAGCCAACGCATCGACGCGTCCGGGTTCATGAAAAAGCCGAGGATAAGGGCTGCGCCGACGACGATCCGCAAAATGCGGTCGATCTTGCCGATGTTCTTTTTGAGCATGGGACTCTCCATTTGTGACACTGCATTAACCTTAGGCCTGCTTCGCTGTCTTGTCTGTGACAAACTCACAGGGGGGCAGAGGGAAGACGGTAAATCTGTGCAAAACATGGGGAATGTTCGATATGTGCAAAATAAAACGGGGAACCCTCAGGTTCCCCGTTGAAAAGAGTTCGATTTGGTAAGGATTTAGTCCATCGCTTTGAAGTTCAAAGCCGCGCCGTCTTTGATGCCAGAGAACCAGCGCGCGGTGACGGTTTTGGTTTTGGTGTAGAATTTGAACGCATCGGGGCCGTATTGGTTCAAATCGCCAAAGGCCGATTTTTTCCAGCCGCCAAAGGAATAATAGGACAGCGGCACAGGGATCGGGAAGTTGATGCCGACCATACCGACATTGACGCGCGCGGCAAAATCGCGGGCCGTGTCGCCGTCTGCGGTGTAGATCGCGGTGCCGTTGCCGTACTCATTGTCGATGATCAGTTGCAGCGCCTCTTCATAGCTGTCCATCCGCACGGTGGAGAGCACCGGGCCAAAGATTTCCTCTTTGTAGATGTCCATGTCCGGGGTCACATCGTCAAACAGCGACGCGCCGGTGAAAAAGCCGTTTTCATAGCCTTGGATGCTCAGACCACGGCCATCCACCAAAAGTTTGGCACCCTGTTCGACACCCGAGGCAATCAGGCCCTCGACACGGGTTTTAGAGGCGGCGGTGATCAGCGGACCGAAATCGACATCCGCACCCGCGGTGTAGGGCCCGACTTTGAGGGCTTCGATTTTGGGGATCAGCTTGGCGATCAAACGATCCGCAGTCTCTTTGCCCACCGGCACAGCCACGGAAATCGCCATGCAGCGTTCGCCAGCGGCACCATAGCCCGCCCCCACAAGCGCATCGGCGGCCATGTCCAGATCGGCGTCCGGCATGATGATCATGTGGTTTTTCGCACCGCCGAAACACTGCGCGCGTTTGCCGTTGGTCGCAGCGCGGCCATAGATATATTGCGCGATCGGGGTGGAGCCGACAAAGCCGACGGCCTGAATGGTGTCATGGTCCAAAATGGCGTCCACCACCTCTTTGTCACCATGCACGACCTGCAACACACCGTCGGGCAGACCCGCCTCGGTGAACAGCTCGGCCAGCATCAAAGAGGTCATTGGCGTGCGTTCAGAGGGTTTGAGGATCATCGCGTTGCCGGCCGAAATCGCCGGAGCCATTTTCCACAGCGGGATCATCGCCGGGAAGTTAAACGGCGTGATGCCCGCAACAACACCCAGCGGCTGACGCATCGCGTAAAGGTCAATGCCGGGACCCGCATCGCCGGTATATTCGCCCTTAAGCATCGCAGGCGCGCCCATGCAAACTTCAACCACCTCAAGCCCACGCTGCACGTCGCCTTTGGCGTCGGGAATGGTTTTGCCGTGCTCGCGCGACAGGCATTCGGCCAGCTTATCCATGTTGTCATTGATCAACTGACCAAAACGCATCATCACCCGTGCGCGGCGCTGAGGGTTGACCTTGGCCCACGCCTGTTGCGCCACGGCGGCTTTTTGCACCGCTGCGTCCAATTCAGCAGGCGTGGCCAGCGGCACGCGTGCGATCACCTCGCCGGTGGAGGGGTTCAGGACATCGGAAAACCGACCGGAGGTTCCGGCGACCAAAGCACCGTTGATGTAATGTTGCAGCTCTTGCATGGGGGTCTCCTTTTCATTTGCGCCACGGTAGCCTTGCGAAAATGAGTTAAAAAGAGGGAAGATTTCAAAAGCATTTTGCGTTATTGCAAAGGAGCCCGCTGAAGTCCTAAGGGCAGTTATTCAGTATATGGTCATCAGGTTTGGCAACTCAGATCAGAGGGAAGGCATGGCTATGAGCATGAATTGGGACGATCTAAAGGTGTTTTTGGCGGTGGCACGCACCGAGAGCCTGTCGGGGGCAGGGCGTCAGTTGAAAATTGACCCGGCGACTGTGGGGCGGCGAATTGCGCGGCTCGAAGAGGGGCTGGGCGTAGCACTGTTTGCCAAATCACCCCAAGGCTATGATCTGACCCGCGACGGTGGACGGCTGTTGAGCCATGCAGAGGCGGCGGAACAGGCGGTGGCTTTTGGCACCGAAGACATGAGCGGCGAAGGGGACCGGGGTCTCAAAGGGGTGATCCGGGTCGGCGCACCAGATGGCTGTGCCAATTACGTGTTGCCGCGTGTGATTGCGCGAATCGCCGAGGCACATCCTGAGCTTGAGGTGCAAATCGTTGCCCAGCCGCGCCTTTTTAACCTGTCCAAACGGGAAGTCGATTTTGTGGTCAGCGTCTCTGCGCCGACCTCTGGGCGGCTTTTGGTTCAGAAGATCACCGACTATCACCTCTCGCTTGCGGGAATGAAATGGTACATGCGCCAACATGGCGATGTGCGCGGGCTACAGGATCTGTCGACCCATAAAATGGTCGGCTATGTGCCCGATCTGATTTTTGACAAGGAACTCGACTATCTTGAGGAAATCGGGGTCTCAAAGGTCGATTATACGTCAAATTCAGTCTCGGTTCAGCTCAACATGATCCGGGCCGGGCTGGGATTGGGGGTCGTGCATGATTTTTGCCTGCCCTATGTGCCGCGCCTGATCCGGCTTTTGCCCGATCAAATTCGGCTCAAACGGGCGTTTTATCTGGTCCGCCATGCCGATGATCGCAAGGTCGAACGGCTGTCGCGTTTTGCTGATATGTTGGCGGTGGAAATGCGCGCTGTGGTTGAAAGTCTTGAAGCCGAGACTTGACAGGCACGGCCTGCTCAGAGGACGCTGAGGACAGGGAGACGATTGAACTCAAACACATAAGGGAGGGCCTATGCTCGTAGGACAAATTCTGAAATCGAAAGACATTGGCGAAGCCATCACGATCCGCCCGGACATGACGGTGGGCGATGCGGCCGCTCTTTTGTCGTCACGCAAAATCGGCGCGGTGATTGTGGCCACAGACCCGGAGCGCCCCGAAGGCATCCTGTCCGAGCGCGATATTGTGCGCGAATTGGGCAAGACCGGCGGCGAGATCCTTGGGCATCAGGTCAGTGATTTTATGACCCGCAAATTGGTGAGTTGTGAGCCAACCGATACCGCACTCGCCGTGCTTGAGCGGATGAGCCAAGGCCGGTTTCGTCACATGCCGGTGATGGAGGGTGACACAATGATCGGCATCGTCTCGATTGGCGATGTGGTGAAAGCGCGTCTTGATCAATTGGCGATGGAAAACAACGCGCTTGAAGGGATGATCATGGGGCATTGAGCCCTCTCATCGCGGTTTGGTGAGATTATACCAAGGTGACGGGGCGTTCGCGCCCCAATCCCCTTGATTTTGCACCCGCAATATAGTTGCGTGCACCGCAGAAAGAGGAGGACCCCCATGCGCATCGGACTCTATCCCGGCACGTTTGACCCTGTGACCCATGGCCACGGCGATATTATCCGCCGGGCCTGTGCTTTGGTCGATCGTTTGGTCATCGGCGTGGCGATCAACCGCGACAAGGGGCCGTTGTTTACGCTCGAAGAGCGGGTTGAGATGCTACAACTGTACACAAGCCGTCTTGCCCATGAGACCGGCTGTGAGATTGTGGTACACCCGTTTGAGAACCTGTTGATCCAATGCGCCCGCGATGTGAACGCGTCGATCATCATTCGGGGGCTGCGGGCTGTCGCAGATTTTGAATATGAATATCAGATGGTTGGTATGAATCGCGCGCTGGATCGCAATATCGAGACGGTGTTTTTGATGGCGGATGCCAAACACCAAGCGATCGCGTCGAAACTGGTCAAAGAGATTGCCCGTCTGGACGGCGATATTTCCAAATTCGTGGACCCGGATGTCGCAGAGCGGCTTTTGGCAAAATTTAAGCGGTGATCACGGCTGCCGTCGAAAGGCGGCACTGCAAGATTGTAAAAATCCGAAATTATAAAAGCCCCGCCGGGAGAACCCGTGGGGCTTTTGCATGAGAGGCTTTTAGGGGGCTTAACCGTAAACGGCTTGGCGGGCGAGGTCGCAAGCACGCCCGTGGTCCATGGCAAGATCCGCTTTGACCTTTTGTGGCAGGGCGTCCAATTCGGCGAGGGTGCGACGATAGGCGGCCCGTTTTTGAGCGGCATTTTTCAGGTTGGCAAAAAGTTTCATGGTGCCGATCCTTTCTGGGCTATGATGAATTTCTGCCCCCTATATGCGCCTGAATTAGCGCTAACACCAATGCCGGTTCACCAAAGGCGACATGCGATTGGTGCATGGGTGAGCGTGAAACTGCATAGCTTTTGGGGGCTGGTGTTCAGAAACTTGGGATGACGCCAATGGCGACAAAGCCTTTGAGGACGGTGTCCACCGCCACAGCCGCCAAAATCATTCCCATGACCCGGCTGACCACGGCAGCACCGGTTTCACGCAGCACCTTGAGGATGGGGGAAGCGGCCAGGAGGATGAGCAGTGTGATCACCAAGACCACGGTCATGATCGAGGCGGTCATCGCCTGATGCGCCATAGAAAACCGATCATTGTCGGTGAGCATGACCACGGCCAGCATAGCACCGGGGGAGGCGATGGAGGGCATCGCCAGTGGAAACACCGCCACGCGGCGGGCCTGCGCATGTTGATCTGAGATCGGTTTTTCGACCTGTGCGACCTCATGCGAGGGTTTGCCGTCGCCAAAGATCATGGTGAGGGCAAAGAGGAAAAGCACCAATCCGCCCGCAATTTGGAACGATGGCAGGCCAAGCCCCAAAGCGTTCAAAATCACCTGACCAAACAGGATGAACAGCAACAGGATGAGAAAGGCCGTCAACACCGCGCGTGCCGCAACCATACGGGCCAAGCGCGGCTCCAGGCTTGCGGTTGCGCCGATAAACACGGGCAGGGTGCCGATGGGATCAATGACGACCCATAGGGTAATGAATTCGCTCAGGAGGGTGGATAAATTGAACATGGGCACGCGCGTTTGGTGGGTTTGCTTTGAAATAGCCACAGGACCATAGAACGCAAGAGGGGCGGCTCTGATTTGGCGGTAAAGTTGAAAAAAGCGCCCCGAACCTTAAAGCTCGGAGCGCCCACCTCCCGTTCGCGCGGGATAGCTGTGTTTGTGTAACCACCCGCTTAAAGGAATTTGCCCATAGCGACGGCAGTATCGGCCATACGGTTCATGAAGTCCCGTCATAGACGGGGCTTTCACCCCGCCCGATGATGCTCCTCAGAGGAATTTACCCATAGCGACGGCAGTATCGGCCATACGGTTCATGAAGTCCCGTCATAGACGGGGCTTTCACCCCGCCCGATGATGCTCCTCAGAGGAATTTGCCCATAGCGACGGCAGTGTCGGCCATACGGTTCGAAAAGCCCCATTCGTTGTCATACCAGGTCAGAATGCGCACCATGGTGCCCTCCATGACTTTGGTTTGATCGCAATGGAAGGTCGAGCTGTGCGGATCGTGGTTGAAGTCCGAAGACACCAGTTTGCGATCCGTATAGCCGAGGATGCCTTTGAGCGGGCCGTTTGCGGCGGTGCGGATCATTTCGTTGATCTCTTCGACCGTGGTGGCGCGTGCCGCTTCAAAGGTCAGGTCGACAACTGAGACGTTCGGGGTCGGCACGCGGATGGCGACGCCGTCCAGTTTGCCATTGAGTTCTGGCAAGACCAAACCCACGGCTTTGGCGGCCCCGGTCGAGGTCGGGATCATCGACAAAGCGGCGGCACGGGCGCGGTAGAGGTCTTTGTGCATCGTGTCCAACGTCGGCTGGTCGCCGGTGTAGGAGTGAATCGTGGTCATAAAGCCTTTGACGATGCCGATATTGTCGTTGAGCACTTTGACCACCGGCGCAAGGCAGTTGGTGGTGCAAGAGGCGTTCGAGACGACGATGTCATCGGCGCTCAGTTGGTCATGGTTCACGCCGTAAACGATGGTTTTGTCGGCATTGGTGCCGGGGGCCGAAATCAGCACGCGAGACGCGCCGTTTTCAAGGTGGGCTTGGCATTTCTCTTTCGAGGTGAAGATGCCGGTACATTCAAGCACAACGTCGATGTGCGCCCATGGCAAATCGGCCGGATTGCGGATGGCCGTTACCGCGATGGGGCCACGGCCCACATCAATGGTGTCTTCGGTGAAGGTGACGTCCACCGGGAAACGACCATGCACCGAGTCGTACTGGAGCAGGTGGGCGTTGGTTTCAACCGGCCCCAAATCGTTGATCGCGACCACTTCGATGTCGGTGCGACCCGACTCAATGATCGCGCGCAAAATATTACGCCCAATTCGTCCAAATCCGTTGATTGCAACTTTTACGGCCATATCAGCACCTCCTATGACGCTTTGGCAGGAAAGAGGGCAATGGGAGAGTGCCCTCTCTTATGTGGTCCATGATGGTGCGCAGTGGCAAATCCCGCCATGGAGAAATTCGTGAGCAATTGCTTGTTATCGCTAACATCACGATCCGAGCGAAAAGGTCAACCCGAATGCGACTTTCATCGCCAGAAGGCGACCAATTGCAGCAATTCAAGAAATCTTCGGGTCAGAAAAAGAGAGGCCTGCCCTCCGTTCAACCCAAAATCAAGACCGAGCGCGATCAAAATCACGATGGCGAGCCCGACGGCAATTTGATTGGTCATGTGTAGCGCTAACTGTTTCTTTGGCCGAACAATGCGTCAGAGAGATGAAGAAAAAAAGGGTTCAGATCAAAAAAACAAAAAAAGGCCCGGCAAAGTGATGCCGGACCTCAAAAACTTTAGATATATGCGCCGAATATGCTCAGTGCAGGCGACCCATCGCCGCGGCCACATCGGCCATCCGTGCCGAAAAGCCCCATTCGTTGTCATACCAGGCCAGAACGCGCACGGTGCGACCGACGACTTTGGTCTGATCGGGCGCAAAGATCGAGGATTCGGTGGTGTGGTTGAAGTCAATCGACACTTTCGGCTCCGGGTCATAGCCCAACACCGCGCCCATGTGACCGGCGGCGGCTTGGCGCACGACTTCGTTCACATCCGCAACCGTGACGTCTTTGCTGGCTTGGAAGGTCAGATCGACGGCGGAGACGTTCGGGGTCGGGACGCGGATCGAGGTGCCGTCCAATTTGCCCGCAAGTTCCGGCAACACCAGACCCAGCGCTTTGGCGGCCCCGGTCGAGGTCGGGATCAAGGCCATGCTGGCGGCACGTGCGCGGTAGAGGTCTTTGTGGCGGCGGTCATGGGTGGATTGGTCGCCGGTGTAGCTGTGGATCGTGGTCATGATCCCGCTTTCAATGCCGATGGCGTCGTTCAACACTTTGGCCAGAGGGGCGAGGCAGTTGGTGGTACACGACCCGTTGGAAATGATCCGGTCTTCTGCCAAAATGTCGCGGTGGTTCACGCCGTACACCACGGTGCGCGCCACATTGGTCGCAGGGGCCGAGATCAACACTTTGCGCGCGCCGCGCTCAAGGTGAACGGCGGATTTCAGGCCGTCGTTGAATTTGCCGGTGCATTCGAGCACGACGTCAACGCCCTCCCAATCCAATTCTTGCGGATCGTAGGTGGACATGACTTTGATCGGGCCGTGGCCCAAATCCATCGTGTCACCTTCGACGCGGACGGTGCCGCCAAAGCGACCATGGACAGAATCATATTTGAGCAAATGCGCATTGGTTTCGATCGGGCCGGTGGCGTTGATTTTCACCACTTCGACCTCATTGAGGCCAGCCTCAGCAATATGTGCCAAGGTGCAGCGGCCGATGCGGCCAAAACCGTTGATCCCAAGTCTGATGGTCATTCTTGCGTCTCCCGAGCTCTCATGTTGGCGGGGGATTGCCCGCCGTGCGTGCTGTTTCTGTTCGGTCTCTCAAACGGTGTTATTTGCGGCATGTCGTCGGGGCCGCGGTTCTCAGACCGGCAGGATGTTGAGCGTGGTATACGGGCGTATGCCACTCGGGAAAAGTCTTTAGCGCCAACATGTTAGCGAAAACATGATGGTTAGCGCAAACACTACGCGGTATTTTAGGCGGTATTTTGGTCCTCGCATGCTGCTTGGGCAGGGAGGAGGCGATGAACCCACTGGGAAAAGCGGGTCAAAAAGGCGCGGGCGTCTTGGGCCATGTCAGTGCGGGTCACCAGCGCGTGAATCTCCTCAGGCGTCGATGCCATCACCGGGATGCGCAGAAATATATCCGTCGTAAAGCCGCTGGACACGGTCGAGAGCACCCGACGCAGGTCGGTCAACATCTCATCCCCACGATGAGAGGCATGGGCCAAAGCGATGGGCTTGCCGATCAGTTCCTCGCCGGAGACCAGCCAATCCAGAGCGTTTTTCAATCCGCCGGGCAGGGCGCGGACATATTCGGGGCTGGCGATGATCACCCCATCGGCGGCTTTGATCTGAGCGATGAAATTCGACACGGCTTTGGGCCGATCGGGCCCCTCAAGGTCAGGCGAAAAAATTGGCAACTGTCCCAGCCCGTCAAAAACGGTGATGTCCATGCCCTCCGGCGCAATGGCTGAGAGAGCCTGCAACAGGGCGGTGTTGGTGGAGGCGCGGCGGGTGCTGCCGGAGAGGGCGAGAATATGCATGCCCCATGAACCCCACTGCGGAGGCGGGCGTCAACTCACAGAGGTGTCAGGCCGTAAAAAAGCCCGCGCAGATGGCGCGGGCTTTTGAAATTTGCGTGTGCGGTGGGTTAGCCCAACAGCGCCTTGACCTGAGCCACGACATTTTCGGCGCTGAGGCCAAATTTGGCGTAAAGCTCTTCGGCCGGGGCAGACGCGCCAAAGCGGGTCATGCCGACGAAGGCCTGTTTCGCTTCGCGGCCCCGTTCGCCCAAAAGCCAACGATCCCAACCGCCATCGCGCACAGCCGCCTCAATCCCGACGCGCACCGGACCTGCGGGCAGGACCTTGCGGCGGTAGGCTTCGTCTTGCTCGGCAAACAGCTCCATACAGGGCATGGAAACGACACGGGTGCCGATGCCGTTGTCTTGCAGAATTTTGCGCGCATCCATGGCGATTTCAACCTCAGAGCCGGTGGCGATGAGGATTGCGTCGCGTTTGCCTTCCGCTTCGGCCAGCACATATGCGCCTTTGGACACGAGGTTGGAGGTCTTGTGCTCGACGCGTTGGGTCGGCAGGTTTTGACGGGTCAGCACCAAAACCGACGGCGTTTTCTGCGAGGTCAGCGCGATTTCCCACGCTTCCGCCGTCTCGACCGTGTCACAGGGACGGATGGTCAGCGTGTTCGGCGTGGCGCGGCAGATGGCGAGATGTTCGACCGGCTGGTGGGTCGGACCGTCTTCGCCAAGGCCGATGGAATCATGGGTCATGACGTAAGTCACCGGGATCTGCATCAACGCGGACAGGCGCATCGCCGGGCGGGCGTAGTCGGTGAAACAGAAGAAGGTGCCGCCGTAAGGACGGATGCCACCGTGCAGCGCCATACCGTTCATCGCGGCGGCCATGCCATGTTCGCGGATGCCGTAATAGACGTAACGGCCTTTGCGGTTGGTTTCATCAAAGACGCCCATATCCGCGGTCAGCGTGTTGTTGGAACCGGTGAGATCGGCCGAACCGCCGATGGTTTCCGGCATGATCGGGTTGATCACCTCAAGCACCTTTTGCGACGAGGCGCGGGTGGCAAGGCTCGGTTGCGACTCGGAGACTTGCTTTTTGAAGGCTTTGATCGTGGCGGAGAGCTTTTTCGGCACCTCGCCCGCAAACACCCGGTTGAATTCGATCTGACGGCGCTCGGATTGCTCGTCAAACCGGGCCTTCCACGCGGCATGGTCTGCGTGACCACGGGCGCCGATGGCTTCCCACTGGGCTTTCACATCGGCGGCCACTTCGAACGGCCCCCAAGTGACGCCGTATGCGGCTTTGGCGGCAGCCAACTGATCGGCATTGGTCAATGCGCCGTGGCCTTTGGAGGTGTCTTGTGCCGCGTGGCCCAAAGCGATGTGGGTTTTGCACGCAATCATAGACGGCTTTTTGGACTTTTTCGCGGCCTCGATGGCGGCGTCGATTTGTTCCGGGTCATGGCCGTCAATGGACTGAACATGCCAGCCAGCGGCCTTAAAGCGCATCACCTGATCGGTGCGATCGGACAGATCGACGGTGCCGTCGATGGTGATGTTGTTGTTGTCCCAGAACACGATGAGCTTGCCGAGTTTTTGGCGACCCGCGAGCGCGATCGCCTCTTGGCTCACGCCTTCCATCAAACAGCCGTCGCCAGCCATACAATAGGTATAGTGGTTTTGAAGTTTCGACCCAAAACGCGCGCGCAGGGCCTCTTCGGCCATGGCAAAGCCGACCGCATTGGAAATGCCCTGACCCAGCGGGCCAGTGGTGGTCTCAACGCCTTCAAGCAAGAAGTTTTCCGGGTGACCGGCGGTTTTCGCGCCCATCTGACGGAAGTTTTTGATCTCCTCAATCGGCATCTCTTTGTAGCCGGTGAGATAGAGCAGGGAATAGATCAACATCGAGCCGTGGCCCGCAGACAAGATGAACCGATCCCGGTCCGGCCATGTCGGGGCGGAGGCATCAAATTTGAGGTGGTTGCCAAACAAAACAGTGGCGACATCGGCCATGCCCATCGGCATCCCGGAGTGACCGGAATTGGCGGCGGCAACGGCATCAAGGGTCAACGTGCGGATGGCGGTGGCGCGCATCCAATGATCGGGGTGCGCCTCGCGCAGGGTTGCGATGTCCATAAGCGGATCTCCTTGCTCTCCCAAAACAACCAAGTCGCGCATGGGAACCCCCGCATTCCTTGGCTTTTCCGGCTTCGTGATAACGATGTGACAGCAAAGTGCAAGGCAGCGCGGGCGTCTGAGCGGTGACATCTGCTCCTTTTCGCCTGTGTTTGGGGCTAACTTGGTCAGACATATTGGTAAAGCCTGCCCCATGCGCTAGGCTCTCGAATCAAGTGCGATAGGATGAGGCCCGTGCGCTTCGCCTTTGATGCCAAAGGAAGTTTCTGGTTTTGGCACCAAAGCGGGGCGGGGAAAGGTCCAGCCTGTCACCTGGACCAAACAGAGCAGAGACAAAGAAAGTCAAAGTGTGAGTGAACGGCGATGAATGATATTTCTGAATTCGAAGCCCGGATCACCGCGGCACTGGAACGCATTGGGCGGGCTGTGGCTGTGGCCGAGGAGCGTGCTGAGGCGACGTCGGGGGGAATCGCCTCGGAGGCGATGGAAGCGGAATTGGGTCGAATGGCCGATGCGCTTGAGGCGGAAAAAACCGCCAATTCGCAGCTCGAAGAGCGGGTGCGCGCGATTCATGACCGGCAAGAACACCATGTGGCCGCCCTCGAAGAAGAAGTCGAGACGCTGCGTCGGCAGTTGATGGATCATGACCGGGAGATGCAAAAGCTGCGGTTGGTGAATACGCAATTGCGCGAAAACAATGCCGGGCTTCGGGCCGCCAATGCGCAAGGGCTGGGTGATGCGGCGCTGATTGACGCCGGGATGCGCACCGAACTTGAGGCGCTCAAAGTGGCGCGCGAAGCGGATGTGACCGAAATGGATGCGATCCTGACCGAACTGCGCGCAGTGATGGCGCGTGTGGCCAATGGGGCAGCGCCAACTGAGGCGCCCGCGCCGTCTGAGCTGTCCAACGAGGAGGTGTGATATGCCCGAAGTGAAAATCTCGATCGGCGGACGTGAATTTGAGGTCGCCTGCCAAGTGGGTGAAGAACATTTCCTCAAATCCGCAGCCCAGCTTTTGGACAATGAGGCCTCGGTGTTGTCGAGCCAGATCGGGCGTTTGCCAGCCGAGCGGATGCTGTTGATGGCGGGCTTGATGTTGGCGGATAAAACCGCAGGGCTTGAAGAACAGATGCGCGCGCTTGAGGCCAAACTTGGGGCACAAGAAGCGTTGATCGAAGAAATGCGCGCCCGTCCCACGCCTGCGCCTGAGCGGGTCGAAGTGCCCGTGGTGCCCTCCGAGGTGACCGATACTTTGGCCGAAATGGCCGCGCGGGCGGAAAGCATGGCCGCCGCGTTTGAAGAGCGGTTGGGCGTGAAAGATGCGATCTAAGGATCTGGTCCTGTCGGCGGGGCTTGTGCTTTGTGCGGGCGTGGCGATGGCGGATGAGATGCCGCAGATGACCCCCGCACCTGAGGTTTTTCACTACGTTTGTGACCGCGGGGTTGGCATTGATGCGGTGTACACCGGCACGGATGACGCACCCGCTGCGGTGATCTATGCCGAAGGGCGGCTGATCTCCATGTCACAGGCGGTGTCCGCCTCAGGCGCGCGCTACGCAGAAGCCGCAGGGGCCTCTGGCTATGAATGGTGGACCAAGGGGGACACCGCAACGTTGAGCTACTTTGATGCCAACTACGGTGAATCCGTGACGCTTTTCGCCTTTTGCAACGTGGCCGAATAAAGCGGTGGAAAGCCCTTAACGGCATGAAAAAGGCGCACGGGAGGCCCCGGCGCGCCTTTCTTTTAGGGCTTTGCGTGGCTTAAACGTTGGCCGCGCGGATTTGTTCGGCTTTTTCTTGATCAAAAACAACGCCTTTGTCGGCAAACATCTGATCCAACTCGCCCGAAAGCGTCATTTCGATCACGATGTCACAGCCGCCGACAAATTCGCCTTTGACGTAAAGCTGCGGGATGGTCGGCCAGTCGGAAAACTCTTTGATGCCTTGGCGAATATCGGCATCGGCCAGCACGTTGACGTCGGCATAGTCCACGCCCATGAAGTTGAGGATGCCCGCAACCTTTGAGGAAAAGCCACATTGCGGCATCATTTTTGTGCCCTTCATAAACAGCACAACGTCATTCTCGGTCACAGTATTTTGGATGGTGTCTTGGGCAGTCATTCGATGGTCCTTTCGGCTGTCGCTCAGCACGGATGTGGGTGAGGGACTTATTCGGGGGCGCGGGTGGTCAAGGCGAGGGCGTGCAATTCACCGCTGTCGAGTTTTTCGCGGATCGCGGCATTGACGGCGCGCTGTTGTTGCACCCGGTTCATCCCCGCAAACGACGCATCAACCACTTCGGCGGCGAAATGTTGTCCGTCGTCGCCTTGCACAACGATATGGGCGTCGGGAAAAGCCTCGCGGATCAGGTGTTCGATGTCGGTGGCAGTGATGGCCATGAATGGCGCTCCTTGATCTTTGGAATTGGGGCAAATGTAGGGCTGTGGAGGCGGCGCTGCAAGCGGGTTTGGTGCGATTACTCAAAGCCGCCTTGACGCAGGGTGTCGATAAAGGCGTCAAACGCCGCCGCCATTTTGTCCGTGTCAGACCACGCGCGCGACAGGCGGGTCAAAAGTGCGAGACGCTCAGTTTCAAGCGCGGGGGGCAAGGCGAGGTCTTGCGCGGCCACAAGTTGTGTCATGCGCTCGTGCAACGGGCGCAGGTTTTCAAAGTCGCGGATCATCGCGGGCAAAAGCTCGGGGGCATCGCGCCAACTTTCGCCGTTAAAGCGCATCTGAGTGACCCGTTGCCCGGCACCGGCACAGTCATAGAGCACACAGCCGGGATTGCCGATGTCGTTGAGTTTGGCATGAACCGAACAGAGATGACCTTTGAGATTGGGGCAGGGCGTGCCCGCCGGTTTGTCAAAGGAGAACAGGTTGCCTTTGTCGAGGGTCAGACCAACACAGCACAGTGCGGCGCAGTTGGAGCAATCGGAGGTGAGATCAGGCAGGTCCATCCGGGGTCCTTATAACGGAAAAGACCCGCGCGAACGCGGGCCTGATTGGGTTTCTCTCGCGGCGAACGACTTAGCCGAAGATCTCGCCAAAGCTGGTGCGGTAAATCGCAGAAAGCTCCACGAGAGGTGCGGAGGCCCCGCCCATGGAGACCGTATCACCGCCGAATTTACCAACTGTGGCGACCGTCACCCCGGCTTGACCCGCCGCAACCATGAGGGCTTCGGCTTGATCAAAGGTGCAGGCCACAAGGTAGCGCGCTTGGTCTTCGCCAAAGAGTGTGGCGGTATAAGCGCTGTCCAGATGCACGCCAACGCCCGCCGCATCGGCCAGTTCAAACGCCGCCAAAGCCAGCCCACCATCGGAAAGATCGGTGACTGCGTTGATCAGCTTGCCATGGGTGCGCAGGAATTCGCCGTTGCGTTTTTCCGTTGCCAGATCGACATGCGGCGCATCGCCATCTTCGCGATGGAAGACTTCGGCCAGAAGCGCCGATTGGCCGAGGTGACCATGGGTTTCGCCAATCAAAACAGCCACATCGCCGCTTTGCGCCAGACCGGAGATGAGATCGTCCTCGGAGGCAATCAGACCAACTGCGCCGATGGTTGGCGTTGGCAGGATGCCCTCGCCATCGGTTTCGTTGTACAGCGAGACATTGCCTGACACGATCGGCATGTCGAGGAAGGACACCGCCTGGCCGATGCCATCGAGCGCGCCGACAAACTGGCCCATGATCTCGGGTTTTTCGGGGTTGCCGAAGTTGAGGTTGTCGGTGGTCGCCAACGGCGTCGCGCCGACGGAGATCAGGTTGCGATAGGCTTCGGCCACCGCCTGTTTGCCGCCCTCAATCGGGTTGGCTTTGACGTAGCGCGGGGTCACATCGGAGGTGAAGGCCAGCATTTTGCCTGTGCCATGCACGCGGATCACGCCCGCACCAAGACCCGGCGCACGCACGGTGTCGGCCATGACTTGGGTGTCGTATTGCTCGTAAACCCAAGCCTTAGAGGTGTAATTCGGCGAAGAAATCAGGCCTTTGAGACCATCAATCGGGTCAATTTGGGGCACATCTGCGACCTGTTCGGCGGCAGGGGTCGCGACCCAAGGACGATCATATTCGGGCGCAGAAGAGGCCAGCGTGGAGAGTGGCAAATCGCCTTTGCACACGCCGTTGTGCATGATCAAAAAGCGGTCCTCAGAAATGGTTTCACCGACGATGGCGAAATCGAGGTCCCATTTTTCAAACACCGCGCGCGCCTCGGCCTCTTTTTCCGGTTTCAGCACCATCAACATGCGCTCTTGGGATTCGGAGAGCATCATCTCGTAGGCGGTCATGTTGGGTTCGCGTTGCGGCACGTTTTCAAGGTCAAGACGAATACCAAGATGTCCCTTGTCGCCCATTTCGACCGCAGAACAGGTCAGACCTGCCGCGCCCATATCTTGGATCGAGATCACAGCGCCGGTGGCCATCAGCTCAAGCGTGGCTTCCATCAGGCATTTTTCGGTGAACGGATCGCCGACCTGAACGGTGGGGCGTTTGTCCTCGATCGTGTCGTCAAATTCAGCCGAGGCCATGGTCGCACCGCCGACGCCATCACGGCCGGTTTTGGCACCGAGATAGACAACCGGCATGCCGACACCGGAGGCGGCAGAATAAAAGATTTTGTCAGCGTCAGCCAAACCCGCCGCGAAAGCGTTGACCAAGCAATTGCCATTATACGCGGCATGAAAGCGGACTTCGCCGCCCACGGTGGGGACGCCGAAACAGTTGCCATAGCCGCCGACACCTTCGACGACGCCGTGGACCAACTGTTTGGTTTTCTTGTGATCTTTGACACCAAAGGAGAGCGAATTCATCGCCGCAATCGGACGTGCGCCCATGGTGAACACATCACGCAGAATGCCGCCCACACCCGTGGCCGCGCCTTGGTAGGGTTCGATGTAGGAGGGGTGGTTGTGGCTTTCCATTTTGAACACCACGGCCTGACCATCGCCAATATCGACGACACCGGCGTTTTCGCCCGGGCCACAGATCACTTGCGGGCCGGTTGTCGGCAATCCACGCAGGTGTTTTTTGGAGGATTTATAGGAACAATGTTCGTTCCACATCGCCGAGAAAATCCCAAGCTCGGTAAAGCTCGGCTCGCGGTTCAGAATACGCAGGATTTGCGCGTATTCGTCCGGCTTGAGCCCGTGGGCGGCGATCAGGTCCTCGGTGATCATTGGCTCGGTCATGGTGTGTCCCTCGGCGGCAGCTGTCTTTCCCGCGTTCTCTTAGGGCAAGTGGGGCCAATGGGGAAGGGGCTAAACGGGGCTGAGACATATCGGAGCTGTGCTTTGACGGGGTGTGCGGGAGGGTGCGGGCCGCGTACAGGCCACGTACAGCATGCCAAACCGGCAAAAGACCATGGCGGAGAGCAAAAAAAAGGCCGAGCAAAAGCTCGGCCCAAGTCCAACAGGGAGGTGAAACCGCTAGGAGTTGCCTCATTCGGCGGCTTCAATGATGCATTTAGGGGCGGTTTGTGAACGGTTCAAGGTGTTTTCATCACATTTCACGCAATGCCGATATGCCAATTGTGCATGGCTTGCGTAACTCTGGCAAAACATTGACCAAAAAGTCAAAGAATGCGGATCAGTTTGAGCCCTCGTCATCGCGCATGTTCTTGCGGTGGGCGCTGATTTCTTCTGTGATGAAATCGCGAAACACTTCGATCCGTTTGGAATGGCGCAATTCTTCGGGGTAGGCGAGGAAGACCGGCACTTCGCCACTTTCCAAATCGGGCAACACACGCACGAGATCCGGCGCGCTCTCGACCAGGTAATCAGGCAAGACGCCGATGCCCAAATGGTTGAGCACGGCCTGAAGCACGCCGAAATAGTTGTTCACAAAGAGTTTCGAACGAATGTCATGCTCATTGAGCTCCTCGACCAGCCGCGCGCCGGCGGCGACTTGATGGGCGTTTGGGTTTTGGCAAATCAAGCGATGGGTGGAGAGGTCGTCCATGGTGAGCGGTGTGCCATGTTCGGTCAGATACTCTTTGGTGGCAAACAGGCGCATGCGGATGTTCATCAGGCGTTTGCGGATCAGATCGGCCTGAGATGGCTCTTTCATTCGGATTGCCACATCAGCCTCACGCATCGGCAAATCCAACACGCGTTCTTCAAGCATCAGGTCGATCTTCAGCTCGGGATATTTGTCATACAGTTTCGAAAGGCGCGGCGCGAGCCAGAGCGTGCCAAAGCCGGTGGCGGTGGTCACACGCAATTCGCCATAGACTTCTTCTTCGCTGTCACGAATGCGCGCGGCGGCGGCGTCCAAACGTTTGGCCATGGAACGGGTGGCATCAAACAGCAACTCGCCCTGCTCGGTCAGGATCAGCCCACGGGCATGTCGGTGAAACAGGGTGGTGCCAAGGGATTCCTCAAGCGAGCGTATCTGTCGTGACACGGCCGATTGGCTCAAATGCAGGGTGTCCCCCGCATGAGTCAGCGATCCCGCGTCTGCCACGGCGTGAAAAATTCTAAGTTTGTCCCAGTCCATACCCGTCACCTGTTAAAAGACCACACCTATTTAAGTCCCACACATCTATCCTACGCTAACATAATGCGGATGTGAGGTCATTTGGGCGTTTCATTCGCGTTTTTCGCACAGATCGCAAGCGGAATGCATTGCGCTAACACAAATTGGCAGAGACGCGTGAAGGAAATGCAAACTTTTGAGGCAATGCATTGGCGGGTTCGTGCCGATTGGTCTTTGAGGGCGGGCAGGGTATAGAGTGAGACCGCGTATGGGGAGAGGCGATACGGCCATGCAAGAGCAACTGAAGCACAGCCGGGTGAAGAAATGGACCGAGCGGCAGGTGGCGCGTGATATTTCCTATGCCAGCTCGGCGGGCACGCGCACAGGACGGGTTCTGATCCGGTTGATGGAGAATGCGACGGGGCGTTTGTCTCTGATCCGGCGGGCGCGGGGGTATAGTCTTGATGTTGCCGACGGTCACGATTTTTGGGCGGTGATGGTCGAACGCTACGGTTTGGAGCTTGAGGTGCTCCATGGTGCGTTGGATGCGATCCCCACGACAGGGCCCTTGATCGTAGTGGCCAATCATCCTTACGGCATTTTGGACGGGTTGATGTTGGGGCATATCCTGTCTGTGGTGCGGGGGGATTTTCGGATTTTGGCGCATAGCGTGTTTAAACGCGCCGAAGATATTGACCGCGTGATCCTGCCTGTGTCGTTTGAAGAGACGAAAGAGGCGGTGGCACTCAATCTGGCGACGCGCAAAGCGGCGCTGTCCTATCTGGACGCAGGTGGATGTATTGGGATTTTTCCGGGTGGGACGGTCTCGACCGCGGCACGGCCAATGGGACGACCGATGGACCCGAGCTGGCGGGCCTTTACGGCAAAGATGGTGGCGAAATCCGGGGCGACGGTGGTGCCGATCTATTTTGACGGTGCCAATTCGCGGTTGTTTCAATTGGCCAGCCACCTCCACACCACCCTGCGGATGGGACTTTTGATCCGGGAATTTCGTGCCAAAATCGGCGCCCCCGTGCGGGTGTCGGTGGGCGCGCCCATTGGCTCGGAAAAATTGGCGCAATTTAAGGGGGACCCAAAAAAGTTGATGGATTTTCTGCGCGCCGAGACCTATGCCTTGTCTCCATCCCCTGTGTCAGATCCGGCTTTGGGGTATGAGTTTGAAATCAAACACGGGGCCAAACCCCGCAAAGGTCTGAAAGACCGATATTAACCAAGGGTCTAAAGGACCGGTATTGAACATGGCAGTGGGTATTTTTGACAGCGGGTTGGGTGGTCTGACGGTTTTGGATGCGGTGTCCAAGCGGTTGCCAGACGTGCCTTTTGTGTATTTCGGCGACAATGCCCACGCGCCTTACGGTGTGCGCGACGCCGATGATGTCTACAATCTGACCACGGCGGCGGTGGAGCGGCTTTGGGCGGCGGGCTGTGATTTGGTGATTCTGGCCTGTAACACCGCCTCAGCGGCGGCGCTGCGGCGGATGCAGGAAAGTTGGATTCCCTCGGACAAGCGCGTGTTGGGTGTCTTCGTGCCGCTGATCGAGGCGTTGACCGAACGGCAATGGGGCGACAATTCGCCGCCACGCGAAGTCGAAGTCAAACATGTGGCACTGTTTGCCACTCCCGCAACCGTGGCCTCGCGCGCCTTTCAACGTGAATTGGCGTTTCGTGCCATTGGCGTCGATGTCGAGGCGCAGGCATGTGGTGGTGTCGTTGATGCGATTGAAGACGGCGATATGATCCTTGCAGATGCTTTGGTCCGCTCGCATGTGGACGCGCTCAAACGCAAAATGCCGCATCCGGGGGCGGCGATTTTGGGCTGTACCCATTATCCGATGATGCAAGACGCGTTCCAAGACGCGCTGGGCGCAGATGTGAAAGTCTATTCTCAGGCCAATTTGGTGGCCGCGAGCCTTGAGGATTACCTCAAACGCCATCCAAAGATGATTGGCACCGGCACCGAGTCGTTGTTCTTGACCACGGGTGATCCGGTCAAAGTGTCGCGCGGAGCGACGCAGTTTTTGCGACGACCGGTGACGTTTCAAAAGGCGTGATCGCCAAACAGTGACCCGTATGGTGCCCCGCGCGGTCCTGTCGCAATTGCGGCGGGGCGCGTTCTTCCCTAGATTACAGGCTGACCGGGTCGTCCGGCAACCGATGCACGAAAGAGACTTTGATGACCCATAAAATCGCCATTCTGGGCGCCTCTGGCTACACAGGGGCCGAGCTTGTCCGTTTGATCGCCACCCATCCGTCTATGGAAATTGTGGCGCTGTCTGGGGATCGCAAGGCGGGCATGGCGATGGCCGACGTCTATCCGCATCTGCGGCACATGGATCTTCCGGCGCTGTGCAAGATTGAGGATATTGATTTTTCGGCTGTCGATTTGGCCTTTTGTGCGCTGCCCCATGCGACCTCTCAGGCGGTGATCAAAGAGCTGCCTGCAACGACGAAAGTGGTGGATCTGTCTGCCGATTTCCGCCTGCGTGATCCGGCTGAATATGAGAAATGGTATGGCAAACCGCACTCTGCAGTCGAATTGCAAAAAGAGGCTGTATACGGCCTGACCGAATTTTACCGCGAACAGATCAAGACGGCGCGACTTGTGGCCGGAACCGGCTGTAACGCCGCAACCGGGCAATTCATCTTGCGGCCTTTGATTGGCGCCGGGGTGATCGACCTTGATCAGATCATTTTGGATCTCAAGGTGGCGGTTTCCGGCGCTGGGCGAGCGCTGAAAGAGCATCTTTTGTTCGGCGAGCTTGAGGATAACGCCTTTGGCTATTCGGTCGGTGGCAAACATCGGCATTTGGGCGAGTTCGATCAGGAGTTTTCCCTGATTGCTGGCCGCGATGTGCGCATCCAATTCACGCCGCATCTGATCCCGGCCACGCGCGGCATCTTGGCGACCGCCTACGTGCAAGGCGAGGCGAGTGCGGTGCATTACGCGCTGGCCGACGCTTATATGAGCGAGCCGTTTATCAAAGTGTTGCCACTGGGGCAGGTGCCCGCGATGAAACACGTGCGCGGCTCGAATTTCTGTCATATTGGTGTCGCCGAGGATCGTATCCAAGGCCGGACCATTGTTATGGGCGTGATCGACAACCTGACCAAAGGGTCGTCGGGTCAGGCGATCCAAAACGCCAATTTGATGCTTGGGCTGGATGAGACTGCCGGTCTTATGAACGCGCCGATGTATCCGTAAAATTGTTCGGCAGGAGGACGCCATGGCCGGTTTGAAGAACCTGAAAAAGACCCGCCGCATTCAAGTGTTTGCGATTGCGGCCGTGGCCCTTGTGGTCTCCGTGTCGCTGATCGGCTTTGCCTTTCGCGATGGCATCAACCTGTTTCGTTCGCCGACGCAAGTGGTCGAAGACCCGCCCCGCGTGGGCGAGATTTTCCGCATCGGAGGATTGGTTGAAGAGGGCAGTTTGGTGCGCGGTGAAGGCGCCCATGTGACGTTTAGCGTGACCGACACCAATGAGACAATCCCGGTGCGGTTTGAGGGCGTTTTGCCGGATCTGTTTGGCGAAAATCAGGGCATGATCGGTACCGGAAGCCTGCAAGATGGGGTGTTTGTGGCGACTGAAATTTTGGCCAAACACGACGAGTCTTATATGCCGAAAGAGGTTGTAGACGCATTGAAAGAGCAAGGGCTTTACAAAGAGCCGGAAAGCTAAGTCTTTCTTTTCAGAAGGGGATGTTCAGAGCGAGACCCCTCTTGAATTTCCAATGTCTGTACTTTTTAATCCCCTTTATTTGAGGGGAATGTATTTTGACTGAATTATTCTTTGCGGTTGTTCTTTTGGCCGGCGTTGCCCTGATACGCCATGCAAAGAAAGAGGCGCGACGTGCCGTGCGCCGGGCGATGAGGCCGTCTGCGCCGCGTCCTCACTATAAAGTTGCTCCAAAGCCCAGCTCCTTTAAAGAAAAAACTGCACGAGAGGCATTGGAAAAGCCGATTTTACGCGGGGGGGCATATGTTATTGATGGCGACACCATTGTGATCCAGAAAACCCAGATTCGCCTCTTTGGTGTTGATGCGCCTGAAATGAACCATCCCTATGGAAAAAAGGCGAAATGGGCCTTGGTCGCGCTGTGCAAAGGGCAATCTCTTCGCGCAGAAGTGACCGATGTGGATGCCCATGGCCGCACAGTTGCGCGGTGTTACTTGCCGGATGGGCGAGACCTCTCGGCGGAAATGGTCAAGCAGGGGCTTGCGATTGATTGGCCTAAATTTTCGGGTGGACTCTACCGGCCTATGGAAGTCGCTGATGCGCGCAAAAAACTCTGGCTCGCAGATGCGCGCCAAAAAGGGCGGATGCATGTTTGGGAGCAATTCGAGGCGAAACAGACCGTGCATAAAGAGAGTGAATAGCTTTCTGTTGTCTGAATGGTGAGGTGGGTGATTTTCGTGCAAAGCATTATAAAGTAATTATAAAATCGAGCCCGCGCGCTCAAGTCCACGGGCGTTAACCTTTTTGCGCAACCTTGATCCCATCAATTGGTGGGATTGAGGCATATGAAAACAGTACAACAGATCGCAGACGAGATCATTGCCCGTGAGGGCGGATACGTCAATGACCCCGACGATCCGGGCGGGGCAACCAAATATGGCGTCACCATCGGCACGATGCGCACGCTTGGCGTCGATGTGGATGGCGATGGGCGGGTGACGACATCCGACCTGCGCAAGTTGACGCGGGTTCAGGCGCGCGACATTTTTGTCGAACATTACTTTCACCGCCCCCGCATCGACGAATTGCCGCCAGTTTTGCAAGCCAGCGTGTTTGACATGTATGTCAATTCGGGCGGCAATGCTGTGCGGATTTTGCAGCGGCTTTTGACCGATATGGGACAGAGGATCGCGGTGGACGGGCTGATTGGGCCGCAGACCATTGAGGCGGCTCATCTCGCGCAATCCTTGGCTCCGCATCATTTGGCCGACGCTTACGGCATCGCCCGGCGCAATTACTATTATGCCTTGGCGGACCGCCGCCCGACCTCGCGCAAATACGCCCGTACGCGTAGGGGCGGCAAAGGCGGCTGGATCACCCGCGCCGAGGAATTCATCTCGCCCCGCTATCACCTGACGGAGGCCGAGCATGCCGCGCGGGTGGCGTCATGGGGATAATCGGCAGGCTGTTTGAGGTGATCTTTGGCGACGGGCGTAATCTGGTCAAAGACACGGCCGAAGTGTTTTTTGAAAACACAGAGGCAGGCGCGGTGCGCGAGGCCAATAACCGCAGCTCCGCGATGCAACAATTCGCCGCCGAGTTTGCGGTCGAACGCAAGGGCGCGTTTGATCGGCTGATGGACGCGCTCAATCGCGTGCCGCGTCCGTTGATGGCTTTTGGCACCATCGGTCTCTGTGTCTCGGCGATGGTCGATCCGCTGTGGTTTGCCTCAAGGATGCAGGGGATCGCGCTGATCCCAGAGCCGCTATGGTGGCTTTTAGGCACCATCGTTTCGTTTTACTTTGGCGCTCGATATCAGGTGAAATCGCAAGAATTTCAACGCTCTGTCGCCGCCACCGTGGCGCAGGCCCCGATCGTGACGGCCAATATTGCGGCGCTCAAGGCGCTTGAGGCGGGGGCGCAGGGCCAGGGTGTTCCACCCGCGTCCTCAGCCCCCTCATGGGAGGCCAAGCCGATTTATGTGCCGGGGGCAGAGGCGACAAACCCCGCCCTTGAGGCGTGGAAAGGAGGCCGGGATGAGTGATGCGCTGATTGCCGCTGTCTCTGAGCACGGGCCATGGGTGGTGATGGTGTTTTTCCTGCTCTACCGCGATGCACAAAAAGATCAGGCGACCCGTGATGTGCTCAACAAAAACACGCAGATTCTGGTGGAAATGACCACGATGATCCGCGAACGGCTGCCGAGGGGATGACATGATGACAGATCCCTTCCGCAAAATCTGGACCAAACTGCGCAGGCTTTGGTGGGGCGAAGCCCTTGCCACGGCCCTTCGCCAAAACCGCGAGGCAGCCGACGCATTGGACGCTGTCGTCAAGGAGATGCTTGAACAATGAAACAGGTGGCAATTCTTTACGCAGCCGTTGTCGTGGCGGCGTTTTTGGCGGTGCAGACCGTCGGATATGAGCAGGCGATGTTGATCGCCTACGGGGCCATTGCCTTGATGGCGTTGCTGATCTCGGTGACGTTTCTGTGGCTCTGGCAGGTGCGCGCCACGCCTTTGGCGCTTGGCATGTCCCTGTCTTGGGCGGGGTCTGGTTTGACCATCGGGTGGTGGTGGCTGATGCAAATTGCCGGAAACCCCGATTGGGGGGCCGAAGCGGCAGCGTTGTTTTTGTTCCTCTCGCTGCTGATCTCGGGGGCTGTGCTTCACTTTTCGGTGATCCAGGGCTCGTTTGGCCTGCGCGGCCTCGCCTTTCTTTGGCCGGTATTTGGGGCATTGCTTGTCTCTCTTGGGGTCCTTTTGTTGCTTTAGCGACAAGGGGGGTGGGGAGAGACGGAAAAAGGGGCCGCTTTGGCTCCTTTTTCTTGTGCTTTGGTCGCAGGTCTTGTGGCCTTCACTTGCGACATGCGCGCGCAGCCCATTGGCGCGTCGCATACAACCGGGTAGAACAGTCTCAAAAGGGAGACGCACATGCTCGTAGAACTAGGACATTTTGCCCTCGTTATGGCCTTTGTCGTGGCCATCGCTCAAACTGTTTTGCCGCTTTGGGGCGCGCAAACGGGCAAACGAGCCTTGATGGCCGTGGGTGAACCGGCGGCTTTGGTGCAGCTTGTGCTGATTGCCTTCTCCTTTGGCGCGCTGACCTACGCATTCGTCACCTCGGATTTTTCTCTGCAAGTGGTGGTGGCCAACTCGCACACGCTCAAACCGATGCTCTACAAAGTCTCCGGCGTTTGGGGCAATCACGAAGGCTCGATGTTGCTTTGGGTGCTGATCTTGGCACTGTTCGGCGCGGCGGCGGCGCTGTTTGGCACCAACCTGCCGGACACATTGCGGGCGCGGGTTTTGGGCGTCCAAGGCTCGATTGGTTTGGCGTTTCTGGCCTTTATCCTGTTCACGTCCAATCCGTTCACCCGCTTAGAGTTTCCGCCGATGAATGGCGAAGACCTCAACCCGTTGTTGCAAGACCCGGGTCTCGCCTTTCACCCGCCGTTCCTCTACCTCGGCTATGTTGGCCTCTCGATGACCTTTTCCTTCGCCGTTGCCGCCTTGCTCGAAGGCCGTGTGGACGCCGCTTGGGGCCGCTGGGTGCGGCCTTGGACTTTGGCCGCGTGGATTTTCTTGACCATCGGCATCGGCCTTGGGTCGTGGTGGGCCTATTACGAACTCGGCTGGGGTGGTTTCTGGTTCTGGGACCCGGTCGAAAACGCGTCCTTCATGCCGTGGCTGTTTGCCGCCGCATTGCTCCATTCGGCCATCGTGGTGGAAAAACGTGAGGCGCTCAAAAGCTGGACCATTTTGCTGGCCATTTTGGCCTTTGGGTTCTCGCTCATCGGCACTTTCCTTGTGCGCTCAGGCGTCATCACCTCGGTCCATGCCTTTGCCAATGACCCCGAACGCGGCATTTTCATCCTAATGATTTTGGCCTTTTTCATGGGCGGCGCTTTGGTCCTATTTTCTTTGCGCGCCAATGTGATGAGCGCCAAGGGCGTGTTCTCCATGGTCTCGCGCGAAAGTGCTTTGGTGGTGAATAACATCCTGCTTGCCGTTGCGGCTTTGGTTGTCTTTACCGGCACAATCTGGCCTTTGGTGGCCGAAGCCTTCTGGGCGCGCAAACTCTCGGTCGGCGCGCCGTTTTTCAACGCCGCCTTCACACCGTTTTTCACCATGCTGGCCGTGGTCTTGCCCATCGGTGCGATCCTGCCGTGGAAACGCGCGCGGCTTGGGGCGGCGGTGCAAAAGCTCATCCCGGCGCTGATCTTGGCGCTCGCGGTCATGGGCCTGATCTGGTCGATGCAAACACAACGCACCTTGCTTGCGCCCATCGGTCTTGGCCTTGGCACTTGGGTCGTTGCGGGCGCCATCCAAGATATCGTTTTGAAGCTGGGCAAAAACCGCGACCTGTCGCGGCTGTTCCGTCTGCCGCGTGCTGATTGGGGGCGTCTGTTTGCCCATGGCGGCCTTGGCATCACCATTGCCGGCATCGCTGGGTTGACCGCCTGGACCGTCGAAGACATCCGCGTCGTGCAAGTTGGTGAAACCTTTGATGTTGCGGGCTTTACCATCACGCTTGATGCGGTTGAGCGCGGGCAGGGGCCGAATTACATCACCACCATGGCCACCATGTCAGTGTTTGAAGGCACCCAAAAAGTCGCCACGCTGCACCCCGAAAAACGCTCCTATCCGGTGGCGCAAATGCCGACCACCGAGGCGGGCATCGACAACGGCTTTTTGCGGGACGTTTATCTGGTGATTGGCGATGTGCAAACCAACGGCGGCTGGGCCGTGCGCACCTATATCAAACCGCTGGCCAACTGGATTTGGGGCGGCACTTTGATCATGGCCTTTGGCGGGGGTCTTTCCCTCACGGATCGTCGCTACCGGGTGGCTGCGGGCGCGCGCAAATCGGCCGCCTCGGCCCCAAAAGGGGTGCCTGCCGAATGAAACGCCTGATCTTTGCCCTCACGCTGCTTCTCGCCACGCCGCTCTACGCGGTCCAGCCTGACGAGGTTCTGCCCGATCCGGTGATGGAATCGCGCGCGCGGGAGATTTCTCAAGGGCTGCGCTGCCTTGTCTGTCGCAATGAAAACATTGATGAGAGTAACGCGACCTTGGCCAAAGACCTGAGGCTTTTGGTCCGCGAACGCCTTGTGGCGGGGGACACGAATGACCAAACCGTGGCCTATATCGTCGATCGTTACGGCGAATATGTGCTGTTGAAGCCGACGCTGACCGGGGCCAACAAATTGCTCTGGATTGCAGGACCTGCCATGTTGATCATCGCGCTTGGCATTGGGTTTGGCTTTCTGCGGCGTCGGCAATCGGAACCCGAACAATCCGAGCTGACCGAGGACGAAGAAAAGCGGCTACAGGCGCTTTTAAACGACTAAAGCCGCGATCTGTACCGTGATCCAAATACTGCAACCCCGCCGCTTGCCACAGCACGGCGGGGTTTTGTATACCCGTATCACGGTCCGCAGTTCACCGAGTCGCTGTCGTTTCCACATGGAAATACGCTGAACCTGTTTAAGCCTTTGACCACCTCCGGTTTCCCGCGCGTCTTCAGCGTGGCAAGGACAGCTCCCGCACGATGTAACAGACGCGATCAACGGAGAGAACCGATGACTCGTGACGTGATTTCACTCACCCTTCCCGACGTGTCCGCCTTTGCGCGCGCCCTTAAATCCGAGCTGGGCGCCGCCGCCCCGCCGCATCAATCGGTGTTAAATACGATTGCCCGCGCTGGTGGTTATCGCAATTTTCAACATCTCAAAGCCACGCAAGCCGGTGCGGCTCTTATTCAGGCCGCCGAAGGCCGCGCCGTCTCCCGAGCGTTGTCGCGCTTTGATGAGACCGGGCGGTTGACCGCGTGGCCGACCAAACGCAAAGTCCGTCAACATGGGCTTTGGGCGCTTTGGGCGCAGCTTCCCCCGCGCCACGTGTTCTCCGAACGCGAGATTTCCGATCTGTTTGACACGATGACGACCTTTCGCGATGCCGCCCAAATTCGCCGCTCTTTGATAGAAGACGGTCTTTTGGAACGCAATCGCGATGGCTCGCGCTACATCCGCCTTGAAGTGCGCCCCGATGAAACCGCTTTGGCGCTCATCCGCGCCGTGATGCGCAGGCGTCAGGCCACCGCCGAGGGGCCGGATCGAAGGTCTGCACCGCTTGATCTTTAACAGGGCGCCAGTCACGAAACTCGCGCGATGACGGAGCGTCTCTCTTTCTTTTGCCCCCACGATGCCTATCTTGGTGACAACCAATCAGGGAGAGAGACGTTCATGCAGTACGACACAATTCGCTTTGAGCAGGCGGGCGACATGGCCGTCGTCACCCTCAATCGCCCCGAGGTGATGAATGCGCTCAACACTCAGATGCGCGCGGAAATCACCCATGCGGTGCGCGATGCTGCCAAATCGGCGCGGGTGATTGTGTTGACCGGGGTCGGGCGCGCCTTTTGTTCCGGCCAGGATTTGGGCGATGGGGTCAATGCCGCCACCGCCGATCTGGAACGCACCCTGCGCGACGAATACGAGCCGATGCTTCATGCCATTCACGACAGCCCGGTGCCCACCATCGCCGCCGTCAATGGGGCAGCGGCGGGGGCAGGGGCGTCTTTGGCGCTGGCCTGTGATGTGGTGATCGCCAGCCAATCCGCCGTGTTTGTTCAGGCGTTTTCGCGCATCGGTCTGATCCCGGATGCGGGGGGCACCTATGCCTTGCCGCGTCTTGTCGGGCTGTCCCGCGCCATGGGGGCGTCGCTTTTTGCCGATGAAATTTCGGCGGCTCAGGCGGTGCAATGGGGGATGATCTACGAGGCGGTGCCCGATGCGGATTTTGAGGCTCATTGGCGGGCGCGGGCCGGGTATCTGGCCAAGGGCCCAACCGTGGCTTACCGCCACCTCAAAGAGGCTCTACACGCCTCTTATGACAACACTCTGGCCGAGCAATTGACCCTTGAGGCCAAGTTGCAAAACCAGTGCGGTCAGACCCGCGATTTCAAAGAGGGTGTCATCGCCTTTTTGGAAAAACGCAAACCTCAATACGAGGGGCGCTAAGCCTCAATCGTCTTGCACCGCCGCGATCACCGTGGCCATCACCGTGGCCATCACCGTGGCCATCAACAGGGACAAGGCCTCGCGGTCTTTTTGCGTCAGCCTGCGTGTGGCCGTGTCATTGACCTGATCTGACCTGCGCGCGCGTCGCTCTGATGGGCGCGGAGGCTTGCGGTTGTCGCGGCGGGGCGTGGCGGATTGATGCGTTCGCGATGAAAACAAAAAACCCGCCCAAAAGGGCGGGTTTTACATGTTGCGTGATGACGCGTGCTTAGCCGCGGTCTTCGACGTTCACATAGGGGCGCTCGGTTGCGCCGGTGTAAAGCTGACGCGGACGACCGATTTTCATTGCCGGATCTTCGATCATCTCTTTCCACTGCGAAATCCAACCGACGGTGCGCGACAGCGCGAAGATCGGGGTGAACATCGCGGTCGGGAAGCCCATGGCCTCCAAGATGATGCCGGAGTAGAAATCGACATTCGGGAACAGTTTTTTGTCATGGAAATACGGATCGGCAAGTGCTTGTTTCTCAAGCTCTTTTGCCACCTGAAGTGTCGGGTTGTTTTCAACACCCAAGAGTTCCAAAACCTCGTCGGCGGACTGTTTCATCACGGTCGCGCGCGGATCGAAGTTTTTGTAAACGCGGTGACCAAAGCCCATCAGGCGGAACGGATCATTCTTGTCCTTGGCGCGGGCGATGTATTCCGGGATACGGTCCACGGAGCCAATTTCGCGCAGCATTTCAAGACAGGCTTGGTTCGCACCACCATGCGCCGGCCCCCAAAGACAGGCGATGCCCGCGGCGATACAGGCGAACGGGTTGGCACCCGAAGAGGAGGCCAAGCGCACGGTCGAGGTCGAGGCGTTTTGTTCGTGGTCGGCGTGCAGCGTAAAGATCCGGTCCATGGCGCGGGCCAGAATCGGGTTCACCACATATTCTTCGGCAGGCACCGAGAAACACATGTTCAAGAAGTTGGAGGCGTAATCCAAATCGTTACGCGGGTAGACCATCGGCTGACCGATTGTGTATTTATAGGCCATCGCCGCAATGGTCGGCATTTTCGCCAACAAACGGATGGTCGCCACTTCGCGCTGATGCGCATCGGCAATGTCGATCGAGTCGTGGTAGAACGCCGACATGGCGCCAACAACACCGACCATAATGGCCATCGGATGCGCGTCACGACGGAAGCCGGTAAAGAATTTGTGCATCTGCTCATGCACCATGGTGTGGCGGGTCACCAGCGCTTCGAAGTCTTCCATCTCTTTCGCGGTCGGCAGGGCCCCGTAAAGCAACAGGTAGCACACTTCGAGGAAATGCGATTTTTCGGCCAGCTCACCGATGGTGTAACCGCGGTGCAAAAGAACGCCTTCGTCGCCGTCAATAAAGGTGATGGCGCTGTCGCAGGCGGCGGTGGAGGTAAAGCCCGGATCGTACGTGAAAACACCGGCCTGGCCGTAGAGTTTTCGGATGTCGATCACGTCAGGCCCCACGGTGGGCGAATAAATCGGAAGATCGAAAGTCTTGCCGTCAAGCGTCAGGGTCGCGGTCTTTTGAGTGTCTGCCATGGTCGTTCCTTCGGTTGGCAACGGTGCCCTTATGGTCTGGGGTGCAGACGACAATAGGGCCGTTGGTGATCAGGCGAGCGCCCGAGACATCTCTCGGGCACCGTCTTCGCGCGGGAACCTCATATCAGGTCCCAATTCCGATCCCGCGGGGGAGGTGTTCGTCACATCCGTTCAACACAGACGCACTGCCTCGCCCTGGGGCAGCCAAAGCCCGGTCGGCTTTGGCGTGAAATCTCTTGTGACCGTCACAAATACTTTCGGTCACCACATGCCAAAAGCGCACTCAGATCAGGCAGTCTTTCGGCCAAACCAACCATGCCCATCTCTTATGCAGGCGCAGTTGCAATAAAATCTTCGATCCGGGCGAGGCTTTCGTCACGGCCCAAAACCACCATCATATCAAGCACGCTTGGGGTTGCGGCACGGCCAGCGAGGGCGGATCTCAAAGGCCCGGCCACTTTGCCAAACCCGATCTCTTGCGCCTCCATCACCCGGCCGACAGCCTCCTCCAATGCGTCGCGCTCCCAGCTAACACTTTGCAGGTGCGGCGTCAATTCTCTCAGTATACCGTTGGATACAGAACCCACCAGTTTTTGCGCCTTTTCATCCATCGAAACCGGACGATCCACCAAAGCAAACCGTGCCTTTTCAATAAGTTGTGGATAGGTCTTGGCCGTCCCTTTGAGAAATGGCAAAGACGCCAAAAGCCGCGTTTCCTGCGCATCCGTCAATTTTGTCTCACCCGCAGCGACAAGATAGCCGGTGATTTCGCCCAAGATTTCGGCATCTTCCATCACCGCAAGATGCTGACCACAGATATTTTCAAGTTTTTTGGTATCAAATCGCGCCGGAGCCTTATTGATTCCATCGAGTTCAAACCACTCTTGCGCCTGCGCATCGGTGAAAAACTCGTCGTCGCCATGGCTCCATCCCAGCCGCGCCAAATAGTTGCGCATCCCGGCGGCGGGGTAACCCATGGCCTGATATTCCTTGACCCCGGTCGCGCCGTGGCGTTTCGACATTTTCTTGCCATCTGGCCCAAAAATCAAAGGGATATGGGCATAGACCGGCAGGGGCCAGCCCATTGCTGTATAGATCGTCATCTGGCGTGCAGCGTTGCTCAGGTGGTCATCTCCACGGATCACATGGGTCACCCCCATGTCGTGATCATCGACGACCACGGCCAACATATAGGTTGGTGTCCCATCCGAACGTAACACGATCATGTCATCGAGCAACTCGTTCTTGAACGTCACGTCACCTTGCACTGCATCTTTCACCACGGTGACGCCCTCGCGCGGCGCTTTCATGCGGATCACATAGGGCGCATCAGGGTAGGTTCTTGGGTCCGCGTCGCGCCACGGGCTGCGGTAGAGCGTGGATGTGCCCGTCGCCCGTGCCGCCTCGCGAAAGGCTTCGATCTCCTCTTGCGTGGCGAAACATTTATAGGCGGTGCCTGCCGCCAACATCTGATGCGCCACCTCGGCGTGGCGCGGCGCCTGTTCAAACTGGCTCACCGCTTCGCCATCATAGTCCAAGCCAAGCCACGCCATCCCATCCAAAATGCCCTGGGTTGCCTCAGGCGTGGATCGCGCTCGATCTGTGTCCTCGATCCGCATCAAAAACGTGCCGCCATGGCCGCGCGCAAACAGCCAGTTGAACAGCGCAGTGCGGGCGGTGCCAATGTGCATGTCGCCGGTGGGCGAGGGGGCGATGCGGGTGACGACAGGAGAGATTTTGGCAGATACGGAAGAGGTGGCGGACATGCGAGAATTAACCCTTTGGTAACCAAGATTGCGCCATGATGGCAGACAGGTGTTGAGCACGGAATAAGGGAACGGGGATAGGGAAACAAGGGTGCGCCTCTTCACGCTCATTGCACAGGCCCCTCTCGATATCGTCGATGCGCAACGCGGGCGGCTTTTCCTGTGGCTGCCGGTGTGTTTCGGCATCGGTATTGGTGTGTTTTTCGCCCAGCCTCTGGAACCCTCCGTCGCGCTGCTGCGCATGATCCTTGCCGGGGTCATCCTGGGCCTTTTGACCCTGATCAAAACCCCGCCGCGCGCCGCCCCTGTGTTGATCGCGGTGCTCACCATCGCGTTGGGCTTTCTCGCCACTGGCCTGCGCACCCATATGGTGTCTGAACCAGTGCTGAGCTTTCGCTATTACGGCCCGGTCGAGGGGCGGGTGGTCCACATTGACCGCTCTGCCTCCGATGCCCTGCGCCTGACCTTGGATCAGGTCACGTTGCGAAATTTTGCCCCGGACCGTACGCCGCATAAGGTGCGTATTTCGCTGTATGGCGACCAAGGTTTCGTCACTCCCGAACCCGGCATGCGCCTTGCGCTCACCGCCCATTTGTCGCCGCCCTCCGGCCCCTCGGAACCCGGCGCGTTTGAGTTTCAACGTATGGCTTGGTTCGACAAATTGGGGGCGGTCGGTTACACGCGCGTGCCCAGCCTGCGCATCGCTGACACCGATCGCTCGCTCACGCTGTGGGTCCATCGCCTGCGACAAACCTTGTCCTTTGCACTCCAATCCCAAATCCCCGGCCAACCCGGCGCGTTTGCCGCCGCCATCCTCACCGGCGACCGCTCCGGCATCACCTTGGACACCGCCGAAGCCTTGCGCGGCGCCAATCTTTCGCATCTTCTGGCGATTTCCGGCCTGCATATGGGGCTTTTGACCGGGTCTGTGTTCTTTGCCCTGCGTTTGTGTCTTGCCATGGTGCCCGGCGCCGCGCTGGCATGGCCGCTCAAAAAAATCGCCGCTTGGGGCGCATTGGCCGCAGGCCTGTTTTACCTCGCGCTCTCCGGCTTTAATGTCGCCACCGAACGCGCCTTTGTCATGGTCTCGGTCATGCTCGTCGCCGTGCTTCTGGATCGCCAAGCCATCTCTTTGCGCGCGGTTGCCATCGCCGCGCTGATCATCCTCGTGCTGCGTCCCGAAGTCCTGCCTGAACCCGGATTTCAAATGTCCTTCGCCGCCACAACCGCCCTTGTGGCCGTGTTCACCATCGTGCGTCGATTGCGGTTGATGTCGGGCTGGCCCAATTGGTTGCGCGGGATGGCCACGGTGGTGCTCTCATCTGCCGTCGCGGGCATCGCCACCGCCCCCGTCGCCGCCGCGCATTTCAACCGCATCGCGGATTTCGGGCTTTTGGCCAATGTGATTTCCGTGCCGATGATGGGTGCGGTGATCATGCCCGCCGCCATCCTTGCGCTATTGCTGACGCCGTTCGGGCTTCAGGGCCTCGCGCTTGCGATCATGGGCGGTGGCATCCGTTGGATTTTGGCCGTGGCTCATACGGTGTCGGGCTGGGACGGGGCAGTCAGTCGCCTTGCCGCCCCGCCGCCCGAGACCTTGCCGCTCATCGCTCTTGGCGGGATTTTCGTCATCCTCTGGCGCGGACGCGGCCAGATTTTGGGGGTCTTGCCTGTCATGGCCGGGTTTCTACTCTGGTCTATGGCAGACCGCCCGGCGCTTTTGATCTCCGAGGATGGCAGTCTGATTGGCCGGATGGGGGCTGAGGGGCGGGTGCTGAATAAACCGAAAGGCGCGGGCTTTGTCGCCTCTGTTTGGTTGGAGAATGACGGCGATTTTGCCGATCAACTCACAGCCGCGGCGCGGGACATGCCGGTTTTGGACCTGCCTGGCCTGAGCATCGCCCATGTCAGCGGACGGGGGTGGCAAGACGCCACGCGCAGGGCCTGTGCCAGTCATGATTTTGTGGTGATCAACCAGGTTTGGGACGGGCCTATGCCCGAGGGGTGTCTTTTGGTGGATGTCGGCTTCCTTCGTCAAAGCGGCGCTGTGGCGCTCTCGCCTCTGGGGGATGCGGTGGAGATGCGCACGGCCTATGCCGCCTCTGGCGTACGGCTTTGGAACACGCCCGCTTTGCGTGGCGCGCATCCGCGCGAGGCGCGTTCGGCCCGCGATGCATTGCCGCCCATGGTTTTGGGAACGCGCTTTGCCCCCGATGTGGTGCGTTTGGCGAGGGGCAATAAACACGACTGAAACGACAAACAGGACGGAAACAACATCACAAAAAACCGCCGCCAAAAGCAACTTTGGCGGCGGTTTCAAAGCTACGAAAAGGTGGGGTCAGTAGCTGCGGATCAGACCCACAAGTTTGCCCTGTACTTCGACCTGATGGGCGGGCAGGACGCGGGTTTCAAAGGCCGGGTTTGCCGCCTCCAACGCCACCATGTCGCCTTGACGTTTGTAGCGTTTCAGCGTGGTTTCATAGCCTTCGACCATCGCCACCACAATATCGCCATTGGTGGCACTTGATGTTTCGCGGATGACCACAATGTCACCGTGGTTGATCCCCGCCTCAATCATGGATTCGCCTTTGACTTCAAGCGCGTAGTGATTGCCGCGCCCCGACAACATGGACCCGGGAACGGCCACGTTCACCGCCCCGTCAGAGACCGCTTCAATCGGCACGCCAGCGGCGATTTTGCCCATGATCGGCAAGTTGATCGCGGTGACGACCTCCACATCCATGGCATGGCTCGGTGGCAGGGTGTTGGGACGGTCGCCATCAATCACCCGCGGGGCAAACCCGGCGGAGGTCGGCGCCGTTGATGGCCCGCCCATGGATTCGGGCAGTTTCACGATCTCAATGGCGCGGGCGCGGTGGGCGAGGCGGCGGATAAATCCACGCTCTTCCAAGGCGGTGATCAGGCGGTGAATGCCCGATTTCGAGCGCAGATCCAGCGCCTCTTTCATTTCGTCAAAGGAGGGCGGCACACCGTCCTTGTGCATCCGTGTGTTGATAAATTCCAACAGCTGAAGTTGTTTGCGTGTCAGCATCTGCTCGGTCCTCTTCCCCGGTTCGGGATCGTTTGGTCCCGACTGGATCGGGCCGTGTGGCACGGCATCCCCCGAAAGCGTTTTGACCCAATGCACCGGCACAGGCGCTATGGCACCCGAAATCCGCATCTTTGATCGGTCATCACGCCCAATCTGACCCTTTTGGCCAAAAGCGACAGGTCCGCCATTGTCCGCAAGCCCCCAGATGGGTTTTGCACTATGTTCTGACAATGTTCTATCGCTGTTCCCGAAATGTGTCAATGTCCCTCTCCTTTTGGATCGTGAGGCTTTTGGGCCTGTTGATCGTAGAAGAGGGGAGCTTGGTTAATTCAGGGTTAAAACGCGCGGTGGATCAGGAAAATTTTATGAAAAGGCGTCACAGTGACATGCGGCATGCACAAGGTGCGCCCTTCACAGCGCAATATAGTCGACGATCTCGCCCGCCATGCGTGCCGGGTCAAGCGGCGGACGGACCAAAAGCACATTGGCCGAGGACAGGATCGACATCAACGAACTGTCTTGGCGCTCAAAGGGGCGAACGCCGCCGGTCTCAAGCCGGGCGCGCATATAATGGGCGCGCGGGCCGTTGGCGGAAATACCCTGTAAAAGTGGGGCTTTATGGCGCGGAGCCGGGGCGGCGGGCAGGCCTTGAAGGGCGTGCAGAGCCGGGATCAGAAACAGTTTGGCGGTGACCAGTGAGGAGACCGGATTGCCGGGCAGACCAATCATCACGGCCCCCTGTAACTGCCCCGCCATCAAAGGTTTTCCGGGCCGCATGGCGACTTTGTAAAACGCCCGATCCAGCCCCATGTCCGCGGCGACTTTACCGACCAAATCATGATCGCCCACCGACGCCCCGCCGATGGTGACGATCACATCCGCACCCTGCGCCAACTCAAAAGTGGCACGGAGCGCGGTTTCATTGTCAGGTGCGATGGGCAACATCCGTGCAATGCCGCCCGCCTCTTCGATCATCGCGGCCAAGCCGAAAGAATTGGAGGCGATGATTTGCGACGGTCCCGGTGTCTCGCCCGGCATGACCAATTCGTCGCCTGTGGCGATCAGGGCCACGATAGGCGCGCGGCTGACGCGGACCTCGGGAATGTTCATCGCGGCCAAAAGTGCCACATCCTGTGCGCTCAGGCGACGCGGGGCCGTGACCCGGTCACCGACGCGAAAATCCCCGCCGAGGGGGCGGATGTTGGTGTTCTCGGATAAGGTCTCGGTCACGGTGATGACATCGCCGTCGCGCGTCACGTCCTCTTGGATGATCACGCGGGTGACGCCCATCGGCACAGGCGCGCCGGTGAAAATGCGCACAGCGCAGCCTTTGAGCAGTGCGCCGTCAAACCCGTGACCTGCGGCGGCCTCGCCGACAACGGTGAATTGCGCGCCCACGGGCACATCAAGATCCAACACCCCGTAGCCATCCATCGCCGAAGAGGCAAAAGGCGGCTGATCGCGTTTGGCCACGGCATCTTCGGCCAAGACCCGGCCATGAGCGTGGCGCAGTGGCACGGTTTCCAGCGCAAGCGGGCGGCACAGGGCAAAGACTTTGTCGAGCGCCTCGGCGACCGAAATCATTGATCCGCCTCATACACCCCGGATTTTCCGCCCTCTTTGCGCAGCAAGCGGGTGGGGCCGATTGCCATGCCTTTCTCGGCGGCTTTGAGCATGTCATAGATGGTCAGGGCGGCGATAGAGGCGGCGGTGAGCGCTTCCATTTCCACGCCGGTTTGACTCGATGTTTTCACCGTGGCACGGATGCGCACGCCGGGGAGGGTCTCGTCGGGGTCCAAATCCAAGGTCACTTTGGTGATCGGCAAAGGATGGCACAAAGGGATCAGATCAGAGGTTTTTTTCGCCCCCATAATGCCCGCCAGCCGCGCCACACCCAACACATCGCCCTTTTTCGCCGTGCCCTGAGTGACCAAGGCCAAAGTCTCTGGCGTCATCGTGATTGAGGATTCCGCAACGGCCAAGCGATCCGTCACCGCCTTGCCGGACACATCGACCATATGGGCGTTGCCGCCGTCGTCGAAATGGGTGAGATCGGCCATGGGAGCCTCCGTTACAGCGTGTTTGGGACTGGATTGGCCAAAAGCGCGCGGGTCGCGGCCTCGACATCGTCTTGCCGCATCAGGCTTTCACCGATGAGGAACGTGCGCGCGCCATATCCCGCCATGTCGGCCAAATCTTCGGGGGTGAACAACCCGCTTTCGCAGACCAAAATGCGTTCGGGAGGAGCGCGTTTGGAAAGGACACGTGTGGTGTCCAGCGTGGTCTCAAAGGTCTTGAGATTGCGGTTGTTGATGCCCAAAAGCGGCGATTTCAACACCTGAGCGCGCTCCAATTCCTCGGCGTCATGCACCTCGACCAACACATCCATGCCCCAGCCAAAGGCCGCATCTTCCAACTCGACCGCTTGGGCATCCGACACGGAGGCCATGATGATCAGGATCGCATCAGCGCCCCACGCGCGGGCCTCGGTGATCTGATACGGGTCATACATGAAATCTTTGCGCAAGACGGGCAGGGAGACCGCCGCGCGCGCTTGCACCAAAAATTCCGGCGCGCCTTGGAAAGACGGCGTGTCGGTCAGCACTGACAGGCAGGTCGCGCCACCCGCCTCATAGGCGCGCGCAATGCGGGGCGGATCGAAATCCGGCCGAATGAGGCCCTTGGAGGGGGAGGCCTTTTTGACCTCCGCAATCAACCCATAGCCGGTTGTCGCGGCCTGTTGCAGCGCCTTGGCAAAGCCGCGCACGGGGCTTTGGACCTTGGCTGTCGCCTCCACCTCTGAGAGCGGCACGGCGATCTTTGCCGCGGCCACCTCTTCGAGTTTATAGGCTTTGATTTTATCGAGTACGGTTGCCATGGGGCTGAAATACCTTGGGTTGGGATCAAAGGAAAGATGTCAAACGCGTCGTCAGGGTCGCACCATGAGCCGTTCGAGCCCATGAAAATGCCAAGTCTGGGCATAGCGCGGCGTCTCCGTCAGGCGCAGGTTGGGGCAACGGGCAAACAAGATTGGCAGGGCCACCCGCAGTTCAAGCCGCGCCAAGGGGGCGCCGACGCAAAAGTGGAGGCCCGCGCCAAAGGCCATGTTTTGTTTCACCGGGCGGGTCGGATCAAACACATTCGGATCGTCCCACGCATCATCATCACGACCCGCCGCGCCGAGCAAAAGTCCGATCTTGTCGCCGCGTTTCAAATCTTGGCCCAAAAACGTGGTGTCTTCATAGACCCAGCGTTGAAACAGATGCAGCGGAGGATCAAAGCGGATCACCTCTTCGATCACGCCCTCAATGCGCGCGTCCATGATCATTTCGCGTGGGGTTTCTTGTTCCAAAAGCGTTTTCACCGCGATGCCAAGGCTGTGCACCGTCGCCTCATGGCCCGCATTGAGCAACAGGATGCAGGTGGTGATCAACTCATCGGTCGACAGCTTTTCGCCCTCTTCCTCGGCGGCAATCAGACTGGTGATCAGATCGTCGGCGGGGCTGGATCGGCGCTGGTCAATATAGCCGCGCATAAAGGTGGCAAACTCTGTGGCGGCGGTTGCGGCCGCCGTTTCGATTTCAATTGTGCGCCCCGGCGTATAGACCGCGACCATCGCGTTGGACCAGGTCAAAAGCTGCTCGCTCATCGCTTCGGGCACGCCCAAAAGCCGGCAAATGATCCGCACTGGCACCATTTTGCAAAAGGCGGGCAACAGGTCAAAATCGACTTCTTGTGGGAAGTGATCAATCAAATCATGAGTGATCTCTTCCAGATCGGGGACCAGGTCTTTGATCCGCCGCGACGTAAACGCCCGCAGCACCAACCCGCGCAACCGCTTGTGCCGGTCGCCCTCAAGTTCCAACATCGAATGATCGTCGATGTCATAAAACGGGCGCAGATGGGCCGGGATGTCGGGCTCAAACCCAATCGGAGCCTCGCGGCCAAACCGCGCGTCACGCAGCGCCATCGAGACACCGTCATAGCCCGCAATCACTGGCAGGCCCAAGTCTTCCCACCAGACCATCCGCCCCGCTTCACGTAGATCATCGTAAAACGGATAGGGGTTTTGGACAAAAATGGGATCAGTGGGGGCGCAGCGGAGTTTTTTCATCGTCTCTATTTTCACGGTCTGTTTTTAATGGCGCGTTTTCATCGCGCGAACTTGTCGGGAACTGCTTTCCTTTGCAAGACAGGTTTTCTACTCTTGGTTCAGATGACCACAGAGCACACCCTCGCGCCAGACACCGCTGCGCCCACCGTCACGCCTTCGGGCCATCCCCGCCTGTTCTGGGCCGTGGGGATGCTTGTGGCGGTTGCGACCTTTGGCCTTTTGGTCTTTGGCCTGAGTTTTCGCGCCGAATTGGATCAAGCCTCTGAGCGGGGCGCGTCGGATTTGGCCTTGGCCTCGGATCGGTTGACCACGGGTCTGCAACGCTACCGGGAATTGGCGGTGTTCTTGTCCGATCACCCGACCGTTTTGGCGCGTGCGCTCAACTCCGGTCAAACGGCGGAGGGAATTCAGAACGCCACCGATGTGTTGCAAAACCTAGCCGACAAAACCGGGGCGCATTCGCTGATGTTGGTGGCGCGTGATGGGACTGTTTTGGCCGCAGCGGGCGAACAGGCCCTGCCCAAAGGTGCCCAAGCCGCCTTTAATCGTGCCATGGTCGGGGCTTTGGGCGTGGCGCATTTCGTCGATACAGAGCAGCAGCGCCGCTATGTGTTTGCCGCCCCGGTGTTTGATCCGGGCGGCCCGGCCCGCGCCGCCGTGATCGTCAATGTCAACATTGGCCTGTTGGAATGGGGCTGGCCGACGGAACCCTCAGCAATTTATTTCACCGATGACTATGGCGTGGTGTTCGTGTCCAACCGCTCCGAATTGGTGCTGCGCGGAGGTTTGGCCGGGCCGATGCCGGTGACCGCGCGCCATCAGGTCTCGGGCCATGATCTTTGGCTGCATGAGGCCGGCCCCTATATTCCCTCGCCCGCGCTGCATCTCACCCGGCCCTTGCCGGTCATCGGCTTGGAGGCTGAACTGCTGATGGACTTGCACCCGGTGATCGCGCTCGCAAGTTTGCAGGCCGGGATGGCGGCGGCGTTGGCGCTGGTCTTTGCGACGTTTTTGTTTTTCGCGCGCGAGCGCAGGCGCACCCTGGCCGAGGCCAACATGCGGCTGGAAGCCCGCGTGGCGACCCGCACCCAAGCCTTGGAAATTGCCAACCGCGACCTGACCCGTGAGGTCACAGAGCGGCTTGAGGCCGAAGCGCGCCTCAAACGCGCCCAAGCCGATTTGGTCCAGGCCGGGAAATTGTCGGCACTGGGAGAAATGTCGGCGGGGATCAGCCATGAGTTGAACCAGCCGCTGATGGCGATCCGATCTTTTGCTGAGAATGCTCAGGCGTTTTTGGCGCGCGACAATGCGGCCAAGGCGGGGGAAAATCTGGGCCGGATTTCCGAACTCGCGCGCCGCATGGGCCGGATCATCAAAAACCTGCGCGCCTTTGCCCGGCAAGAATCCGAAACCATCACCAATGTTGAACTGACTGCGGTGGTCGAGGCGGCGTTGGAAATGACGATGGGCAAAGTCTCGCGGGCGGGGGTCACCTTGGACTGGACGCCGGGGGACCCGGTCTGGGTCCGCGGTGGCGAGGTACGGTTGCAACAGGTGGTGATGAACCTGTTGTCCAATGCGGTGGACGCGATGTCTGACAGCACCGAGACGGAAAAGCGGATCGAAATTCGCATTGTTGCGGGCCAAGAGGGCGTGACGCCCACCCGTCTGACCGTGGCAGACACGGGGCCGGGGATTGCTGAGCCAGACAAAATATTTGATCCGTTCTACACCACCAAAGAGGTTGGGGCGTCTGAGGGCATGGGATTGGGCCTGTCGATTTCTTATGGCTTGATCCAATCTTTCGGCGGGCGCATTCGCGGTGCCAACCGGGCCGAACAGGGCCAAACGCCGATCGGCGCGATCTTTACCATCGAATTGATCCCGGCCCGCTTGACGGGGCGTTTGCCAGAACGTTTGCCGGAACGTTTGACACTGGCACAGGAGGCGGATGAATGAACCGGGCAGGGCGCGTGGAGCGGGTTTTATTGGTCGATGATGACGCCTCGGTGCGCGAGGCCTTGGGGCAGACGTTGGAACTGGCCGATCTCGTGCCGACCTTGGCGGGCAGCTATATCGAGGCCAAAGATCACATCACGCCGCGCTTTGAAGGCGTCATTGTCACCGACATTCGGATGCCGGGCAAAGACGGGTTTGCACTGTTGGATTTTGCCCAGTCGGTGGATGCGGAATTGCCGGTGATTTTGTTGACGGGCGAGGGCGATGTGCCGATGGCGGTGCGTGGCATCTCGTCTGGGGCCTTTGATTTTCTGGAAAAACCCTGTGCCCCGCAAGACTTGATCGCCGTGGTGGAAAAGGCGCTGAAAACCCGCGCGCTGGTGTTGGAAAACCGTCGTCTCAAACGTCAAGTGGCCCAAGGCGACGCCGCCGCCCGGTTGTTGCGCGGCACGTCTGAGTTCTCCAAACGGATGCGCGAAGAGGCCCGCGCCGTGGCCCGCTCTGCCGCTGATGTATTGGTCACGGGCGAGCCGGGGGTGGGCACCGCCAAAATGGCCGAGGTGGTGCATTTGCTCTCGGCCGGGTCCATGGCTCCGTTTTTGAAATTTCCGGCGGTGTCGCAAACTCCCGAAAGCCTCGCCGCCGCCTTTGAGGCCGCCAAAGATGGATCGGTGTTTTTGGATGAAATCGTCGCCCTGTCGCGCCCGGCGCAATTCGCGCTTTTGGAGCTCTTGGAGGGCCATGATCGCCCGCGTTTGATTGCGGGCACCTATGCCGATCTGCGCCATGAAACCACCGAGGGTACATTTTCGCCGGATCTGTTTTACCGGCTTGAGGCGGCAGTGATCCGCATTCCGCCCCTGCGCGAACGGCGCGAAGACATCCCGACCTTGTTCCGCCATTACGTGGATATTGCCTGTGAACAATCCGACCTGCCAGTGCCCGACATCACGCCCGAGGTGATTTCAAATCTGATCGCCCAAGATTGGCCGGGTAATGCGCGTTCGCTGATGAATGCGGCGATGCGTTTTGCCATGGGCCTCTCTGACGGCGAGGCACATGAGGATGAATTGGGGCTGGCCGAACAACTGGCGCAAGTTGAACGCTCGCTTTTGATCGCCGCGTTGCAACGCCATGGTGGCAATGCCACAGAGGCGGCGAAGGGATTGAAATTGCCACGAAAAACCTTTTACGACAAGCTCGCGCGCCATGGCGTGCGGGCGGAGTTGTATCGCGGCTGAGGCCGTTAATGTGCCTCAAAAGCATGATCTGATACCTTGCATAAAACCCGCCGCCTTTGTTTCTTGCCCGTGTCCCGACCGAAAGCACGGGACGAAACACGGGAGGGAAATCCATGAGAAATTTGACCTGCGCTTTGGCCGCCGGGATGTTGACGCTGTCCGTCTCTGGCGCAGTCGCTGGAACCGAAGGCTGTGATCCGGGCGAGATGGTGATCAAGTTCAGCCATATCGTGAACACAGACAAACACCCGAAAGGCATCGCCGCGACCCTGTTGGTGAACCGGGTGAACGCGGAGATGGACGGGACCGCCTGTATGGAGGTCTACCCCAACGCCACGCTTTATAACGACGATCAGGTCTTGGAGGCGATGCTGCAGGGCGACGTCCAACTTGCGGCCCCATCCTTGTCGAAATTCGAATCCTTCACCAAACAATTCCGCATTTTCGATCTGCCGTTCATGTTCAAAAACATGGAGGCCGTGGATGCATTTCAGGCCTCAGACACCGGGCAGGACATGAAAGAGGGCATGGTGCGGCGCGGGCTTTTGGGGCTTGAATTTTGGCACAATGGCATGAAGCAAATCACCGCCAACACACCGCTTGTCATGCCAGAAGACGTCGCCGGTCTTAAAATGCGGGTTCAGCCTGCCGAGGTAATCATTGAACAGATGCGCGCGCTCAATGCAAACCCGCAACCGCTGGCCTTTCCTGAGGTCTATGGCGCGTTGCAAACCGGCGTTGTGGATGGTCAGCAAAACACATGGTCCAACATCTACGGTCAAAAGTTCTTTGAGGTTCAGGACGGCGCAACCGAAACCAACCACCTGTTGCTTGACTATATGGTCGTGACCTCGGTCGATTGGTGGGAAAGCCTCGATGCGGATGTGCGCGATCAGTTTGCCACCATCCTTCATGAGGTGACCGTGGCGCGCAACGGCGAGTCCGAGCGGGTCAATCAGGAGGCCAAAGAGGCGATTTTGGCGGCAGGCGGTGTCGTGCGCACGTTGACACCTGAACAGCGCCAAGCCTGGGTTGAGGCGATGAAGCCGGTGTGGTCAATGTTCGAAGCCGATGTCGGTGCCGACAACATCGCCGCCGCCCAAGAGATCAACGCGCGCTATTGAGGCCTGTGCGTGATCCGCTCTGGTCAGACTGAGTCGCTGGCCAAGGCGGAGCGTGAGACCAAAACATGTGCGGATTTCCGCACGCCTGTGAAAATCGGGCGTGCGGAAAATCACACAGTTGCGCTGGGTGCATGGCGGATATGCGTTTTGAATTCTCTTCAATTTCCTGAAAATAAAGGGAAATTATAAAATTTTCACGCCGCCGTCACGAAACCTTGTTCCAAATCTCTTGCCCCTGTTTGGTCTGTCTCAGAGGTGCATGGGTCCAAATCCGATGTGCCACGTCTGACATTCGATTTCATGATAGGGAGGAAACCCATGAAATTTCTTGCAACCGCTGCCACCGCTCTCGCGCTCACCGCAACCGGCGCTTTCGCCGACACGATGGGCTGTGATGCTGGCGAAATGGTGATCAAATTCAGCCACGTCACCAACACCGACAAACACCCAAAAGGCATCGCCGCGAACCTGTTTATGGAACGCGTGAATGCCGAGATGGACGGCAAAGCCTGTGTCGAGGTCTACCCGAACTCCACGCTGTATAACGATGACCAAGTGCTGGAAGCGATGCTTCAGGGCGACGTGCAAATGGCGGCACCCTCGCTGTCGAAATTTGAATCCTTCACCAAAGTTTACCGCATTTTCGATCTGCCCTTCATGTTCAAAAACATGGATGCGGTTGAGGAGTTCCAAAACTCCGAAGTTGGTGAGAACATGAAAGAAGTCATGGTACGCCGTGGTCTTTTGGGGCTTGGGTTCTGGCACAATGGGTTGAAACAATTCTCCGCCAACAAGCCGCTTGTGATGCCTGAAGATGCCGCAGGCTTGAAATTCCGGGTTCAGCCCTCTGACGTGCTGGTCGCGCAGATGGAAGCGCTCAAGGCCTCGCCGCAACCGATGGCCTTTTCCGAAGTCTACGGCGCGCTGCAAACCGGGGTTGTCGATGGTCAGGAAAACACATGGTCCAACATCTACGGCCAGAAATTCTTTGAGGTTCAGGACGGCACCACCGAAACCAACCACGGTTTGCTCGACTATATGGTCGTGACCTCGGTCGATTGGTGGGAAGGGCTGGATGCCGACACCCGCGATCAACTCAGCACCATCATGAACGAAGTGACGGCAGAGCGGAACGCGGCGATCGCCGAAGTGGACGCCAACAACCGTCAGGCTGTGTTGGATGCGGGCGGTGTGATCCGCGAATTGACCGCAGAACAACGTCAGGCGTGGGTTGATGTGATGAAACCCGTTTGGGCGCAGTTTGAAGCCGATGTTGGCGCAGACAACATTGCCGCAGCCCAAGAGATCAATGCCAAACACTAAGGCGTAAGCCTTTGAACACGAACGGTTCCCGCGGATTTGTCGCGGGGCCGTTTCCTGCATCCTTTGCCCGGGCTCGGGCATCTGGGGCCAAAAGAGGGGGCCAGTGATGACACATTATCAAGACAACCTGCCTGACACATCCATCGCGCGGTTTTTCGACGCCTTGGAAGAAAACCTGATCGCTTTGATTTTGGGGCTAATGACGCTGGTCACCTTCGTGAATGTGGTGATGCGCTACCTGTTCAATGATTCCCTGATTTGGGGGCTTGAGGTGGTGTTGATCCTGTTTGCCTGGCTGGTGCTTTTGGGCATCCCTTACGGGTTTAAAAAGACTTCGCATCTGGGCGTGGATGCGGTGATCAATATGCTGCCCTCGCGTGGGCACCGGATTTTGGCCATCCTGTCGGCGCTGGCCTGTGTCGCCTATGCCGCGCTTTTGATGAAAGGCGCGTGGGATTACTGGGCGCCCTTCGCCGGGCTTCAGCCCACCACAGGCCGCTGGTTCCCAACCGGGATCGCCACGGGTGTGCGCGACCGGGCGTTTTATGTCACCGACCAAATCCCGATGCTGGGCATTTTCCGCTGGTTAGAGGGCGCGATCAACTATGGCGACAGCTATGATAAGCTGCCCCGCGTTGTGCCCTATTTCATCATCCCGCTCTCAGCCGCGCTTTTGCTCTTGCGCGTGGTTCAGGCAACGATCCGCATCATTCTTGGCACCCAGTCGATCCTGATCGTATCCCACGAAGCCGAAGAAGAAGTCGAGCGTGTTGCAGCCCATCCTGCGCACCCCGAATACGAGGAATAACCCCAATGGATGTCATCCTTCTTTTCGTCATGATCATCGGGCTGTTGCTGATCGGCGTGCCGATTGCGGTCTCATTGGGCCTGTCCTCGATGATCTTTTTGTTGGTCTTCTCCGACACGTCCCTGGCCTCCGTCGCCCAATCTTTGTACCAAGCGATGGCCGGGCACTACACGCTCCTTGCGATCCCGTTTTTCATCCTTGCCTCCTCCTTCATGTCCACGGGTGGCGTGGCCACGCGCATTGTGCGGTTTTCCATCGCCTGCGTCGGCCACATGCATGGCGGCTTGGCGATTGCGGGTGTGTTTGCCTGTATGATCTTTGCCGCTCTGTCCGGCTCTTCGCCTGCGACCGTGGTGGCCATTGGTTCCATCGTCATCGCGGCGATGCGCAAAATGGGCTATTCGCGTGATTTTGCAGCGGGTGTGATCTGTAACGCGGGCACTTTGGGTATCTTGATCCCGCCCTCCATTGTGATGGTGGTCTATGCCTCCGCTGTGGACGTGTCGGTCGGTCGGATGTTCCTTGCGGGCGTCATTCCGGGCATTTTGGCGGGCACGATGTTGATGATCGCGATCTACGTCATCGCCCGGATCAAAAAATTGCCAAAAGGCGAATGGGCCGGTTGGGGGGAAATCTACGCCTCGTTCAAAGACGCCTTTTGGGGCCTGATGTTGATCGTCATCATCATGGTCGGCATCTACGGGGTTCCGGGCCTCACCGGCGCGATCTTCACGCCGACCGAAGCCGCCGCTGTCGCTTCTGTCTATGCCTTCCTGGTGGCCTCCTTTGTCTATCGCGATATGGGGCCGCTGGCGGGACGGAACGGGGCAGGGCCCACGGCCTTGTTGCAAAAGCCGCAAGCCTTGATCACCGCATGGTTTCACGCAGACACGCGCCAAACTCTGTTTGATGCGGGCAAGCTGACCGTGATGTTGATGTTCATCATCGCCAACGCGCTGATCCTCAAACATGTGCTGACCGACGAACAAATCCCGCAACAGATCGCCAATGCGATGCTGTCGGCGGGCTTTGGCAAGATCATGTTTCTGATCATGGTCAACATCATCTTGCTCATTGGCGGTCAGTTCATGGAACCGTCGGGTCTGATTGTCATCGTTGCGCCCTTGGTGTTTCCGATTGCGATCGAACTTGGGGTGGACCCGATCCATTTGGGCATCATCATGGTGGTGAACATGGAAATCGGGATGATCACGCCGCCGGTGGGTTTGAATCTGTTCGTCACCTCCGGGGTCGCCGGGATGCCGATGATGGCGGTGGTCCGTGCGGCTTTGCCGTTCCTCGCGATCCTCTTTGTGTTCTTGATCCTCGTGACCTATGTGCCCTGGATTTCGACGGTTCTGCCGAATGCGTTGATGGGGCCAGAGATTATAACGAAGTGATCTAAAGCGTCACGCCTTTCCTCTGTCTCAGGTTAAAGGCGTGACGCTTTCAGGTGAGGATAAGACATGAAAAAGGGGCCTCTTGGGGCCCCTTTTTCAGTGTTTATGCCGCTCAAAGGGGACTTAGTGCCGCGAGGTCAGTTCCGCCAGTGCGGTCAGCCGACCAATGGCCGCGCCAGAGGCGATGCTGTCTTTGGCAATCTCGACACCCTCTTTCAGGGTGGCTGCCTTATCCGCCACAACCAGCGCCGCCGCCGCGTTGAACAGCACAGCATCGCGATAAGCACCCGCTTCACCGTTCAACAGCGCAATCATCGCCGCGCTGTTTTCCTGCGGGGTGCCGCCAAGAATGTCTTTCAGCCGATGCACGGGCAGGCCCGCGTCTTCGGGGTGAATCTCCATCGACTTGATCACGTCCCCCTCAAGGGCTGCCACCGCCGTGGTCCCGGTGATCGAGATTTCATCCATCCCATCCGCGCCATGCACCAGCCATGCTTTTTCCGTGCCAAGCATTTGCAGTGTTTCGGCCATCGGAAAGATCAGATCGGGGGCAAACGCGCCGGTCAGTTGGCGTTTCACGCCTGCCGGGTTGGTCAGAGGGCCCAAGATGTTGAAAATGGTTTTACAGCCCAATTCAACCCGCACAGCCCCGACATATTTCATCGCCGGGTGGTGCATCGGCGCCATCATAAAGCCGATGCCGATCTCGCGCAGTGCCTCTTCGACCACGTCTTTGCCGACCATGACATTGACGCCACTGACCGACAACGCATCCGCCGCACCCGATTTCGAGGACAGGTTGCGATTGCCATGCTTGGCCACGGGCACGCCTGCGCCCGCGACGACAAAGGCGGTGGCGGTCGAGATGTTGAGCGTGCCCAACCCGTCCCCTCCGGTGCCAACGATGTCCATCGCGCCCTCGGGGGCCGTGACCCTGACGCATTTGGAACGCATCACCGAGGCGGCTGCGGCATATTCCGACACGGCCTCACCACGGGCGCGCATCGCCATCAAAAATCCGCCGATCTGCGCATCGGTTGCTTGGCCTTCAAACAGAATTTCAAAGGCTTCGACAGCTTGCGAACGACTGAGCGGCCCCTCTGAGGCGGCAAAAATCAGCGGTTTCATCGCATTGGGATTCTCTGGCGTGCTCATGCCGCGTCCTCCGCTTTGAGTTGGCTCAAAAAGGTGCCGATCATCTCGTGGCCGTGTTGGGACCGGATGCTTTCCGGGTGAAATTGCACGCCCTCAATCGGCAGGGTTTTGTGACGCAGCCCCATGATTGTGCCATCCGCCAATTCCGCCGTGACCTCAAGACAGTCGGGCAGGGTGGCGCGATCGACGACCAGCGAATGATAGCGTGTGCCTTGCAAGGGCGAGGGCAGACCGGCAAAGACGCCTTTGCCCTGATGATAAATCTCACCCATTTTGCCATGCACAATCTCATGACAGCGCACAACGTTGCCGCCAAAGGCCTCGCCGATGGATTGATGCCCCAAACAAACGCCAAACAACGGAATGCCCGCATCGGCGGCGGCATGAACCAAAGGCACACAAATGCCGGCTTCATGCGGGGTTTTCGGACCCGGCGACAAGACGATGCCAGACGGGCGCAACGCCATCGCCTCTTGCACGTTCAAAGCATCATTGCGCACCACTTTGGCTTGCCACCCCATCTCGCCAATGTAATGGACGAGGTTGTAGGTGAAACTGTCGTAATTATCGATCAGAAGCAGCATCGCTTTGGTCCTTTGGGTGTCATGACGCGGTGAAATCCGCACATAAATCCGCACAGGCACCGGCCAAGCGCCGCGCGGGGAGAGATTGTGGCGTGAAAGGGGGATGATCCTTTGATAAAGCCGGGTTATACATGGTCACAAGGACCTCAGAGGGTCAAGGGGGTCGCCTTGACCAAAAGGGGAGAAACACGGCCTGATACCTTAGACGATAACAAGGCCGATTGAGCATTTGACAGGGCCGATGTGCATGCCACATCCGGCAACAGGGCAAGGAGCGCCAAAGACAATGGGGCGGGGAATTTTCACTGGGTTGATTTGGGGCGGTGTCGTTGGATTTGGGATCCTGACGGTCGCAAATGAAGTCGTCGCACCTGTGACGTTGGAGGTGACCCCTGTGGTATCGACCCCAATGGCTCCGGCACCTGCGCCCGCGGCGACGCAAGTGATCCCCGAGGGCACAACAGAGACCACCCCTGGCTTGAGCGCCGCACCTGAGGGCGAGGATGCCCCCGATATTGCCCCGGATGTGGCCGCCGCCGATCCAAACCGGTCCGGCACCCAGCCCGATGTGAGTGCGCCCGAAGGCCAAGAACTGCCGCCTGAAACCGAAACAGCCGCCGCTGCTGCCCCCGACATCAGCGCGCCCACCGGGCCGCAATCCGCGCCCGATGAGACGATGGAAATGACGGCACAAGCGCCCGCAATCGAACCGGTTTTGACCCCGCCACAAGGGCTGGCCCCCGAAGCCGAAGCCCCAGACTCGCTGCCCATGGCCGAAGAAAACGCACCGCTTTTGACGCCTGAGGGCTCGGATATGGCCCCCGAAATGGCCGGAATGCCAGACAGCACCTCGATCGACACCGCGCTGATCGAAGCCGCACCCGAAGAGCAAGTGTTAACCGGCCCAGCCCCCAAGGCGATGCCCGGCACGGTCGAAACCGGGATGCCGCATGCGACCGATCCCCTCATGGAGCCACAAGGTGCGATCCAGCCGGGCGAAAAAGTCGGCTCTTTCACCGACCGTGAAGATGCCCGCAAATCCTCGCGCTTGCCCTCTATTTCGGCGCCGTCCAGCCCGGATGACGCGGCACCCATGGTGTTGGCCGACGATCTTCCTGCCCTTGTGGCCTATTCCGCCGATTATGCCGGGACGCCCGCGGGTCCGATGATGAGCATCGTTTTGGTGGATATTGCCGAGCTTGGCCCCAATGATCCGATCCTGTCCAAACTGCCGTTCCCGGTCACCTTTGCCGTCGATGCGGTGGCGGCGCGGGCCGGGGGCCGGGCCAAAACCTATCGCGACAAAGGGCTTGAGGTTATGGCGATGATCTCCTTGCCCGAAGGCGCATCGCCGCAAGACGCGGCCGTAACCCTGCAACAGGCCGCCGATCTTGTGCCCGTGTCTATTGGCTTTTTGGATGTGCCCTCGGGCACCTTCCAAAGCTCGCGCACCATCGCCGCCCAAGTGGTGGCCACGGCCCAAGACAGCGGGCGAGGGATATTGACCTTCCCGCGTGGGCTCAATGCCTTGGAGCAAGAAGCCCAGCGGGCCGATGCGCCTGCCGCACTGGTGTTTCGCGATTTCGATGGTCGCGGCCAAGACATTGCCGCGATCAAACGATTCCTAGATCAGGCCGCCTTTCGCGCCAATATCGACGAGAAAATCGTCCTCTTGGGCCGCTCGAAACCGGAGACACTTCAGGCATTGGCCGAATGGTCCCTTGGCAACCGCGCGGCGGCGGTCTCGATTGTGCCTCTGTCCTATTTGCTGACGCATTAGGCCGCGTCTTCGTCTTTGCGTGCCAACACGGCTTTGGCCGCCGCAAAGCCGTTGAGGGCGGCGGGGAAACCGGCGTAGACCGACATTTGCATCAGGATTTCGGCGATCTCTGCGCGTGTCAGGCCCACATTCAGCCCAGCCTCAATATGGACCTCCAATTGTGGTTGCGCTGTGCCCATGGCGCACAGGGCGGCGATGGTGGCGATTTCGCGGTCGCGCAAGCCAAGGCCCGGGCGGCTGTAGATATCGCCAAAGGGAAATTCCAACAGGTAGGTGGCAAAATCCGGCGCGATTCCGGCCAGCGAAGCGATGACGTTTTCGCCCGCCTCACCGTCAATCACGGCCAAGGCGGCCTTGCCGCGCTCCAATCGGGTCTGTGGTGTTGCCTCTGGTGTGATCGGTGTCATTTGGGTCTGCGTCATTTTGGTCCATCCTTTCAGTCTCGCCATAACCGGCGATTTTGGTGTCGAGGACGGTGAGGGCGCTGTGAAGCTCGGCCAGATGCGCACGCACCCGGTCGCGATGTTCACTCAAAAGCACCGCGCGCGCCGGGCCCGTGCTGTCGCCTTGGGCGCGCAGCTTGGCATAGCGCAACATGTCACGGATTGGCATTCCGGTGGTTTTCAACCGCGACAGAAACCCGATCCAGACCACGCTGTCTTCGCCATAATCGCGCCGACCGGAGCCGTCGCGATGGGCATAGGGCAAAAGCCCGATCCGTTCGTAATAGCGAATGGTGTGAGCCGTGATTCCGGTGCGTTTCGCCAAATCTCCGATCTTCATGTCACCCTCTTCTCTTCGACGCCCTCGACCCTAGGGCTTTGAGCGCACTCTAAGTCAATGGGGGATTTGCACGTCACGCGTGCTTGACAGGCTGCGACATTTTGTCGTGAACTCGCGGCGAGGAGATCGGCGCAGAGCCGACAGGGAGAATTTATGGAACAGATTCAGGCGGTGGCTGCGGCCCCGGTGCCCGATGTGGCGCGTTTGAAAATATCGGATTTACGCGCGGCGCTGCGCGGCGGCTGGCGCGATTTTCGCCGTGCGCCCGCCTTTGGAATTTTCTTTTCCGCGGTCTATGTGCTGATCGGGCTTGGGTTTATCCTCTTTGGCGCGGGCACGGTGGCGTGGACCTTTGCCTTTTCACTGGCCTTCCCGTTGTTTGCACCTTTCGCCGCTGTCGGCCTCTATGAGGTCTCGCGTCGAATGGAGGCAGGGGCGGCGCTCGATTGGTATCAAATCCTGGGCGTGGTCAAGGCGGAAAAAGACCGGCAAATCCCGTGGATGGGGGCGATCATCGTCATCTATGTGCTGTTCTGGTCGTTCTTTGCTCATATGCTTTTTGCCCTCTTCATGGGCCTCTCTGCGATGACCAATATCAGCTCCTCTTATGAGGTGTTTTTGACTCCGAACGGTTTGACCATGATTGCGGTTGAGCTGGGCGTGGGCAGCCTGTTCGCCTTTCTGTTGTTCTCGCTGACGGTCACGTCCCTGCCGCATCTGTTGGACAAAGAGGTCGATTTCGTCACCGCCATGTTGTTGTCGTTTCGCGTGGTCAAAGACAATTTCTGGGTGATGTTGATCTGGGCCGGGGTGATCGCGGTGCTGTCCGTTTTGGCGCTGATCCCGTTGTTTTTGGGCCTGTTCATCGTTTTGCCGGTGATGGGCCATGCAACATGGCATCTCTACCGCCGGGCTTTGATTTAAGGCGATGGCGCATCCAGCCGGCGCAGAAAGAGATTTATAAATGGCAGATGATCAACAGCACAGGAACAGTACAAAATCTTGGGAGAGTGTTGATGGAAAGCTACCAAGCGACTTGAAAGAACTGCTGCGTGCAAAGATCTATTCAAGCTCGCAAATAGTCTATCCTGATCCGATGGTTGCACCATGGCTGCAATTTCCAGAATACGCACGCTCAAGCATGGGCTGGAGGATGGGCGGAGGCGAAGATTACATGTTTGCCTTTCGAACTTGGTTTAAAGCCTTGGACCGTGCAGCTCAGAGAAATTACCAACATGAAAACGAGGAACCAAAAGGTTGGAATGGCTTCTATGACAGTTTCAAATTGTGAGTTTGCAGCTGTCCTCAGGCTCATTCGAGACCTTCGTTGTTCCGCCCCGTGCGGACGTGATCCCTCGCTGCGAATTGAAGGATAAAGGGCGGTCTACGGCCCGCCTTTACGCTTTGCGCCGGGAGCTGAGCATCAGCAACACACCAGCGCCGACAATCACAGCACCGCCTGCCAGTTCCATCGCATCGGGGCGCTCGCCAAAGACCAAAGCGCCCAGAATCATCGCGAACAACAGCCGCACATAGCGAAACGGTGTGACCACTGACAATTCGCCCATGCGCATCGCCATGGTGATGCCGGTGTAGGCGATGACACCGACGACCACCGCCACCGACAAAAACGCCAGATCGACCAGCGAGGGCATCACCCACGCGCCGCGCCAGAGCAACAGGATCGCGCCCGAGGGGATGAGTGCGGCAAAGCCCGTCACGCCCAATTGCGCATAGGACAGGATTGGCGGGGCGGCGCGGGTGGCCAGATCGCGTCCGGCAAAGCCGATCATGCCCAGCACGGCCAGGATCGACAGCGGGGTAAAGCCCGACAGCCCCGGCCTGAGCACCATCAACACACCGGCAAAGCCCAGTGCGATCAAGGCCCATCGCAGGGGCGAGACCCTTTCGCGAAAGATCAAGACCCCGGCGGCGGCCACGACCAAAGGCGTGGCTTGCAAAATCGCGGAGGTGGTGGACAGGGCGGTGAGGGCCAGGGAAAGGGTGAAAAACACCCGGCCCATCATTTCAAACAGGGCACGAATGGCCATCACGCGGGTGAAGATGATCGGGTGAAAAATCCGCTCGCGGCGCTGACGGGTCAGCACGGCAAACACCGCCAAGCCGCCGAGGCCGAACAGGATCAACACCTCGCCCACCGGCAAATGCGCGGTGACCGATTTCAGCGCCATATCCTCGATCGAGAACCCGGCCATCGCCATCACCATCAACAGCGCGCCGCGCAGATTTCCGGCTTTGAGAAGGGTCAGGTCAGGGGCGAGGGTCATGGTGGCTCCACTATACTATGCGCGCCACCATGACCGGGACGCCTGAGGGCCTCAAGAGCAAAACAGCTTTGCGGTTTTGCGCCAGAGGTGTCTCTGGGGGCCGCTCAGATCACTTGGCCTTTTTCTTTTCGCCCAAAGACACCGGCTTGGCCGCGCCGGAATTGGCTGTGGCCAAAACTTTGGCCTTTTCTTGTTTCGGCTTTTTAATCTCTTTATTGCCGCGCTTGTTGTCGCCTTTTCCCATGATGATCTCCCATGTGATATGACCCTCCGGCGACAGGCCGAAGGGATCTCCCTCAAGAAAATCAGGGTTGCCAGACAGGGGCCTCAAGAGGCGGGGCCAAGTCAGGGCGATGATTTCGGTGAGTCGCAGACGCCGCTTTCCGGGCCATCGTGCTGGCAATAATCTACGCCTGCGCTTGTATCTGCGCAAGTGCCGCCGAACTCACATCGGCTCAAGATGCAAGCATGAAAAAAGGCCTCATGAAAAAAGGCCCCATGAAAAAAGGCGACCCGAAGGCCGCCTTTTAAAATCAAACATGAGACCCGATCAGGCGGGTTTGGTCGGTGCAGCAGCCGGTTCCGGCGCTTTCGCGGGCTGAGGTTTTGCCCCACCGGCTTTTGAACCGATCGACAAAGGATCGTCAGCGCGCTGAACCGAGCCTTCAAAATGCGCACCGCTCTCGATGGCGATGGTTTTGTGGATGATGTCGCCTTCGACCCGTGCGGTCGAGGTCAGGCGGACTTTCAAGCCACGCACACGACCAACAACACGACCGTTGACCACCACATCATCGGCAATCACTTCGCCCTTGATCATTGCGGTTTCGCCGACTGTCAAAAGATGGGCGCGAATGTCACCCTCAACCGTGCCTTCGATTTGAATATCGCCGGAGGTTTTCAGATTGCCCACGACGGTGAGGTCAGAGGACAGCACCGATGCGGGCGGTTTCGCCTTGGGTGCGGATTGGGTGAAGTCAGGGGCCGGAGTTTTCGGCAAGGCGGGCTTTGCAGCCGCCGTTTCGGGTTTCGTGACGTCCTCGCCCTGTTTCGGGCCGGGTTCATTGATCCTGCTTTTAGAAAACATCGTTGGCAGCCTTAATGTAGATCATCGGGTTGACGGCCTTGCCCTGTACACGGACTTCATAGTGGAGGTGCGTGCCAGTGGAGCGGCCAGAATTCCCCATAGCACCGATTTGCTCCCCACGCGAGACTCTTTGACCAACTTTCACAAGAAGTTGGGATTGGTGACCATAACGTGTCTCGATCCCGAACTCATGTTGAATTTTTACCAAACGCCCGTAGCCGGAGGACCAGCCGGAGAATGTCACCACACCATCAGCGGTGGCATAGATCGGCGTGCCGTAAGCGGCGGCAAAATCCGTGCCCTCATGCATCCGCCCCCAACGTGGGCCAAAGCCCGAGGTGTAGCGAAAGCTGTCTTTGAGCGGTAGGGCGAAGGGGGCTTTTTGCGCGGCGATCCGGTAGATGTTGAGCTTGTCCATCTTGTCGATCAACGCATTGGCGCGCATCGAATCCGGGTCGATCAAGCCACCTTTGGTCGAGAATGTGATCGGGGTGAGCGGGCCACCCTGACCGGAATAGCCGCGTTTGACGGTGGCGAGCATCGAGTCGACCGGCATTCCAGCAGCTTTGAACATTTTATCAAGCGGGGCGACAGAAACGGTCATCGCATCTTCGAGCTGGGTGAAAATGCGGTCGTTCTTTTCTTCCATCAGCTTGAGATCGGTTTCCAACACGTCGGCCATTTTCATCGCCTGTGAGGCGGTCAGGGCCATCTCGTCGCGTTCCGCAGCCGTATCGGCCAGCGCCACGGACAACACATCGACCGTGCTTTCCATGTCTTCGGGCGTCATGCCCTTGGCCGCATTCGCGTCGCCATTGAGTTTGGCGAGAACCTGCTCTTCGCCCTGTTGTGCTTCGTCGCGCGCTTTCAACGCATCGCGCAGATTGGCCTGAACCACATCCACGCCGGTTTCCAATTCGCGCACGCGCTCCTCGGATGCCAAAAGTTGCGATTGCATCGACGAGATTTGTTTGAGCGCGGTGTTGAACCGTTCTTGGGCGGCGGCGGCTTCGTTGGCGCGCATGTCGCGCTCATGGGCCAGTTCCGCCACGCGGTTTTCAAACAACACAAGATCACGTCCCGCCTGTTCGCGCAGATTGCCCGACCCGATGCTGTCCATCAAAATGATCGCCGAAGCGATGATCATCCAGACGGCGATCAGCGTGGTTCCAGTCGCGGCCACCAATTGTGTCAGGGGAGAAAGCCGCAGATAGCGGGTCTCAGAGTCAGACCGCAGAAACACCCGGCGTTCGGGGAGTCTGCGCTCAAGCATGTGATTGAGCTTGTGTATCATTGTTAGGCTAAAACCGTCCTCATTCCCATCTTTATCCGCTGTAGATCCTGGTAACTTTGGAATTTGCACGTCTTTTGCGTGGCTTTTCCCAAATCGGCACTGACATAAATAAGCGGTTGCACCCTGTTAGCGAACGAAGGCCAAGCGGGCAACGCTTTTGCCCCGCTGTCGGCTGTTCAGGCGAGCTATGGGCGGGAAATGACTGTTTGTGGGCGGTTTTTTGCCTATGGGAGCGCCACCATACGCGGTGAATTCGGTCCCCCGCGACCGCCTGCCGCAGGGGGGCGTTACCGCCAAGCGGCAGGAGGCTCATCGGACAGGGGCCAGTAGAAATCCGGCGGCATCCCGGCCTCGGCGCGTTTTTCGTCGTTGAACGGCCCTTTGGTGCCAGACGGGAAAAAACGACGCACAAGGGCGTGGAATTCCGCAGTCGGGTCCAGCCCCTCGCGGCCACAGAGGAAATTAAACCATTTGGCGCCATAGGCGACATGGAACACTTCCTCGGCATAAATCACAGTCATCGCCTCCACCGTCTCGCGGTCCTTGGCGTTTTGAAAAATCTTGATCATGCCCGGTGTCACATCCAAGCCGCGCGCCTCCAACACCATCGGCACCACGGCCAAACGGCCCATGATGTCATCTACCGTATCCTCGGCGGCGCGCCACATCCCGGCATGGGCAGGCAGGGCACCGTAAAAGGAGCCGAGCGCTTCAAGCCGATCACATATCAGATTGAAATGTTTAGACTCTTCATCCGCTGCCTTGACCCAATCGTCATAAAATCCAATCGGAAATGGCACATGGGTGAACCGCGCCACGATGTCCCAGTGCAAATCCACCGCGTTCAATTCGATATGGGCAATCGCATGCAAAATCGCGATCCGGCCTTCGGGGCTGCCGGGTTTGCGCCGCGGCACATCGCGCGGGTCGCGTTGTTCGGGCTTGTCCGGGCGCGCGGGTTGCAAGGGCGGATGGGCGGTGCCGATCTCAATCGGTGTGCCGCCAGCACGCGACTGTCGCCACATCTCGGCAAAGCGGTGGCTGAGCGCGGTTTTCTCGCGCCCATCCTTCGTGCGGAGCACCGCCTCGGCCATCTGGGCCAGCGTCAGCGGCCCTGTGTGCAATGCCTCGCTCATGCGGTGGCGACCGCAAGAACCTCTCCCGCATGTCCCGTGACTTTCACCTTGGGCCAGACATGGGAAATTTTCCCTTCTTCATCAATGAGAAAGGTGGCCCGAATGATGCCAAAATAGGTTTTGCCATACATCTGTTTCTCCGCCCAGACGCCATAGTCTTCGCAGACCGTGCCGTTCTCGTCGGACAAAAGCGGGATGCCAAGGCTGTGTTTGGCGCAGAAATTGTCGTGCTTTTTGACGCTGTCTTTGGAGATGCCAAAGACCTGAACGCCCGCCGATGCAAAATCCTCTTTGAGGGCGGTGAAATCCAATGCCTCGGTGGTGCAGCCCGGTGTGTTGTCTTTCGGGTAGAAATACAGCACCACTTTTTGCCCGCGCAGATCGGACAGGGTCACATCTGTGCCACCGTCGCGGGGCAGGGTGAAATCCGGGGCCATGGTTCCTTGGTCAAGCATGTCGATCTCCTTATAATGCCATCTGAACACTTTTACGCGTTGCACAGGCTTTCGGTTTCGTTTTAGGCCGCTTTGCGACAAGATGAAACCAACACGAGCCTCAGAGCAGGTAAAATGAGCGAGCGTCCAACCCCGGATCAAACCCCGGATCAAACGTCTGGCGCCGACCCGGAGCACAGCCCGGAGATGTCCGACGCGCAGATCACACAGACGTCCACAGAGGCCCCCTCTGCGGACGCAGCCGGTGTGGAGACCTCCGATTCCGAGAGTGCGACAGAGACCGAGGCGGAGGAAACCCCCGCCGAGACCCGCAAGCGCTTGCATCCGGCACATCGCTTTGGTCTGTGGTCGCTCGCGCTCATGGCCCTTATGGCGCTGTTCATCGGGGTCGCGGTTCTGGCCTTTACCGGGCGGACCATCGTCTTGCCCGACATGATCACCTCGCGCATCGAAACGCAGATTAATGGCGACCTCGATGGCGCGAAAATTTCCATCGGTCAGATCGTGGTCTTGGTCGATAAAACCTTTGTGCCGCGTGTCACCGCCCGCAATGTTGGCTTGATTGATGGCTCAGGTGCGGAAATCGCCCGACTCAATGAATTGCGCGCGGTGCTTTCCAAGGACGCGCTCAAACAAATGCGGTTGCGACCTGACACGCTACGCCTCTCCGGCGCGCAGGTCACGGTGCGACGGCGTGCGGATGGCACGTTTGCCTTGGATTTCGGCGGTGCGCAGGGCACGGTAGGCTCTGCGGCCGAAGTATTGGAAGCGATTGACCGCGCTTTTTCCACCGAGCCCTTGTCGAAAATCTCTCGGGTTGAGGCGCGCGAGATCACCGTTTCGCTCGAAGATGCCCGATCAGGGCGGTTGTGGCAGGCGACCGACGCCGCCGTGATTCTGCTTAATTCGGATGAAAATTTTGACATCACGCTGAATTTCGAACTGTTCAACGGCACCGAAGACCTCTCCGATGTCGAGGTTAGTTTTGCCTCGCAAAAAGGCTCTTTGGCGACGGTCATGTCGCTGAACGTGGACACTGCGCCGACCCGCGATTTCGCGCTTCAAAGCCCGGCTTTGTCGTTTCTATCCGTGGTCGACGCGCCGGTCTCCGTCGCCATGCGCGCCGAATTTGATGCCAAGGGGCGGCTGGCGCAGTACTCCGGCAAACTTGCGATTGGCGCCGGACAGATCGTTGCCGGAGAAGGGGCTAAACCTTTGGCCTTTGAGGGCGCGAGCGGGTATTTTGATTATGATCCGGGCAAAGAACGCATTGAATTTCCTCAGTTTAGCCTCAAAACAGAGGCGCTCGACGTCAGCGGGCGCGGCCATATTTTGCTGCGTGATTTCGACGGGGTTTGGCCGCAGGTTTTCACCAGCCAATGGCAGCTATCCGAGCTGAAACTTGCCCCCGATGGCGTGTTTTCCGAACCTTTGGTGTTCGATCAAGGCATGGCCGATCTACAGTTGCGGCTCGCGCCGTTTCGCCTTGAGATTGGTCAACTTGATCTCAAACAGGGGGATCTATGGCTGCGCGGATCGGGACGTGCTGCGGCCACGCCGGAGGGCTGGCAAGCCGGGCTTGATCTGAATGTCGATGCGGTGAGCAACGCTGAACTTATGGCGCTCTGGCCGCCGAAAGCCATCGCTAAAACCCGTGAGTGGATGGCCGAAAATATCCGCTCCGCCACCTACCGCGACCTGAATGCGGCGCTGCGGTTTGTGCCGGGACAAACCGCGCCGACACTGGCGCTCGACTGGAGTTTTGACGATCTCGATCTGCGCTATATCCCGGCGCAACCGCCGCTTTTGGGCGGGCATGGCTACGGGTCGATTTTTGGCAATGCTCTGACAGTTGTCTTGGATGGCGGCGCGGTCACGCCTCCGCTGGGCGGGGCGGTTGACATGGCGGGCACGGTGGTGCGCATCCCCAATATCACCGAAAAACCGGCGCGTTTGGACATCGCCTTGGCCAGCCAATCGACGATTGAGGCCGGGCTGTCCTTGGTGGCGGAAAAGCCGTTTTCGGTGCTCAAAGAGGCCGCCTTTGGCCCGGATGTGGCCAAAGGCCAGGCCAGCCTGCGCGGCCTCATTTCCTTTCCGCTCAAAAAGATCGTCACCTTTGAGGATGTGAATTTCCTGCTCAATGGCACGCTGAGCAATGTCTCCTCGGATCAACTGATGAGCGGGCAGGTGCTTTCCGCCGATCAACTGGCGCTGACCGTCGATCCGTCCGGTCTGAGCCTCGCGGGATCGGCGCGGATCGGGACGGCGCAGGCCGCCGGGCAGTGGCGCAAAGACTTCGGCCCCGATCATCGGGGCGCCTCGGATATGACCGGACGGATCACCCTCAATCAGGCGCTGTTGGACACGTTTAAGATCGCTTTGCCGGACGGCACCGTGTCGGGGGCCGCCTCGGGCAGCCTGTCCGTGGCGCTGCGCAAAGGCCAGCCGCCAAAGTTCGATATTACCTCTGATCTGTCTGGCATGCGGCTGAGTTTCGCGCCGCTCAAATGGGGCAAACCCGCCGGAACGCGCGGCTCTTTTGCGATTTCGGGCACGGCAGGCGATCGACCAAATATCACCCATCTGGCGCTTTCGGCCGCCGGGCTTGAGGCCACAGGCGGGCGGGTGACGTTGACGCCCGAAGGGACGCTGGATCGGCTGGATGTGGATCGGTTCAAACTGGGCGGATGGCTTGATGTGCCGGCCTCCTTGGTCGGGCAGGGCGCAGGGCAGCCGGTCAAGGTCGAAATTCGCGGTGGGCGGCTTGATCTGCCACGCGCCACTTTTGGCGGCACCTCGGGGACGGGGGGGGGCGCTGCGATCCCGATGGAGGTGAGACTTGATCGCTTTGAGATCACCAAGGGCCAAGAGTTGAATGCCTTTTCGGCACGTCTGTCTTTGGGAGATGGGGTGACGGGGTCCTTCCGCGGCGATCTGAACGGCACGGGCACCTTGACGGGCACGGTGCGCCCCGGTCCCTATGGTCCAACGATCACCGCGACCTCGAAAGATGCCGGGTCCATCGTAACGGCGGCGGGGGTTTTGGACCGCGCTTCTGGTGGCGAATTGAGCTTTGGCCTGACCGCTTTGCCCGAAGAGGGCAGCTATGATGGCCGAGTGGTGGTCGATGACATCCGGGTGCAATCCGCCCCGGCACTGGCCGAGCTTTTGTCCGCGATTTCTGTCGTTGGGCTGATTGATCAGATGACCGGGGCGGGCGGCATTCAGTTTTCGCAAGTTCAAGGCGATTTCACCCTGCGTCCGGGTAAGTTGATCATCCGCGATGGCACCGCCGAAGGCCCCTCCCTTGGCATTACTCTCGAAGGGCTTTATGACACATCCGCAGGACAGGTGGACCTGCAAGGGGTCGTCTCGCCCGTCTATTTTATCAATGCGCTGGGGCAGGTTGTGGCACGCAAAGGCGAGGGTCTTTTTGGCTTTACCTATACGCTGACGGGGGACGCCAAATCGCCCGCCGTTGGGGTCAATCCGCTCTCCATCCTGACCCCTGGGGCGTTGCGCGACATCTTCCGCAAAAAGCCCGCTGGGGGCGAGTAACCCAATCCGCCTGATGTGAGGCCCTATGAAACTGTCCGATTTCGATTTCGATCTGCCTGAGGCGTTGATCGCCACACGGCCCGCCAAACCGCGCTCTTCGGCCCGGCTTTTGGTGGCCACGCCCGACACCATCACCGATGGTCATGTCACCGATCTTTTGGACTGGTTGCAGCCCGGTGATCGGTTGGTGTTGAACGACACCAAAGTGCTGCCCGCGCGCCTCACGGGCAAACGTGGCCGCGATACGGCGCAGGGGTATCAAGAGGCCAAGATCGAAGTCACCCTGTTGGAACCGCAGGCCGAGGCGGGGCATGGCGGGATGGTCTGGCGGGCGCTGATCAAGCCGCTCAAAAAGATCAAAGAGGGCGAGGAGGTGCGGTTTTCCGATGATCTTTCGGCCACTTTGATTGCCAAAGAAGACGGCGAGGCGATGGTCGCCTTCAACCTTTCGGGCGCGGATTTCGACAAGGCTCTGGCCGAAGCCGGCTCCATGCCCTTGCCGCCTTATATCGAGGCCAAGCGCAAAGCCGACGCCCAAGACAAAGAAGACTACCAAACCGTTTGGGCCCGCAATATGGGCGCTGTGGCTGCGCCCACCGCTTCGTTGCATTTCGATGAGCCGCTGCTCAAGGCGCTGGCGGAAAAGGGCGTGGAGTTCACCTATGTGACGCTGCATGTCGGGGCGGGGACGTTTTTGCCAGTCAAGGTCGACAATGTCGATGATCACAAAATGCATTCGGAATGGGGTGAGGTCTCAGAGGGCGCGGCCATCGAGATCAACACCACCAAGCAACGCGGCGGGCGGGTGATCCCGGTCGGCACCACGGCGTTGCGGTTGATCGAATCTGCCGCGCCTGCGCCCGGTGTGATCGCGCCGTTTTTGGGCGAGACCGATATTTTCATCAAACCCGGCTATCCGTTTCGCGTCACCGATGCGTTGATGACCAATTTCCACCTGCCCAAAAGCACGCTTTTGATGTTGGTGGCGGCGCTGATGGGGCGCGAGCGGATGCGCGCGGTCTATGAACATGCCGTCGCTGAGGGCTATCGGTTCTTTTCCTATGGCGATGCCTCGCTTTTGTTGCCGCAAAAGGACCGAGGGTGTGAGGTCTGATTTCTGTGGCTCAGGACCGCGCCGCAAACCGCGGGTTTCCCTCCTCTTCGAATCCAAATAGGGTCCGGGAATGAAACAAGTCCTCGCCTCCTCTTCGCCGCTCCTGTTGGGCATTCTTTTACTGATGATCGGCAACGGTTTGCAGGGCTCCCTTTTGGGGGTCCGTGGCGGGCTGGAGGGCTTTTCGACCTTGGAAATTTCCATCGTCATGTCGGGCTATTTCTTGGGCTTTTTGGGCGGATCACGCGCCGCGCCTTTGCTCATTCGCCGGGTCGGCCATGTGCGGGTGTTTGCGGCCCTCGGCTCCTTTATCTCTGCTGCGCTGATTCTGTTTCCGGTGGTTGCGGACCCTTGGGTCTGGACCGCTCTGCGTGTGATGTTGGGGTTCTGCTTTTCCGGCGTCTATGTGACCTCGGAAAGCTGGCTCAACAACGCCGCCTCCAACGAGGTGCGCGGCAAGGCCCTATCGGCCTATATGTTGGTGCAGATGGTCGGCATTGTCGTTGCACAATGGATCCTGTCCCAAGGCGACCCGTCCGGGTTCATTTTGTTCATCGTGCCCTCTGTCTTGGTGTCGATTTCTTTCGCGCCGATCCTGTTGTCGGTGACGCCCACCCCGGCCTTTGAAACCTCCAAGCCGATGACCTTCAAAAAGCTGTTTGAAGTCTCGCCTTTGGGCTGTGTTGGCATGTTCTTGATGGGCGGCGTCTTTGCCTCGCAAATGGCGATGGGCGCGGTCTATGCCACTCAGGCGGGCTTTTCCTTGGGCCAAATCTCCACCTTTATCGCCGCGATTTACATCGGCGCCGTGGCATTTCAGATGCCGATTGGCTGGATTTCGGATCACATTGACCGGCGCAAAGCGATCTTTGGCGTTGCGGGCATGGGCACGGCCGCTTGTATCGTCGGCATCCTGATCCCCGGCAACTATATGCTTGGGCTGGGCATTGCCTTTGTGGCAGGCGGGGCGGCGAACCCGCTCTATTCGCTGTTGATCGCCCACACCAATGATTACCTCGACCCCGAGGATATGGCCGCCTCCTCTGGTGGGCTGTTGTTCATCAACGGGGTGGGGGCCGTTGGCGGGCCGCTGATCGCCGGTTGGTTGATGGGCTATATTGGCCCGCGTGGCTATTGGTTGATGCAAGCGGTGCTGATGGGCGGCGTGGCCGCCTATGCGCTGTGGCGGATGACCCGGCGCGCAGCCGTGCCGGTGGATGAGACCACGTCTTATGTTGCTGTGATGCCCTCTGCCTCGCCTGTGGTTGGGGAGATGGCGCAAGAGGTGGCCATTGAACGGGCCGAAGAAGAGGCGCATGATGTGGCGCGTGATCCCGCCGATGGTGGGGCGCATCCATAACCGCAAGAGACCGGGCGCTTACAGGGGTGTAAGGCGGCTGGCGGTGGCTTGAAGTGCTATTTTCAGCAATATTGATAAAAGTTTACCTTGCGACATTATAATTAACTTGCGTGCTGATCTTGTGGCTTGTAACGGTTTTATAACGATTACGCCGTCGAGAGGAGCGACTGATGGCCCAGATTCAGACCCAAACCACCCAAAAAACGCCAGAGGAGATCCTCGCCTTTTGGCTTGATGAGTTGACCCCGGCGGATTGGTATAAGGTGGATGAGGCTCTTGATGCGCGCATTCGCGATCAGTTCCTTTCTACTTGGGAAAAAGCGCAAGAAGGCGCCTATTCGCTTTGGTTGACCCATGCGTCCGGGGCGCTGGCCTATATCATTCTCAATGATCAAATGTCGCGCAATATGTTCCGCGGGCAGGGGCGTGCCTTTGCCTCGGACCGGATCGCCCTCACCGCCGCCAAGGCCGCGATTGATAAGGGCTGGGACATGCGCATTGATACGCCCGCACGGCAATTTTTCTACCTGCCGTTGATGCATTCCGAAAATCTCACCGATCAGGACCGCTGTGTGCGCCTGATGTTTAAACGCCTCTCGGAACAGCCCGACAATCTGCGACATGCGCAGGCGCATCGCGAAGTGATCCGCATGTTTGGCCGCTTTCCTTACCGCAACGCGGCTTTGGAGCGGCGCACAACAGACTCCGAGGCGCAATTTATCACCTCCGGTGGCTACGGCGCGGTTCTTAAAGACATGTCATCGGCGCACGCGGCCTGATTTGGTCGCGCAGTCCAAAATGTTCAAACCCTCCTTTTATCTATGCGTTACCCGCTCAAGCTATGCGCTGAGCGGGACGCAGCCTTTCGGCCTGAAGGTTGCGCGCCCCGTTGCCACGATTTTCAAGATAGTTTAGTATCAAACTAAATTGTTTTGTCGCAGTTGTAGATCGTGGATCAACAACACAGCGACGGCAGGATTGAAGTGGCGTGGGCCTTTTTCCTTGTCCCAAACGGGAAAGGTGCAAAAGGCTTTAAATTTGGTTTCGGGAGGACCCTCCATGTCTGACACACTTTCTGGCACATCTTTTGACCTTGTGGTCATCGGCGCAGGCCCTGGTGGCTATGTCGCCGCGATCCGTGCGGCGCAGTTGGGCCTTAAGGTCGCCTGTGTCGAGCGCGAAAACCTGGGTGGGATTTGCCTGAACTGGGGCTGCATCCCGACCAAAGCTTTGCTGCGCTCCGCCGAAGTGTATCATCAAATGCACCGGGCCAAGGAATTCGGCCTCTCCGTCGATAACATCGGTTTTGACCTCGATGCCATCGTCAAACGCTCGCGCGGTGTCGCCAAACAGATGAACGCCGGGATCAAAGGCCTGTTCAAAAAGAACAAGGTCACGTCGATCATGGGCGAGGCCAAATTGGCCGGAAAAGGCAAAGTCTCCGTTAAAACCAATGATGGCAAAGACGAGATTCTGACCGCCAAAAACATCATCGTTGCCACTGGCGCGCGGGCGCGGCAATTGCCGGGGCTTGAGGGCGATGGCGACCGGGTTTGGACCTATCGCGATGCGTTGGTGCCCAAACACATGCCGAAAAAGCTCCTGGTCATTGGCTCGGGCGCGATCGGCATCGAATTCGCCTCCTTCTACAACACGCTTGGCGCTGACACGACTGTGGTCGAAGTTATGGATCGGGTGTTGCCTGTTGAGGACAAGGACATCTCTGCCTTTGCCAAAAAGCAATTCGTCAAACAGGGCATGACCATCCATGAAAAATCCGGCGTCAAACAGTTGGATCGGAGCAAGGATAAAGTCGTCGCCCATATCGAAATCAACGGCAAAATCGAAAAGCACGAGTTCGATACAGTGATTTCCGCGGTCGGCATCGTCGGCAATGTCGAAGGTCTCGGACTTGAGGAAATGGGCGTGAAAATCGACCGCACTCATGTCGTCACCGACGCCTATTGCCGCACTGGTGTCGAGGGCGTGTATGCCATTGGCGACATCGCGGGCGCGCCTTGGTTGGCGCACAAAGCCTCGCACGAGGGCGTTATGGTGGCCGAACTCATCGCGGGCGGTCATCCTCATGCGATCAAACCGAACTCGATTGCGGGCTGCACCTATTGTCACCCACAAGTGGCCTCCGTCGGTCTGACCGAAGCCAAGGCGAAAGAGGCCGGATATGAGATCAAGGTCGGCAAATTTCCCTTCATCGGCAATGGCAAAGCCGTTGCGATGGGCGAGGCGGAGGGGCTGGTGAAAACCGTGTTTGATGCCAAGACCGGCGAACTTTTGGGTGCGCATATGGTCGGCGCGGAAGTGACCGAAATGATCCAAGGCTATGTCATCGGTCGCGAACTTGAAACCACCGAAGAGGATCTGATGAACACCGTTTTCCCGCACCCGACCATGTCGGAAATGATGCATGAATCGGTGTTGGATGCCTATGGTCGCGCGCTGCATATTTAAACTGTCGCCACTCTAATAGACAAAAGCGCCTCGGAGACGGGGCGCTTTTTATTTGCAAAACCATGTCGTTTCATAAATACATGTGGGCAAAGCCCGCAAGATAGCGCGCCCCTTGTGCGCAAATAGATGTGATGTAATGTGTCAATATGACTGACTGGGATTCTCTGCGTTATATTCTCGCCGTTGCGCGTGAAGGTGGCCTTTCGGGCGCCGCCAGAGTGCTGGGCGTGAACCATGCCACTGTGTCGCGGCAATTGGCCAAGGCCGAAGACACCGCCGGTGTGCGGTTCTTCACCCGGCTGGCGTCTGGCCTACAACCGACCGAAGCGGGGCAGGTGGCGATTGCCCATGCCGAAGAGGTAGAGGCGCGCATGGTCGCGCTTGATATGGCGCTCGCCGCCCGTGACGAGACCGAAGAAGGCGAATTGAAAGTCACCATTCCGCCGCTTTTGGCCGACAATCATTTCGCAGAGGACCTCAAAACATTCAAAGAGTTACACCCGGCGATTGATTTGCAAATCGTTGGCGCGACGGAGGTGTTGAACCTGCACCGTCGCGAGGCCGATGTGGCGATCCGGGTGACCCAATCGCCCGAAGAAAGCCTTTGGGGGCGGATGATGACCTCGCAGCGCGCCGGATGGTTTGCGTCCCCGAGTTTTATTGAGCAGTTTCAAGACGTGATCGAGGGGCGCGACACCGAAACGCATCTGCCCTATATCGCGTTTTTGGCTTGGGCCCAGACCAACCCAACCGCGCTTTTTGCCGATTTGCCGACCTGTCGTGTGGCGATGCGCACCGATGATATGATCACGGCCATGGCTTTGGCGCGTCAGGGCGTTGGCATGGTCCGCACCGCGCATTTCTTGGGCGACAGTGACCCGCATTTGGTGCGGGTGCCGGGGTTGAAACTGGCCGATCATACGCCGCTTTGGGTGTTGACCCACCCGGACCTGCGCCATGTCCCGCGGGTGACCGAATTCATGCGCTTCATCGCCGGGCGGTTCACCGCGCGCCGGGGCTATTACATGGGCCCGGATGCCAGCTCTGCCGATACTGTCATTCGGCCCGATGGGGTGAAATTTGAAGGCACGGTGTCGGAGGCGGCAGAGTAGCCGGTTCAATTTTGGCATGATAAAAGGCGGCCCATTGGCCGCCTTTTATGTGTTTTAAACGGGGTGAAAGCGCCCCTTAGACGTTCACAACCTCGCCGCCACCGGCGACCCAATTGTGTAGCCCTCCAAGGTTTTGCACATCTTCATGGCCAAGCCGTTTCAACAGGGAGGCGGCATTTGAGGAGCGCGCCCCCGAAGCACAGTACAGCACCTTGGTGAGCTTCGTGTCCTTGAATGCGGGCAGGCAGTCGGGCGAGCGCGGGTCACATTTCGCCGCAATCACCGTCAGCGGCACATGGATCGCGCCCTTGGCGGTGCCGGTCATGTGCAACTCCTGCTTGTCGCGCACGTCGACCAAGATCATTGTGCCCTGCGCCAGCCCGGCTTTGACCTCGTCCACAGATATTTTTGGCCCACCGCCAAACAATCCAAACATCTCATTCCACCTTTGCAATCTGTTGCATGTCTTTGCGCTGCTTTTAGGCCTGAGGGCAAGCGTGTGTCTGTGATGAAATCACCGACGCCTGATCCGCAGGTGCCATTGGTGAAAAAAACAGCATGCGCGGCACAAGTTCTTGTTACGTTCTTATTTTCCTATTGGAACATAGGCCACGCTCGCCTAGATATGGGGAGCGGCTGCGCCGGGGCAAAGAACCCGGTCAGATCGGGTGTGGACAGAGGGCAAGTGGGCTATGGTCGAACTCAAAACTATCGAAGTGCGCGGCGCGCGCGAGCACAATCTCAAAAACGTCGATGTGGATATTCCACGCGACGAATTGGTGGTGATCACCGGCCTGTCGGGGTCGGGCAAATCCTCACTGGCCTTTGACACGATCTATGCCGAGGGCCAGCGCCGCTATGTCGAAAGCCTGTCCGCCTATGCCCGCCAGTTCTTGGACATGATGGGCAAGCCGGATGTGGATCACATCTCGGGTCTGTCGCCTGCGATCTCGATTGAGCAAAAGACCACCTCGAAAAACCCGCGCTCCACCGTGGGTACGGTGACAGAGATTTACGACTACCTGCGCCTGCTCTTTGCCCGCGCCGGGACACCCTATAGCCCCGCGACCGGCGAGCCGATTGAGGCGCAACAGATCCAAGACATGGTGGACATCATCATGCGGATGGAGGAGGGCACGCGTGGCTTTCTTTTGGCGCCGATCGTACGCGACCGCAAAGGCGAATATCGCAAAGAATTCTTGGAGTTACGCAAACAAGGCTTTCAACGGGTTAAGGTTGATGGCGCGTTTTACGAACTCGATGAACCACCCACTTTGGACAAGAAATTCCGCCATGACATTGACGTGGTGGTGGACCGGTTGGTGGTGCGTGAGGGATTGGAAACCCGTCTGGCCGACAGCCTGCGCACCGCCCTTGATCTGGCCGATGGCATCGCCATTTTGGAAACCGCGCCGAAAGAGGGCGAGGGCGATCCAGAGCGCCTGACCTTTTCGGAAAAATTCGCCTGTCCGGTGTCGGGTTTTACCATTTCGGAAATCGAACCCCGGTTGTTTTCATTTAACGCGCCGTTCGGGGCCTGTCCGCAATGTGACGGGCTTGGGGTCGAGCTGTTTTTCGACGAACGTTTGGTGGTGCCCGATGCGGCATTGAAAATCGCCGACGGGGCCATCGCGCCCTGGCGCAAAGGTAAAACACCCTATTTCCTCCAGACCATCGAAGCGCTGGCCAAACATTACGGGTTCAAAGCCTCGACCCCATGGAAATCCATCCCCGAGGACGTCCAAAAGGTCTTTCTCTACGGTTCCGGCAACGTGGAAATCCCGTTCCGCTATGATGACGGCGGCCGCGTCTACGAGGTCACCCGCAGCTTTGAGGGCGTGATCCCGAACATGGAGCGCCGCTACCGCGAAACCGATAGCAATTGGGTGCGCGAGGAATTTGAGCGCTATCAAAACAACCGGCCTTGTGGGCTGTGCGGCGGCTATCGCCTGAACGAAGCGGCGCGGGCGGTGAAAATTGGCTCCGTCACAGGTGGGGAAACCGAACTGCTTCATGTCGGCCAAGTGGTCGAAAAGTCGATCAAACAGGCCTATGACTGGACGCTCGGCGTGATGGATGCGCTCTCGCCACAAAAACAAGAAATCGCCCGCGCCATCGTCAAAGAGATTCGCGAACGGTTGGGGTTTCTCAACAACGTCGGGCTTGAATATCTGACCATGTCGCGCAATGCGGGGACGCTGTCGGGCGGTGAAAGTCAACGGATCCGACTGGCCTCGCAAATTGGCTCGGGGCTTCAGGGCGTGCTTTATGTGCTTGATGAGCCCTCCATCGGTCTGCACCAACGCGACAATGATCGCCTCATCGGCACGTTGAAAAACCTGCGCGATCAGGGCAATACCGTAATCGTGGTTGAGCATGACGAGGACATGATCCGCGAGGCCGATTACGTCTTTGACATGGGGCCGGGGGCGGGGGTGCATGGCGGTCAAATCGTCTCCAAAGGCACGCCGCAACAGATCGAAGCGGACGCCGCCTCGCTCACCGGGCAATATCTTTCGGGGACGCGCGAAGTGTCGGTGCCAAGCAAACGGCGCAAGGGCAATGGCAAGAAACTGACTGTGGTGAAAGCCACGGGCAACAACCTCAAAGAGGTGACCGCGGATTTCCCATTGGGCAAATTTGTTTGCGTTTCGGGCGTGTCTGGCGGCGGGAAATCGACCCTGACGATTGAGACGTTGTATAAAAACGCCGCGAGCAAATTGAACGGTGCACGCGAAACGCCCGCCCCTTGTGAGACGATCAAAGGTTTTGAACACCTCGACAAGGTCATCGACATTGACCAACGCCCGATCGGGCGCACCCCGCGTTCCAACCCCGCGACCTACACTGGGGCCTTCACCCCGATCCGTGATTGGTTCGCCGGTCTGCCGGAAGCGAAAGCGCGCGGCTACAAGCCCGGGCGGTTTAGTTTCAACGTCAAAGGTGGACGCTGCGAGGCCTGTCAGGGCGACGGGGTGATCAAGATTGAAATGCATTTCCTGCCCGATGTGTATGTCGAATGCGAGACCTGCCGGGGCAAGCGCTACAATCGTGAAACCTTGGAAATTCAGTTTAAAGGCAAAAGCATAGCCGACGTTCTTGATATGACGGTTGAGGATGCGCAGGCGTTCTTTAAGGCGGTTCCGGTGATCCGTGAAAAGATGGACGCGCTGGTGCGCGTGGGGCTTGGCTATATCAAAGTTGGGCAACAGGCGACGACGCTGTCGGGGGCGAAGCCCAACGGGTGAAGCTGTCGAAAGAGCTGTCGAAACGCGCCACGGGCCGCACGCTTTACATCTTGGACGAACCCACCACGGGGCTGCATTTCGAGGATGTGAAAAAGCTGCTCGAAGTGTTGCATGAACTGGTCGATCAGGGCAATTCGATGATCGTGATCGAACACAATCTCGATGTGATCAAGACCGCCGATTACATCATCGACATTGGCCCCGAGGGGGGCGATGGCGGTGGGAAAATTGTCGCCTCCGGCACGCCCGAAGAGGTGGCAGAGGTCGAGGCAAGCCACACCGGGCGCTACCTCAAACCGATGCTTGAAAAGATCAAAGCGCGCAAAGCGGCGGAGTAAGAGGATGCGTCAAACGGTGCTTCAAATCCCCAAACTCGCGGTGCTGGCGGTCTGTCTGCATGAAGGAAAATTCCTTTTGGTGCAGCGCCGCAATCCGCCTGATGCCGGGCTTTGGGGCTTTCCCGGCGGGCATGTTGAGCTTGGCGAGAGCCTGGCCGAAGCCGCCGCGCGTGAACTCCATGAGGAGACCGGCGTGACGGCCACGGCGGGCGAGGTGATCGGGCATGTTGAGTTGATTGATCGCGATGGCTCAGAGGTGAGGCATCATTTTCTATTGGTCGCCGTGGCCTGCGCCTATCAGTCGGGGGTGCCGCTGGCCGATGATGACGCGATGGCGGCCGCTTGGGTCAGCGACGCGGAGATGGCGGATCTGGCCCTCTCGGATCACGTCATGGAATTGGCACAACAGGCGTTGAAACAGACCTGAGAGGGGAGCAGGCCATGGCCAAGCAAAAGAAGACGGTGAAGGTCGGATTGGCTTTGGGCTCGGGCGGGGCGCGGGGGTATTGCCACATCGGCGTGTTGCGCGCCTTGGCTGATTTGGGCATTCATCCCGACATCATCGCGGGCTGTTCCATGGGGGCACTTGTCGGTGCCGCCTATGCGGGCGGTCGGCTTGACGCGCTCGAAGACTGGGCTCGCGCCATGACGCCGCGCTCCTACCTGTCCTTGGTCGATTTGAACCTGTCCGGCGGCGGCTTGGTTGAGGGGCGGGAAATCATGACGCTTTTGCAAAAACTGGGCTTGCCGGACACCATCGAAGGGCTTGACCGCCCCTTTGCCGCCGTCGCCACCGATCTTGAAACCGGGCGTGAAGTTTGGCTCAAGGACGGGCCTCTCAGCCACGCGGTGCGTGCCTCGGTGGCGCTGCCGGGGATCATTTCACCGCATTATCATCAAGACAAATGGCTTTTGGATGGCGGTATGGTCAACCCGGTGCCGGTGTCATTGGCCCGTGCGTTGGGTGCCGATGTGATCATTGCCGTCAATCCAAACGCACGGCTGGACGGCACGCTGTGGCGCGCGCCTCAGGTCGATCAAGCCACCGGCTTGGCCGCGTTGCAAGACCGCCTGCCGGAGGCGCTCAAAGCACTTTGGCCGAGCTCAAACACAGAGGATCGGCGCGCAGCACCCGGGTATATTGAGGTGCTGTCGACGTCGATTGACATCATGACCGACCATATCCGCCGGGCGCGCATGGCGGGGGAGCCACCGCAGGTGATGTTGTCGGCCGACCTTTCGGACATGTCCGTGCTTGATTTCCATCTTGCGAAAAAGGCAATCGAGGATGGCAAAAGGATGGTTCTTGAACATGAGGCCACGTTGACCCGCCTCTTTGAGTGTGGGCCAAAGACACCCTCCTAAGTCCCAAAGCGGGCGTCTGCCCGTTAAATCGCGGCGCGGCGCGCGCTTTTGGCGCAGAGCAGCAACAGGATCACCGCCGCCAAAGCGGCCACGGCCGCCACGCCCCACTGCGTGCCCCAATTGCGCACCACAATCGCGATCAAGGCCCAAGCCGTGCCCAGTGGATATAGCGGCGCATCCGGGCGCATTTTATGGCCGATCAGTGCGACAGAAAACGCCCCTGCCAGACAGATTAAGGCCCAGCCGACCTGACCAAAGATCACGCCGTGACCGGCGGCCAAAATCCCCAGCGAAGCAAAGGACGCGGCGGTCAACCACCCGGCATAAAGCGACACAGGTGCGCGGGCCCACCATGGGTCCAACACCGGCGCGCGGTCCATTGCCACCAAGGCCAGGATCAGCATGGCGAAAATCAAAACCGTCGCCCAAAGTGGCGAGATCATGGCCACCGCCAACCACGGCGTCCCGATCACCAGTGAGGCAATCAACGGCCACCGCATCGGGTCCCAGTCTTCGGCATCCGCGCGTTTGAACACTCCAAACCCGCCGGAGATCACAAGCCACGTGTAAATCACCCCCCAAATCGCGAAGGCGTAGCCTGCGGGGACAATCGGCGCGTTGTCTTGTGGGATCGGAAAGAGCGAGGGATCATAGCCGCCAAATCCGGGGGCCAAAAGTGGGCCCAAAATGGCAAAGGCGAGAGCCCCGACAAAGGCAAAGATGGCTTTCATATGCATGGGGTGTCCTTTCATGGGCCCAAGCATGAAACGGGCCGCGCCCCTGTCAATATAGGACGGAAAACGGCGCCGGAAAGGGCGCCGTTTGTCAGATAGCCATGTGCTGTGTTTTGGGGGGGCGGTGTTTTGGGCGGGTTAGGCCAAAACGCCCTCGGACGTCAGGGTCAGTTTGCCACCCAAGTAAGACGCAAGCACGTCGGGCAAGGTCACCGAGCCGTCGGCGTTTTGGCCGTTTTCCAGCACCGCAATCAAACAGCGCCCCACAGCCAAGCCTGAGCCATTGAGCGTATGCACGAACTCAGGTTTGCCGCCATCGGCGGGCTTGAACCGGGCGTTCATCCGCCGGGCCTGGAAATCGCCCGTGGTCGAAACCGAGGAGATTTCGCGATAGGTGTTTTGCCCCGGCAACCACGCCTCAATGTCATAGGTGCGGCGCGCGCCAAAGCCCATGTCGCCGGTGCACAGCGCGACCGTGCGGTAGGGCACGCCGAGCTTTTCAAGAATGCCCTCGGCACAGGCCAACATGCGTTTTTGTTCGGTATCAGACGCATCCGGGTGGGTGATCGAAACCATTTCGACCTTTTCAAACTGGTGCTGACGCAACATACCCGATGTGTCGCGGCCCGCCGACCCGGCCTCGGAGCGGAAGCACAGCGAATGCGCGGTCATGCGGATCGGCAAGGCGGCCTCGTCCAAAATATCATTCGCCACCGAATAGGTCAGCGGCACCTCAGAGGTCGGGATCAACCACCAGCCGTTGGTGGTCTGATAGCTGTCCTCACCGAATTTCGGCAACTTATCTGTGCCATACATCGCCTCATCTTTGACGATCACGGGGGTGTTGATCTCCGTCAGGCCGTTTTCGTCCACATGGGTGTCGAGCATGAACTGCGACAGTGCCCGGTGGATACGCGCCACGGCACCTTTGAGCACCACAAACCGCGCGCCGGAAATCTTGGCCCCGGTTTCAAAATCCATCGCTTTGGAGACACCCGTGATGTCGAAATGCTCTTTCGGATCAAAACCATAGCTGGGCACATCGCCCCAACGCTTGATCTCGACATTCTCGCTCTCATCCTTGCCGTCGGGCACGTCGGCGGCGGGCAGGTTGGGGATGCGGGCCAACATATCGGTGAGCTTGGCGTCCTCGTCCTTGGCCTCGTCCGTCAGGCGGGCGATCTCGGCCTTTTTCTCGGCCACAAGCGCGCGCAGGCGCTCAAATTCCGCCTCGTCGCCCTTGGCCTTGGCGGCACCCACAAGTTTGGAAGCCTTGTTCTGTTCCGCCTTGGCCTCCTCTGCCGCCGCAATCTTGGCGCGTCGATCCGCGTCGAGTGCCAGCACCTCGGACGACACCCCAGACAGCCCCCGCCGCGCCAAAGCAGCGTCAAAAGCGTCAGGATTTTCGCGAATGGCCTTGATGTCATGCATCGGAGTGGTCCTCAGAAGTGATTTGATCTTGGCTAGGCTTATGCCTCAGCGGGCAGGGGGGATCAACGGCGAGTTATTCGGGCGGTAACTTAGAGCGAGAAGGCAGTTTCACATATTGGGGGCGGATATGTTTGTCGTATATTTGAAAGAAGTACCAACCGTCCTTTTCCTCATTCGGCCACTCTGGCTTCTCAATACCTTCAGGCAATTTAACGGATCCATCCCCGTATGCTGAGGCAAGTAGTTTCTCGACTGAGTTATTTTTCGACAAATCCACGCGTCGAAGAATTACTTGGCGTGCATTAGCTACTGATAGGATTGTATGTTCGTCTATCTTCGTTTCTTGGAGCCATGTTGCATTCAAAATGGCCCCTGACAGGTTTGCGCCTTTTATGTTTGTTCGCAGAAGATCGGTGTGACTTAGGTTTGCACTTACAAGATGAGCACGCTCGAACACCGTGTCGGTCAACGTTGCCCCTTCAAATGACGTTCTCTTGAGGTTTGCTAACGTAAAGTCCAACCCACTTAAGTCCATTCCTTGCAAGTTGGTCCCGGAGAGGTCGGTCGCTAATTCTGCCGGTAATATCCCCGCCTTGTCTGACAGCTTTCCAAGCACCTGAACAGCAAACTCCATGTCCTTGCGCTGTAATTTGTGATCTACTTTTTCAAACTTGATTGGCTCATCTACAATTACTGCCCCATGCTTTGCAGGAAAAATTTGAGACATCTCTTTGAGATACACACACAACATTCGCGCAATCCGGGGGGCCATCACTGGCCGTTCAATCGCCAGGGCCTCCAACCGATCAATCGCACCATTGCGGCGGATGATGTCGTCTTTCCAAATGTCGACATATGTGCCGTCTTCCTGCTTTTCTGTCGTTTGATACCGCGCATGAAGGTCGGTGTTGGCGTCATTGAGTTTTTCATTGAACAACACATTGGCGGCATGGCGGGTTTGGGTGGCGGTGTGTTTGAGACGCAAAGCCGTAAAGGGCAGGGCGATCAAACCGCCCAGCACCGCTGTGAGCGCCGTTGCCTTGGTGAGCAGAAAGCGAAAGTCGCTCTCACCTGTCGGTGTTTCGGGCCGTACGGTACTCCATGCGATTTCGGCCAAGAGCGTCAAAAGTCCCGCCGCCAACACAGCACCAAGCGCGGCCCATAACAGGACAATCGCCAAGGCTACACCATGCGGCATGTCCTCTGCGCCAAATGTTTTTTTAATTCGGGCAATTGGATCATCGGGCACATGTTTCTGCACCTGCCCAAGCAAGACACCCACAACGATCACGCCTAAAATGATCCATGGAACCCATGGGGTGGACAGCATCTGGGGCAGGCGGGTCATAAAATCTGTCATGCAAAGGCTCTATGCAAATGGCAATGTCTTCCCCATATGAAACTCAAACCCTCTCTATGAAAAGCCCAAAGGACCAATCCCCGTGCCAGATACGCCCATGACAGCCAAAGCCATCCACTCCTGTATTCGCGTGTTGGACGAGGCGCGCTCGGTGGCGTTTTATCGGGCGGCGTTTGGGTTGACGGTGGCGGAGAAATTGGACTTCCCGGACTTCGCGCTGATCTACCTCTCAAACCCCGAGTCTGCCTTTGAGTTGGAACTGACCGTCAACAAATCCACCACGGAACCTTATGATCTTGGCAATGGCTATGGCCATTTTGCCGTTTCCGTGGCCGATCTGGCCGAAGACCACGCGCGGATGGACAAAGCCGGGCTGAACCCCGGCAAAATCGTCGATTTCGCGCCCGCAGGCACCCGTGTGGCCAAGTTCTTTTTCGTCACGGACCCGGATGGCTACAAAATCGAAGTGATCGAGCGCGGCGGGCGGTTTTTATAAGCCGTTTTATGCGCCATTTTATGCGTCGATGACAGGCGCGTGAAACGTGGCGGGCATTGCTTGCCAAGGTCCAAGGCCCGCTATAGGGTGCGCGGCGACTTTATGGGGTGGCGAGGGGCCGCTCTGACAGATGAATGACTGACAAAAGGACGACCAAATGTTCGTAACTCCTGCCTACGCTCAAGCTGCCGGTGGCGCTGCCGCAAACCCGATCATGCAATTCGCACCGCTGATTGCGATTTTTGCGATCATGTATTTCCTGATGATCCGCCCGCAGCAAAAGAAAGCCAAAGAGCATCGTGCGATGATCGAAGCTGTGCGTCGGGGCGACGAGGTGATCACCGCTGGCGGCCTGATGGGCAAAGTGGCGAAAGTGCGCGAAGACGGCACGCTTGAGGTCGAAATTGCCGAGGGCGTGAAAGTGCGCGTTCAAAAAGGCACGCTGGCCAACGTGGTGTCAAAAACCGAACCGGCCGCTTAAGCCACGCAAATATTCAAGGCCCGGGCAAACGCGCGGGCCTTTCCCTTTTCAGACCAAATCGCTCAGGCTCCCAATATGTTGCAACTCCCTCTTTGGAAACGGATCGTCATCTGGGGCCTTGTCGCCCTTGGCCTTTTGGGAGCGCTCCCAAACGCCTTTTACCCGCGGGTCGAAGGCCATAATGACGCTATCGTAGCGATTGAGAAATCGGGGGAGACGCCAGAACGCGCCGCCGCGCGTGACGCTTGGCCGTCGTTTTTGCCGTCCAATCTGGTCAATCTGGGTCTTGATTTGCGCGGCGGGGCGCATCTTTTGGGTGAGGTTGAAGTTGCCGAGGTCTACGGCGCGCGGATGGATGCGCTTTGGCCGGATGTGCGCGATGCGTTGCGCGATGAGCGCGCCACGGTGGGCACGATCCGCCGTATTGACGCGCCTGCGGGTCAACTCCGGGTGCGTATTTCCGAACCTTCCGGCATGGAAGCCGCACTCGCGAGCGTGCGCAAACTCGGCACGCCGGTGGTGTCGCTGACCTCTGCGGGGCAAAACGACATCGACGTGTCTGCGGTCAATGACGTGATCACCATTCAATTGTCTGAGGCCGAAAAAGCCGCCACCGATGACCGCACGCTGCAGCAGTCGCTTGAAATCATCCGCCGCCGTGTGGATGAGGTTGGCACTCGTGAACCGACGATCCAACGTCAGGGCGAAAACCGCATTCTCATTCAGGTGCCGGGCATCGGCTCCGCCGCCGAACTCAAAGCCCTGATCGGCACCACCGCGAAACTGACCTTTAACCCGGTCGTGGGGCGCACCACCAATCCTGATGAGGCCCCCGGCGCGCGCAATTTCATCGCGCCCTCTGTGAATGAACCGGGCATCTATTACATCCTCGAAAACACCGCTGTTGTGTCCGGCGACGAGTTGACCGACAGCCAGCCGGTGTTCGACCAAAACGGTCGTCCGGCGGTGTCTTTCCGGTTCAACCCGACAGGCGCGCGCAAATTTGGCGATTACACGGCGGCCAATGTCGGCGCTTTGTTCGCCATTGTGCTGGATAACGAAGTGATCTCCGCCCCGCGCATCCAAGACGCCATTCGCGGCGGTTCGGGTCAGATCACCGGCTCGTTTACGGTTGAGGAAAGCACCAATCTTTCGGTGTTGCTGCGCGCGGGCGCACTGCCGGCCAAGATCAACTTTTTGGAAGAACGCACCATCGGGCCGGAACTCGGCGCCGATAGTATCGCCGCCGGGCGCATCGCCACGGTCGTCGCCTTTGCCGCCGTGCTTTTGTTCATGGGCGTGTCCTATGGCCTGTTTGGCCTCTTCGCCAACCTCGCGTTGATCATCAACGTCGGGCTGTTGTTCGGCCTTCTCTCCGCCATTGGCGCGACATTGACCCTGCCGGGCATCGCCGGGATCGTGTTGACCGTCGGCATGGCGGTGGACGCCAACGTGTTGATTTTCGAACGTATTCGCGAGGAATTGAAAACCGCCAAAGGGGTGGGACGCGCGATTGAGCTTGGCTATGAAAAGGCGCTTTCGGCCATTATTGACGCCAACATCACCACCTTTATCACCGCCGCGATCCTGTTTGTCATGGGCTCCGGCCCGGTCAAAGGCTTTGCCGTGACGCTGGTTCTGGGTCTGATCACCTCGGTGTTCACCGCGATCTATGTGACCCGCGCCATGGTCGTGTGGTGGTACGGTCGCAAGAACCGCAAAGGCTGGACGCTCAAAGGCTTTCAACTTGTGCCGGGTGAAACCACCATCGACTTTTTCAAACGCGCCAAGGCGACCTTTGGTTTCTCGGCGGTGTTGGTCGCGGTCTCTGTTGCCGCCTTTTTGGCCATCGGCCTGAATTTCGGCATTGATTTCAAAGGCGGCACCACCATTCGGACCCAATCCGAAACCGCCGTTGATGTGGCCGAATATCGGACCGCCATGTCGACGCTGGGTCTGGGCGACATCTCTATCACCGAAGTGTTCGACCCGAATTTCGCCGAGAACCAACATGTCGCCATGGTCCGCATTCAGGCCCAGGACGAGGTTGAAGCGATCACGCCGGAAACCATTTCTGCCGTCGAATCCGCGCTTAAAACCGTTGATCCGACGATCACCTTCCCCTCGGTTGAATCCGTCGGACCGAAAGTGTCGGGCGAATTGATCTGGACCGCGGTCGAAGCCGTGGCCGCCGCCATCGTCGCCGTGTTGTTCTACATCTGGCTGCGGTTCGAATGGCAATTTGCGCTCGGCGCGGTCATCGCCTTGGTCCATGACGTCGCCATCACCATCGGGATTTTCGCGCTGTTGGGCATCCAATTCGACCTGACCATCATCGCCGCCCTTCTGACCATCGTGGGGTACTCCTTGAACGATACCGTGGTGGTGTTTGACCGGGTGCGGGAGAACCTGCGCAAGTATAAGAAACTCGAACTCGGGGGCGTGTTGAACCTGTCGATCAACGAAACCCTGTCGCGCACGATCATGACCTCGGGCACCACTTTGGTGGCGCTCATCGCGCTCTTGGTCTTGGGCGGCGATGTGATCCGGGGCTTCGTCTTTGCCATGACACTGGGCGTTGTGGTCGGGACATGGTCGTCGGTGTTCGTCGCCTCCAACATCCTGTTGTGGCTCGGCGTCAAACGCGACTGGGACAAGAAAGAGCCGACCCCGGGCATTCAAACCGATGGCAGCGCGGTGTGATCGCGTCGCTTTAGGGTGAGCGTTAAACCACGATAAAAAGGTCCGCCGCACGCGCGGGCCTTTTTGCCACAAAAAGGAGCCGTATCATGCACTTCAACGAAATGCCTTTTGAAGACGCGATCCCAGTGGAGGGCTACGGCCCCGGCATGTTCCGCATCGCCGGACAGGTGCATCAGGGGGCGGTGCTTTTGTGTGGGGCCAAGGTGGTGCCATGGGGCGGATATACTGATCGTGACAGCCTGTTGGAGCTGAAGGGCCAGATTGATTTCATCATCATCGGCACCGGGCCCGACATGACCCATTTGCCAAAAGAGTTTCGCGAGGTGTTTGAGGCGGCGGAGATCGGGCTTGAACCGATGGCCACCCCGACGGCGGCGCGCACCTACAATGTATTGGCCTCCGAGGGGCGTCGTGTCGCAGTGGCGCTTTTACCGGTTTGAGGCACGGCCAAGGCCGAGTAGGGTGGGCGGATGAAGTTGATTTCTGTGAAAAATCTGACGGTGGCGCGCGGCGGGATGCCAGTTCTTGAGGGGCTGAATTTCGACGTGTCCAAAGGTGAGATTTTGGTGCTGCGTGGCCCCAATGGCGCGGGCAAAACCACGTTGCTGCGCACGCTCGCCGGGTTGCAACCGCCCTATGCGGGTGACGTTGAGGCCGCGCCCGATGCGGTCGCCTATGCGGCCCATGCGGATGGGTTGAAAACGACGCTGACAGTGCGTGAAAATTTGATGTTTTGGGCCGGGGTTTATGGCGGTCACGATATTGAACCGGCGCTGCGCGATTTCAATTTGGACAGCTTGTCCGAGCGTCCGGCGGGCAATCTTTCCGCCGGGCAAAAGCGCCGTTTGGGTCTGGCCCGTTTGATGGTCACCCACCGCCCGGTCTGGGTCTTGGACGAACCCACCGTGTCGCTGGACCTGGCCTCGGTGGATCTGTTTGCCGCCGCCGTCAAAGCCCATGTCGCCTCTGGCGGCGCGGCCATCATCGCCACCCATATCCAACTGGGCTTTGAAGAAACCGTATTCGACGTCACCCCCTATAAAGCCCGCATGGACGTGGTGCGCGACGATTTTGATGAGGCGTTTCTATGATCCGGCTGTTTTGGCGCGACCTCACATTGGCGTTTCGATCGGGCGGCGGATTTGGCTTGGGCCTTGGGTTTTTCCTAATTTTGGTGACGTTGGTGCCCTTTGGCGTGGGGCCAAATTCCGAACGCCTGATGGCGATTGCGCCGGGCATCCTTTGGGTTGGGGCCTTGCTCGCCTGCCTTCTCTCGCTCGACCGGATTTTTGCGTTGGATTTTGAGGACGGATCGCTTGATTTGCTGGCCACTGCGCCGATCCCGCTTGAAGGCGTGGTCGCGGTCAAAGCGCTGGCGCATTGGATCACCACCGGCCTGCCTTTGGTCCTTGCGGCCCCCGCATTGGGGTTTTTGTTGCATCTGGACTCTGCGGCCTACCGTTGGCTTATCGTCACGCTGCTGATTGGCACGCCCGCATTGTCATTCATAGGGACATTTGGTGCGGCGCTGACCGTGGGGCTCAAACGCGGTGGGTTGTTGATGAGTCTTTTGGTCCTGCCGCTTTACATCCCGACCCTGATCTTTGGCGCCGAAGTGATACGCCGGGGGCGGGCGGGTTTTTGGTGGCGACACCTTTGGCGATGCAGGCCGGGATCACCGCCGGATCGGTGGCTTTGCTGCCCTTTGCCGCCGCCGCCGCCATTCGGGTCGCTTTAAGGTGAGTTGAGATAGCGCGCCAAAGCCCCTAAGGTGACGCGCGATCAAGGGAGATGAGGATCAATGGCATCCATATGGGAATGGGCAAACCCGCGAAAATTCATGGCGTGGACGGACCGGGCGTTGCCGCTTTTGTCGGTCCTCTCGGCCTGTCTTTTTGGGGCTGGTTTGGTGTGGGGCTTTTTCTTTACCCCCGATGACTATCGCCAAGGCGCGACGGTCAAAATCTTTTACCTCCACGTGCCAAGCGCGATGATGGCGATCAACATCTGGGGGATGATGTTGGTGACTTCTCTGATTTGGATTGTGCGCCGCCACCATGTCTCTGCCTTGGCCGCAAAATCTGCGGCCGCGATTGGCATGACGATGACGCTGATCGCGCTCATCACCGGGGCGATTTGGGGCAAGCCGATGTGGGGGACATATTGGGAATGGGACCCGCGTCTGACCTCGTTTCTCATCCTTTTGCTGTTTTATATCGGCTACATGGCATTGTGGGAGGCGGTTGAAAATCCCGATACCGCCGCCGATCTGACCTCGGTGCTATGCCTCGTCGGTTCGGTCTTTGCCCTCTTGTCGCGCTATGCGGTGAATTTCTGGAACCAGGGCTTGCACCAAGGCGCGTCGCTGTCACTTGATGCGCAGGAAAACGTTGCCGATGTTTATTGGTATCCGGCCTTGGTCGCCATTGCCGGGTTTATGCTTCTGTTTGTTACGCTTGTGTTGTTGCGCACCCGGACCGAAATCCGCGCACGGCGTTTGCACGCGTTGGAGATGCGCGAAAGGGTTCAGGGCCAATGATGCCAGATTTAGGAAAATATGCGGGCGATGTTTTGGCCGCTTACGGGATCACAATTTTGCTTTTGGCGGGACTGATTTGGCGCTCTTTGGCGCGATCCGTTAAAATGAAACGCTTGTTGAAACAGGCAGAGGAGCGTCGCACAAATGGCTAAGATCAATCCGCTTGTGGCGCTGCCGCCCTTGGTGTTTGCCGGTTTGGCGGGGCTTTTTATCTTTGGCATGGGGCGCGAAGATGCGCAGCAATTGCCAAGCTCGCAATTGGGCCGCGATACGCCGTCCATCGCCTCGGTCACGCCTTTGGGTGATCTGCCGCCGCTGTCAGATGAGATGTTGGACCTGCCCGGCGTCAAATTGGTCAATTACTGGGCCTCTTGGTGTGCGCCTTGCCGCGCCGAACACCCGCAACTCAAGATGCTGCAAGAGGCGGGCGTGACGATCTACGGCATCAATTACAAAGACGAAGCGCTGAAAGCCCTGGGCTTTCTCGATGATCTCGGCAATCCCTACACGGCGATTGGCGCGGATGAGCCGGGACGCACCGCGCTTGAATGGGGCGTCTATGGCGTACCTGAAACCTATGTCGTTGATGGAAATGGTAAAATTACCTACCGCTTTGCAGGGCCGATCACGGTTGAGATCATGGAAAAATACATCAAACCCGAGATTGCGAAGGCGGCGGATGAGGCAAACTGAGGTTTGTGCGCTCTGCAAACAAAGTTCAAGACGCTATAGACGCAAAGAAAAACCCGCCAATCTCTGGCGGGTTTTGCAATTTTATAGGGGCGTGATCAGCAAAGTGCCGCATCCAAATCCGCGATCAGGTCATTTGCATCCTCAATCCCGATCGAGAGGCGCAAGACATTCGGGCCTGCGCCCGCTTTGATCAATTCTGCCTCGGTCAACTGGCTGTGGGTGGTGGAGGCCGGGTGAATGACCAGAGAGCGGGTGTCGCCCAGATTGGCCACATGCGAGAACAAGTCGAGCTTTGCCACCGTATCGACACAGGCCTGATAGCCGCCTTTGAGCGCCACGGTGAACAATGCGCCCGCGCCGCGCGGACAAATCCGGGTTTGCAACTCGTAATAGGGCGAGGAGGGCAGGCCAGCGTAGGTCACCGCCTCAATCCGATCATCACCTTCCAACCAGCTTGCAATCTCACGCGCGTTTTGGACGTGTTTTTGCATCCGCAGGCTCAGGGTTTCGATCCCCATCAGCGTATAATGCGCCGCTTGCGGGTTCATCGTCATGCCAAGATCGCGCAAGCCAATGGCGATAGAGTGGAACGTAAAGGCCGCAGGGCCAAATGTATCCACGAAATCAAGGCCATGATAGGCGGGCTCTGGTTCGGACAGGGACGGGAATTTGCCCGAGGCGGCCCAGTCAAACGTGCCGCTGTCGACCACACAACCGCCGGTCACTGTGCCATTGCCGGTGAGGTATTTCGTGGTCGAATGCACCACCAGCGTCGCGCCGTGTTTGATCGGGTTGCACAGGTAAGGCGTGGCCGTTGTGTTGTCGACGATCAACGGCAGGCCCGCCGTTTTGGCAATCGCGCCAAGCGCGTCCAGATCGGAGATCACGCCGCCGGGGTTGGCGATGGTTTCACAGAAAATCGCACGGGTGTTGTCGTCAATCGCATCGCGCACGGCGTCGAAATCGTCGAAATCGACGAATTTCGCCGACCAACCAAAGCGTTTGAAGGTTTGGGAAAACTGCGTCAGCGTGCCGCCGTAGAGCTTGGTCGAGGCGACAACATTGCAGCCCGGCATCATCAGCGGAAACAGTGCCATGATTTGGGCGGCGTGACCGGATGAACAGGTCACAGCGCCTGCGCCACCTTCAAGCGCGCAAATCCGGTTGGCCAGCGCCATCACCGTCGGGTTGGTCAGGCGCGAATAGATGTAGCCGACCTCTTCAAGGTTAAACAGGCGCGCCGCATGGGCCGCGTCTTTGAAGACATAGGATGTGGTTTGATAGATCGGCACTTGGCGCGCGCCGGTGGTGGGGTCTGGTTCGGTGCCTGCGTGAACTTGCAGCGTGTCAAAGCCCAATTTGCGGTCTGTCATGATGGTCCTCCCATTCGCGATTTGGGCGACCCTACCATGTGTTTAGGCGGTTTCAAGCATCGACGTTCTCAAGATGATTATGAAGAATGCGTAAATTGCCCGGCTCACCACCAGCCGGAGGGATGAGGGGGCTGGTGGTGAGCCGGGTCGCGAGAACATCGGAAGATCAGGCCCCGAAAGAGATCAGGGCCGGTGCAAAAGGCGCTATCGCGCCAAAATCATCACGGCAAAGAAAGGGACCAGCAACAAAATTTCGCCAATGGGCAGCGGGATATGAGAGAGAATATGTTTCATGAGCTTAGATTTAGGGGCGAAAGGTTAATGTGTGATAACCGTGAACAGATGTGGAACGGAAACAATCGGTTTCCTGATTTGTTCATATTGCCACCTCCGTTATCCTGTCCCATTCTATGGTTCACTTCAGGTTGAAAAGGCGTGTCATGACAACGATTTACCACAATCCCCGCTGTTCAAAATCCCGTGAAACCTTGGCGCTTTTACAGGCCGAAGGGATCACGCCCGAGGTGGTGCTTTACCTCGACACCCCAGTGTCACGCGCCAAATTGGCCGAGCTTGTTACTCGTTCTGGCCTGTCTGCGGCGGCGTTTTTACGTGCCAAAGAGGCGGAGGCCAAGCAGAGGGGTGTGAGTGCGGCGTCAGACCCAGAGGCGATTTTGGACGCCATTGCGGCCCATCCGCGTCTGATGGAGCGGCCGATTGTCGAGACAGCCAAAGGTGTGGCGTTGGGGCGGCCGCCAGAGGCGGTCAAAGCGGTGTTGTAACGCCTACATCTTGCCGTTCGTCGCGATCTTGTGCCCGTCATCACGCACCGGGGCACTCACAGGCCGGGTTTTCAATTCGGCAATATAGTCGCGCAAAAGTTGCACCCGGTGGGGGCGAAAACTTTGGTCCAAAAGCGTGAAACTGGTGATCGAATTGACGATAAATTGCCGAAACGCGCCTCTGAGCTGGCAGGAGGCCAAAAGCATCAACTCGCGGTCCAGATAGACAATGGCCAAAGGCCAGATCACGCGGTCGCTCATCTGACCCGCGCGGTCGCGATAGGTGATTTGGATCGCGCGCTCTTGCCAACAGGCCTCGCGCAGATCGGACATATCGACGGAGGGCGCCGCGGGCGTTTGATAGCGATGCACAAGGCCCACGGCATGATGGATGTGACGTTGTTTGTCCTCGGGCAGGGTGGCGGTGATTTTGGCCAGTGCATCGCGCGCGGCCTGCGCCAGTGCCGGATCGCCACGATGTTGCACTTCTGAGAGGCCCAAGACCAGCGCTTCAATCTCCAACTGACTTAATGTCTGGGGCGGCAAGGCGAAGTCCTTGGACAGGGTATACCCCAGCCCCGCTTCGCCCTCGATCCGCGCGCCCGCCAAACGCAGGCTCTCAATGTCGCGGTACAGCGTGCGTTCAGAGACGCCCAGCTCCTCTGCCATCCGGGCCGCCGTAACCGGGGCGGGCAGGCAGCGAAACAGGTGCATGACACGAAACAGACGGTCAGATTTGCTCATAGGCTGTCCTTTTTCCTCATCCCCATCCTCGCACAGTCCTACTGACGGAAACTGACAGGAGTATGGTGCCAGAGTGAGCCTCATTCGCAAAGCAAAAAGGACATGCCATGCTGACGCTCTATCACGCCCCCAATTCGCGTTCGACGCGGATCATCACCCTGTTGATGGCCCTTGATGTCATGGATCAGGTGGAGATCCGTCTCACCGACATCCCGCGTCGGGACGGGTCGGGCAGGCGTGATCCGAACAATCCCCATCCCGAAGGCAAAGTGCCGTTTTTGGTCACCGAAGACGGCGAGACATTGCGTGAAAGCAATGCGATCATGCTTTACCTCTGTGATCGCTTCCCCTCTGATATTGCCCCAACAGTTGGCGCACCGGGGCGGGCGACGATGCTGTCCCTGATGGCATGGTACGGCAATGTGTTGGAGCCTGTTTTTGTGCTCAATGCGGTCGGGATCAACCATCCGGCGTTGGCCTCAACCTTTCGCGGCTTGCCAGAGGCACTCACAGCGCTGGCGGCGGATCTTGAGGGGCGCGATTACCTTTTGGGGGCAACGTATAGCGTGGCCGATCTGCTTTTGGCTTCGGCGTTTTTGTGGCTCCCTGAGGCTGTGCCGGATGTGCCGGTGATCAAGGACTGGGTGGCGCGTTGTGTGGCCCAACCCGTCATCGCACAAACCGCAGAATACGAGGTAAAGGCACAAAAAACGCTCGCTGATCGGGCCTAAGTCATTGCAAGCGCCGGGGGGTGCCTTCGGCGCGTTGCCAATCCGCGCGCAGTCTGTTTGTTTGGGCCGAACCGATTGAGAGGCCCGATGCAGTTTGATTTCACCACACTTCCCGCCCGCGACCGTTACCGCCTCTTGACCAATTTCGTTGGGCCCCGGCCCATCGCCTTGGTCACGACGCGCAACCCGGATGGCAGCAACAACGCCGCCCCGATGTCGTTTTTCAACGTCATGTCTTCTGACCCGGCGCTTTTGGTGTTGGGCATTGCCTCCAAACCGGACCAAGAAAAAGACACCGCCACCAATATTCGTCGAAATGGCACCTGCGCCATTCATATGGTCGATATGGATTTGGCGGACACGATGTTGATCGCCGGGCTGTCGGTGCCCAATGGGGTGGATGAGCTGTCCTTGGCTGGGGTGGAAACCTCTGAGTGTGAGGTGATTGATGCGCCGCGAATTGCAGGGGCCGCCTGTGTGTTCGAATGTCGTGTGGAGCGGATTTTGGACTGGCCGAACCGGGTTTTGGTCATCCTTGAGGTGGTGCGGATGCATGTGCGCCCGGATTGTTTGGACGATGAGGGGCGTTATGTGAACCCCGAGACCTATCAACCGATCGCGCGGCTGCATGGCGATGCTTACATCACCTCGGATCGGCAATTTGAACTGACCGCCCCGGCGTTGGAGAGCGTGTTCAAACCCTGATCTGGCTGGACTCATCCATGATCTGATCTGGCCTCTTTCTGCGGCCTCGTTTCCGGCGCAATCTGTCGTCTATGGAACAGATTCTACAGACAAAACTGAGCTTTGCTCCTTGGGCCGATCCACGCACCCGGCGGTTGCCGGGGGTGGTGCCCTTTGAGCTTGAGGATTGGCTTGAGGTCGATACGGCCTACGGTGCGCAAATGGCGCTGCGCGATCATTTGATTGCGACCCAACCCGATGAGGTCATGGGGCTGGATGTGAGCGCCCGGCCAGCCGCCGAGGAATTATATGACATGGCTTTGGCGCTTTTGCCGAGGCTGGGGTTTGCGATCACGCAAGATGCGGTGACCCGGCCTGATGGCGTCATTGTGACGCTGGATCGGGACGCGCCGATCAAAACCCTCGCGCGGCTGATGCAAAATGATTTCTGTCTGATGCAACCGGACCCGACCGGCGCGAGCCCGGAAAGTGTGCTGACGGGGGGCGCGCTGTGTTTCCCCTCGGGCTGGCGTCTGCCGGAGAAATTCATGAAGCCGATGTTGCGCATTCACCAACCGATTGCGGCCTATACGCCGGAATTGGCACTGCGAGTGCAGCGGCTTTTGGACGGGGTGCCGCCGGGACGGGGCCTCATGCGCGGCACCGCCTCGCGCTCGGATGCGCCTCTGAGTGATCCGCGTTCTGAGGGCGACTTGCGCCATGGATCACAGCAGTCGCGCTATATTCGGGTGGAGCGCCAAAGCCTTGTGCGCCTGCCGAACACGCGGGCGGTTGTGTTCACGATCCATACACAAGTGGTACGGCCTGAGGCGCTGAGCCCGGATCAAGCCAAGGCACTGGCCGAGTTTCCCATTCGTCTGGCGGATTGAGGCCAGACGTCTGACAGAACGGGGGCCTGATAGCACGAATCCTGACATATTATGTCAGGAGTGATGGGGGAAGATGTCTCAACAAGGAGGCAGATCATGCGCAAATACTGGATTGGTGTCGCCGCTGGTGCCCATGTGGCGAAAGGGGTGGCGGAAGGCTTTGCCCAACTCGGCCATGGCAAACACACGCCGGTGCAACGGCTCTCTCTTGGCGATTGGATCGCCTATTACGCGCCGCGTGAGGGCATGGGCGAGGGCGCACCCGTGCAAGCGTTCGTGGCCATTGGTGAAGTAACAAGCCCGGTCTATACCGCGCAACAAGCCCCCGGCTTTTGCCCCTATCGCCGCGATGTCGCCTATGTTGCAACGGCCAGACCAGCCCCCATTCGTCCGCTTCTACCACGCCTTAAATTTATCCCGGATCAAACCCATTGGGGCATGCCGTTTCGACGGGGCGCCTTTGCGGTGTCACGCGATGATTTTGCGGTGATTGCAGGCGCGATGGGGGTGTCGGTGCCCGCGGAGGTTGGGCTGATTTGAAAGGGGACGGTCCAGATCACCACGCTCGCGCCTTTTCAAGGAACTCTTGCAGCAGCTCCGCCTGTATCAGCCCAGCAGAACTGGCTCTGGCGTAGGCGTCCGTGGCATAGGCAATCGCGCCCTCTTGATCTCCTGAAATCGCAATGGCCCAAGCCATCTCATACATGAGGGGCACCGAGCTTGGGTAAAGGGTGAGACCTTCTTGTGCAATGCGGCGCGCATCTTTGCCGCGTTTGGCGAGATTATAGACATAGGTCAGCGTGTAGAGCACTGCATTCGAGGTCGGTTCAATTTGATAGGCGCGTTCACAATAGGTCACCGCCAAATCAATCTCTTGGCGGGTGATAAGGACGTCGCAAAAGTCGCGCGCGTGGTATGCGCTTTGGGTCTGTGCGATCAAGGCATCCATGGTTTTGCGGTGCTCATCCCAAAGCTGGGCTGCCCCAAACCGATTCGCCACATCTTCGAGCATGTGCTCCTTTGCCCCTGTCCGTGCAGCCTCCGCGTCGTGGCGCATGTTCTGAGGTCTGTGCAACCTGTGGTAGGCAATGGCGCGCTGCGTATAAAAGAGGGGCCAAGCGGCCTCAAGCACCCTGTCATTCAAGACAAGGCTACAGCTTTTCACCACCCTTTGCGGGCGTGTCAGAGGATTTTGTTGGGTGCAGGCTTCGGCCTCCTCGGTCCAAATCTCTAAAAGACTATTGGGGCCCTCGTATTGGATAAGTGGGTCGCCATAGGGAGAGAGGTCTTCGCTGACTTGGATCAGATTGCTGTTGGACGCCATAGCCGGTTGCGAGAGAGCGAGAAGAAGGGCGAGGGGAAGACTGGAGAGCATGAAATCGACTTTGAGAAAAAGAGTTGCTCGGATGAGCGTAGCGCGATTTTGCCTCTTTGCCAAACAAACAAAAAGCCCCGCCGGAGCGGGGCTTTTCTATCTCAACCTGCTTAAAACCTTACGATTTCGCGAGGTTGCGCAGCACGTAGTGCAGCACGCCACCGTTTTCGATGTATTCGATCTCAGGGGCGGTATCGATGCGGCATTTGACTTGGATGACCTTCACAGTGCCGTCCGCATAGGTGATCTCGCAGGGCAGGGTTGCCAGCGGGGTGACCGTGTCGAGGCCAGTGATGGAGACGGTTTCGTCGCCGGTCAGGCCCAGAGATTTGCGGTTGTCATCACCGGTGAACTCGAACGGAACAACACCCATACCAACCAAGTTGGAGCGGTGGATGCGTTCAAAGCTTTCGGCGATGACGGCTTTGACACCCAAAAGTGCCGTGCCTTTGGCCGCCCAGTCACGCGAGGAGCCCGCGCCGTATTGTTCGCCAGCAAAGATCACCAGCGGAGTGCCGGCCTCTTGATAGGCCATGGAGGCGTCATAAATGGCCGCCTGTTGCCCATCCGGACCCTTGGTGTAGCCGCCTTCGACCCCATCGAGCATCTCGTTTTTGATGCGGATGTTGGCGAAAGTGCCGCGCATCATGATCTCGTGGTTGCCGCGACGCGAGCCGTAGGAGTTGAATTCACGGACCGGAACTTGGCGATCAATGAGGTATTTCCCTGCGGGCGTTGTCTGGGCAAAGGAGCCTGCCGGAGAGATGTGGTCGGTGGTGACCATATCGCCCAAGATGGCGAGGACTTTGGCGTCTTTGACGTTGTGGATCGTGCCTTTTTCCGCAGCCATACCTTGGAAGTAAGGCGGGTTTTGGATGTAGGTCGAGGTTGGCGGCCAATCGTAGGTTTCGCCACCGGAGACGTCCACAGCTTGCCATTTCTCATCGCCTTTGAACACATCGGCGTATTTCTTGAGGAAGGCTTCGCGGGTCACGGTTTGATCGACCAGATCGGAGATCTCTTCGTTGGTCGGCCAGATGTCTTTGAGGTAGACGTCATTGCCATCAATGTCTTGGCCGATCGGTTCGGACGAGAGGTCAATGGTCATGTCGCCAGCGATGGCATAGGCCACCACGAGCGGCGGCGAGGCGAGGTAGTTGGCGCGCACGTCGGGGGAAATACGACCCTCGAAGTTGCGGTTGCCCGAAAGCACAGCCGTGGCCACCAAATCACCCTCAGAGATGGCTTTGGAGATTTCGGGCTGAAGCGGGCCGGAGTTGCCGATACAGGTGGTACAGCCGTAGCCCACAAGGTTGAAGCCGATGGCGTCCAGATCCTCAGACAGACCAGCCGCATCAAGATACTCGGTCACAACCTGCGAGCCGGGGGCCAGTGAGGTTTTGACCCAAGGCTTGCGGGTCAGACCCAATGCGCGCGCTTTGCGTGCCACAAGGCCCGCGCCGATCATCACGTAAGGGTTGGAGGTGTTGGTGCAAGAGGTGATCGACGCGATCACAACCTTGCCCGAGGTCATGGCGTAATCTTCGCCTTCAACCGCAACGGATTTGCCCATTTCGCGTTTGAACGTCTTGGCCATTTCATCAGCAAAGGCGTCTTTCGCGTCGGTCAGTTTCAGGTAGTCCTGCGGGCGTTTCGGACCGGAGATGGCCGGAACGATGCTGCCCATGTCGAGCTCCAACGTGGAGGAGTAGATCGGCGCATAATCCGCACCGCGCCAGAACCCGTTCTCTTTCGCGTAGGCTTCGACCAACGCGATGCGATCTTCGTCGCGACCGGTTTGTGTGAGGTAGCGCAGGGTTTCGTTGTCGATCGGGAAGAAGCCGCAGGTTGCGCCATATTCCGGTGCCATGTTGGCAATGGTGGAGCGCTGTGCGATCGGCAGTTTGTCCAAGCCTTCGCCGTAGAATTCAACGAATTTGCCAACCACGCCGTGAGCGCGGAGCATTTCGACGACTTTGAGCACGAGGTCGGTGCCGGTGGTGCCTTCGACCATTTCGCCGGTGAGTTTGAAACCGACAACTTCCGGGATCAACATGGAGATCGGCTGACCGAGCATCGCAGCTTCGGCTTCGATGCCGCCCACGCCCCAGCCCAAAACGGCCATGCCGTTGACCATGGTGGTGTGGGAGTCGGTGCCGACGAGCGTGTCAGGATAAGCAACTTCGACGCCGGTTTGGTCTTTGTCGGTCCAAACGGTTTGTGCGAGGTATTCGACGTTCACCTGGTGACAAATGCCGGTGCCCGGCGGCACAACGCGGAAGTTTTCAAACGCGGTCTGACCCCATTTGAGGAACTGGTAACGCTCCATGTTGCGCTCATATTCGCGGTCCACGTTCATCTGGAACGCACGCGGGTTGCCGAATTCGTCGATCATCACCGAGTGGTCGATCACGAGGTCAACAGGCACCAGCGGGTTGATCTTTTTGGCATCGCCACCCAAGGATTTGATGCCGTCGCGCATGGCGGCAAGGTCCACAACGGCGGGAACGCCGGTGAAATCCTGCATTAAAACGCGGGCCGGACGATAGGCAATCTCGCGCGGGTTTTGGCCGCCATTGGCGCCCCATTCGGCAAACGCTTTGATGTCGTCGGTGGAGACGGAAAAGCCGCCGTCTTCAAACCGAAGAATGTTTTCCAGCACCACTTTCAGCGAGGCGGGCAGGTTGGAGAAATCGCCAAGCCCGGCGGCTTGCGCGGCGGGGATCGAATAATAGGCGATTGTCTTGCCGTTCACAGTGAGCTCGCGGCGGGTTTTTGCGGTATCTTGACCGACAACTACAGTCATGGGGTTGGCCTCCCTTAGAGTGTCAACAGGGTTATGCTGCCCTGCTTTTGGCCTATTGGCCGAGTCCATTCAAGAGGGGAGATGCATTTTTGTGTGCAATGGTATACAAAAAAGCCTCCTTGCCCGCGTCGCATCGCCCAAACGGGGCAAATTCGTGCTTTTCCTAGAGAATAAGTCGGATATTTCGCAGCCCCAATGGTGGCTTTTCGTCCTGCGTTCTTTACGCCACTGTAACGCTTTCTCGCAAAACCTTGATTGGCACCAACGTCCTGACACCGTTATGCAGGGACCAAAGACGGAGACATCATGCGACAGTTTATGGCAGGCCTCACCTTCGCGGTCCTTTCCGGTGTGATCACTGGAACACTCCCGGGCGCTCTTGTCGCTCAGGACGCTCAAGGCCGCGCGACACACAGCACGCCCGATCTTGTCGTTGTGGAACTCTTCACCTCCCAAGGTTGCTCCTCTTGCCCCCCCGCCGATGCCATGATGGCAGAGCTTGCCACCCGTGACGATGTTCTCCCCCTCTCACTGCATGTCGATTACTGGGATTACATTGGCTGGCGTGATGAGTTCGCCCAGCCGCAATTCACCACCCGGCAAAAAGCCTATGCCCATGCCGCTGGCAATCGCACCATCTACACGCCGCAAATGATCGTGCAGGGGTTGGATCACCTCGTCGGTGCCAAACCGATGCGCTTGGCCGATCTTGTTGCCCACCATCATGCCAGTCCCGTCGCCCCCGTCGCCCTCTCGGTGCTGCGCGCGGGGTCTGTTCTGACGGTGAATGCGCGTCCCACCGGGGCTTTGCCTGCATTGATGCGGCTCCAAATCGTGCGCTACATCCCCTATGCGCGCGTCGATATTGAACGCGGCGAAAATGCGGGGCGTGTGGTGGATTACACCAATGTTGTGACGCAATGGACCTCTGTGGCCGATTGGGATGGGATGGGGCCGCTCTCTGTGACCCTTGATGTCCCCGGCAAAGATCGTACCGCTGTGATCCTGCAAGCCGCAGGCCCCGGTCCGATCCTCTCGGTTGCCCGCGCCGACTAACGCGCGCTCCCATTTTTAGGCATGTGAGGGCTTTTAATAGGCTCTAAAGGATTTGCGATTAGGCTTGCGGTTGAAAGACACGCCCCTCGTCGCGCATCCCACTTTGGAGGTCATATGCCGTTGTTCCGCCTTTTTGCCCTAACTCACGCTGCCGCACGGGCGACGACTGGACGTCACCTGTTTATGGCCGCTTGCACCTGTTTGGGGGTGTCCCTGTTCAGTGCCGCGCCGGCGTCAGCCACCTCCGTCGCCTTGAATTCGCCCGAGGCAAAGGTGGTGCTCCAAACCTATTTTGAAGAAACGATCCTGCCTTGGCTGTCAGAACCGACCCTTCTTGGAGCCATTCGCAAACAAAATGAAACCACCGCCGGTTTGAGCGAGGCCGATGTCCTTGAGCTTGATAAAACGTGGCGCGCCCAAGTGGGCACCGAAGACCAGCCTATGGTCGATCAGGTGATCCACAACAACGTCTCTGATTTTTTCGTCCATAGCATTGCCGATAACGGGGGCATTATCACCGAGATTTTCATCATGGATGCCAAAGGCCTGAACGTGGCGGCCTCTATGCCCACCTCGGATTACTGGCAGGGCGATGAGGCAAAATTCCAACAGACATTCTCGGTCGGTGTGGATGCCATCCATGTTGGCGATATTGAGTTTGATGCCTCGACAGGCGTGTCACAATCGCAGATTTCGGCCACCATCACCGATCCGGCGACCGGCGCGCCGATTGGTGCGATCACGGTTGGGCTGATTGCCGATATTTTGATGTGATCTGTTGTGGCGGTGCGAAAGCGACCCTATGCCTCGGGCGCCTCGTCTTGCGCGCGCGCCATTTCGGCCAGTTGGTCTTCCAAACGCTCCGGTTTCCACCGCCGATGGATCCAAAACCATTGCTCCATATGTTGACGGGTCACCGCCTCTAAACTGTCGTTGAGCGCCTGTGTCATCACCTCGGGATCGCCATGCGGCACGGGGGCTTCGACGCGCACCCGGAATGTCAGCCCGTCTGGTTGCCGAATGCCATAGATCGGCACCAAAAGAGCATCATATTTCAACGCGAGTTCGGCCGCGGACAAAGCGGTGCGGGCGGGTTTGCCGAAAAACGTCAAAATTGGCCCGGCATGGACATAGACATCCACCAAAAAACCAATCATCCCACCGGATTTAAGATGGGCCAGCAATTTGGCGTAGCCTTTGCGCCCTCGTGGGAACAGGGGTTGGCCGATGGTGCCGATCGCCTTGACGTAATGAGCGTTGTAAAACTTGTTTTTCATCGGATTGTAGAGTGATCCGATGTCATAGCCTTTGGCAATCAAGGCGGCGCGGGGCACGTCATAATTGCCAAAATGTCCGGTCAAAAGGATCACCGGTCGTCGCGCAATGCGGGCCTGTTCAATGATCTCAACGCCGGGCCCCTCAAAGGTGACATCCTTCATGCGTGCGATGAAATCCGCGCCGGAATAAATTTCGATCAAGGTGCGGCCGGCGTTATCCGCCACAGCGCGCATCAGCCGTTTGACCTCAGCTTCTGGCAGTTCGGGCATCACATGTGCCAGATTTTCGCGCACCCGCCGATTATATCCCGCCAAGGGCGCGACCACATACGCCATCACCCAACCCATCATCCGTACACGCGTTTGATAAGGCATCGCTAAAGCGGCCCCCAAAACCCCACGGATCAGCAGATTTTCAAGGTATTGTCCCAAGGGCCCCTCGACATCGGCACGTTTGATTTTCATGGCAGGCTCACTTTTGGGGCAGGTTTGCAGCAGGCGGAACGCGGGTCTGTTTTTCGCGATGCCAGACATAAAGCCCGGCCGCCACGATCACAAGTGCGCCGATCACGGTCCAAAAATCGGGCAATTGGTTAAAGAAAACCATGCCCCAAACAGAGGCTGTGAGCAATCCGGCGTAGGAAAACGGTGCGATGGCCGAGGCCTCTGCCGCCGCATAGGCCCGGATCATCATGAATTGCCCGACCGCACCAAGCGCGCCCATCACTGCCATCAACATCAAGGCCTCACCGCTTGGAGCAACCCAGCGAAACGGGACAATCAGGCTCATGATCGCGGTGCAGATCAGGCCGGAATAGAGCAGGGCGGTGAACGGGTTTTCCTTGGTCCCAATGTAGCGTGTCGATAAGGCATAGCCCGCCAAACAGACAGCCGAGCCCAAGGGCCACAGCGAAGTGAAGGAAAACACCGATGCCCCTGGGCGAATAATGATCAGCGCGCCGATCAGGGCGGCGATGATGCCCATAATCCGGCGGGAACCAACCTTTTCACCCAAAAGAACCGCAGCCCCCAGCGTGATTAAAACCGGGGCCAAATCGGCCACGGCGGTGGCTTCGGCCAACCCTTGGGTTTTGAGCGCTGCGAAAAAACAGGCGGCGGCTGTGAGTTGCAAGAAACCGCGCAGAATTTGGAGGTTTGGATGCTGGGTTTTGAGCACAGTCTTGAGCCGAGGCGCAAAAAGCACGACCAAAATCAACAATTGCCCGCCGTATCTGGCCCACAAGATCTGCGACAAGTCGACTTCCCCGCTCAACCGTTTGGCGACCGCATCCATCAGCGAGAAAAACGTCACCGAGGTGAGCATGAAAAGAATGCCGCGTGATTGGGCGGTGAGAGCGGAGAACCATATCATGGTGCGACGCTAGGTCCGGTGTCGAAGTTTGTCCATATGGTCCAAATGCAATGGGCCGTTGCACGAGAGATGTCTGATCTGCGCCGGCTATTCTTCGTCGCCGGTCAAAAGGAAAATCTCCCCGGTGGATTCGAGGTCGCGAATGGCGGCAACCACGGCGTTCATGGCCTCTTCGGCATCCGACTCTTTGACTTTGCCAAGGGTGTCAATTTCTTCGCGCAGGCCATCGGCCATGCGTTTGGACATGTTGGAGAGGATGAAATCGGTGGAGGCCGCCGCTTCGCCCGTGGCCCCCGCAAGGGCTTTGATCAGCATGTCTTGTTCGACCCCGCGCACCACTTTGGCGACATCGCGGCCATCAATTCGGGTGGCGATATTGGCAAAGGTAAAGATATTGCGCCGCACTTCTTCGGCAAAGGCCTTGTCGGTTTCGTCCAACCCCTCTAGCACGCCGTCACGGGTGGCGGAATTGGAGAAGTTGAGGATCGCGCCGACCCGTTCAGGCGGGTGATCGGTAAAGGCTTGTGGCGGCTGCGCATCCAGTTGCGAGGCAATGGAAATGCCGATGCGCTGAACCACGGCGGGAGAGATCGAGGAGGTCAGAGAAATGGCGTAGGCGATGCGGCGGGCGCGCTCGCCCGGTAGCATCGACATCAGCTGCGCCGATTTCGAGACTTTGAGCTTGGACAAAAGCACCGCGCCAACTTCGACGCTTTCCTCTTGTAATACCGGGATCAGGCGGGAGATATCGACATCTGAAATGCGTTCCCACGGATCGCCTGTCAGAGAAAAACCGGCGTTTTTGCGCAGTTTTGAGGCTGTGGTGGCCGAAATTGTGCCATCCAGCACATTGAGCGCGCCCTCAAGCCCGCCGGGGAAAGACAGGCCGATGGCTTCGAGCTCTTCTAGAAATTCTTCGATGACAGAGGCCAGCGTGTCCTTGTCGATATAGCGCAAATCGGTCAGTTGATGAGCCAATTCGACCTGCATTTCCTCTGGGAAATGTGAGAGCGGCAATTTGATGTCTTGGGCGGCAAGCAGTTTGACGATGACCGCGGCTTTCGCGCGTTTGGACAGTTTGGCGGGCATCCGTGAGACGGGGGAGGGCATGTCAAACCCGCCCATGTCGCCAAAATCGCCCATAGACCCGAGATCGGGCAGAGATCCCATGTCATCTGAAATTTGAGGAAATCCTGCCACGTGCGCCTCTTGATTTGGGTGTTTGGTGATTCACCAGTCGTACGGGGCTACATTGGGCGATCAACCTTAACGCAAAGCTACCACACCCGGATCAAAGGCCCGAATGTGCAGGATTTTATCTAAATTTCGAGCTGAGGCTGACCTGCGGCCCAAGCCACGCCCAGATCACGCCAAGTTTAGCCCATCACCTGTTCGACGCAGGTGCCCGTTTTGCTGTCCCAGGCGAAACCTTCCGCGCAGGAGGCCAGTTTTTGTTCGTGTGGGCAGGTGCGGTCTTGGGCCGAGGTGGGACCAGACAAAGCAATGAGACAGGCGAGGGCGGTGAAGCTGCGTTTCAACATAAAACTCTCCCAAAAGCGGTGGCCTTTGGGAGAGCATATCACAGAATCAGCAGGTTTTTGAGCCTCAAGCGTCGCTTAGGCGCCAAACACCCGTTTGAAAATCGTGTCGACATGTTTGGTGTGGTAATCCATGTCGAATTTCTCGTTGATGCCGTCGACCCCAAGTGCGGCCACGACCTCTTCGTCCGCCAAGAGGAGATCACGGAAATCGAGACGCTCTTCCCAAACTTTCAAAGCGTTGCGTTGCACCATGGAATAGGCGTTTTCACGCGACACACCGGCCTGCGTCAAAGCCAGAAGCACACGTTGGCTCATCACAAGGCCCGGAAATTTGTTCATATTGTCGAGCATGTTGTCCGGGAAGATCAACATTTTCTCGACCACACCGGCCAGACGGTTGAGGGCAAAATCGAGGGTCACGGTGGCATCCGGGCCAATGCCGCGTTCGACGGAGGAATGCGAAATGTCGCGTTCATGCCAGAGCGCCACGTTTTCCATCGCGGGGATTACGGTCATGCGGACGAGACGGGCAAGACCTGTGAGGTTTTCGGTCAACACCGGGTTTTTCTTATGCGGCATGGCCGAGGAGCCTTTTTGCCCCGCAGAGAAAAACTCGGCCCCCTCAAGGACCTCGGTGCGCTGCATGTGGCGGATCTCGATGGCGACGTTTTCGATCGAGGAGGCGATGACCCCCAAGGTGGCAAAGAACATGGCGTGACGGTCGCGCGGAATAACCTGAGTGGAGATCGGTTCGGGTTTGAGACCGAGTTGCGCGCAGACATGCTCTTCGACGGCTGGGTCGATATTGGCAAATGTGCCGACCGCGCCGGAGATGGCGCCGGTGGCGACTTCTTCACGGGCAGATTGAAGGCGGGCCTTGTTGCGGTCCATCTCAGCATAAAAGCGGGCAAAGGTCAGACCCATTGTGGTGGGTTCCGCGTGGATGCCGTGGGAGCGGCCAACACGGACGGTCATCTTGTGCTCAAGCGCGCGTGTTTTCAGCGCCGCAAGCAATTTGTCCATATCCGCCAAAAGGATGTCGGCGGCGCGCACAAGTTGGACGTTCAGGCAGGTGTCCAAAACGTCGGAGGAGGTCATGCCCTGATGCACGAACCGGGCCTCATCAGAGCCAACATGTTCGGCCAGATGGGTGAGAAAGGCGATGACATCATGCTTTGTGACGGCTTCGATCTCGTCAATGCGCGCGACATCGAACTCGACGTCTTTGGCTTTCCAGACGGCGTCGGCGTTTGCCTGAGGGATCACGCCGAGCTTGGCCTGAGCGTCACAGGCGTGGGCTTCGATCTCGTACCAGATTTTGAACTTGGTGGCGGGTTCCCAGATGTCGACCATCTCTTTGCGGGAGTAACGGGGGATCATGGCAGTCCTTTCGTGTACGCAAACGCATCGCGCGCCTCATACGCGTCTGACGGGCCAAGAGCAAGTCTATGCGCAAAGCGTTGCGCCAGGCGAGGGGATCAAATCGTTTTGGTGCAATGATCGTTTTGGTGCAATGCAAGAGTGTGATACCATCATCTCATAGCATACAACGTCATCTTGTTCACAAATGGGCGCAATTCATGTTTGACTTCGCAGATCCAACGCTGATGGGGTATGCCCAAAAGTTACATGACACGATTGCGCCCTCTGGCGTGGTGATCTACCGCGCTCGGGCTGGCGAAGTGGCCCCCGTTCTTGAAGTTCTGGTCAACACGAACCACCCCGTGGGGCGTACACTTGACACGCTTCTCGTGCCACGTCTGACCATTGGTCACCTGGTGGTTGAGATGAACTGTGAATTGATCATCGACGACACGCTTATCCACCCGCTTCTCAAAGACAGCGCGGCGGTCACGGAAATGGGGATCATGGCCTATATTGGCGTGCCCTATCGCCTCGAAGGGCAGGTTGTCGGCGGGATTTCAGTGGTCCACCAACACCGCCGCCAGTGGGCCAACGAGCATATCCAAGCGGTGCGCGATGTGGCGCGTCATTTGGAACATATGGCTGAGGAGCGCCATGCGCAGGGCCTGCGTGGGGCGCCTATGCCGGATGCCGCCCCGGATCATTCCACACTATAGATTTTGTATGACACGACAGCTTTCTGATTTCATCGGTCTTTGGACGATCTCGCGCCACATCGATGACCGCCGGGTTGCCTCTGGGATGGGGGCTGCACGCCTTGTGGGGACGTGCGATTTTACCGTTTGCGCAGAAGGTCTTATGCAAGACGAACAGGGGCTTTTGTCTGTGCCTGGCGTCGACACCCCCTTTGAGGCCGCCCGGCGATATATGTGGCGAGCAGATGCGGCGTTGATCTCGGTGTTCTTTGACGATGGCCGATATTTTCACAGTTTCGACCCGAACCAAGCCCATCCCGAGGCGGATCATGATTGCACCCCGGATCGCTACGAGGTGCGCTATGATTTCTCTGAATGGCCGATCTGGCGGGCGCGGTGGCGCGTGACGGGGCCACGCAAGGATTACGTTAGCGTGACCACATATCGCAAAAGCGCGTAGGTTCGGTTACGGGCACTGGGCCTTGACGATGTCGCGCGCGCCCGGCATGCCGCCGATATTGGGCGTAAAATCGGTTCAGTGCCATAGGGATTGGCGGTCTTATAGCTCTCATAATCTGGCGTCATAGGACCGCAAGAGACGAGCAAGGAGAAAGCGAAACCGCTAAAATGACGCGCAAATCCATGAGGATAAAGCCCTATACATTGAGCAATATCTATGGGGTGTAGAGCGTTCCTTGGGGAGTCAGTGAGCCTTGGCTGGCCACCAATACAGCTCAGCGTGACAGCACAGTCATATGTGTTGGCTCGCCCGTCACAAGCTCGGTGACCGCCGCGCGGGAGACTTCAAAAAAGGCATGGCGCATATCCGGATTGCTGAGAAGCACAGCCATAAAAAACGCCAAAGCCCCAAGTCGCACCCATTTGTCCATGCTGTAGGCGGTGTTGATGGCAGCGACAAAAGACTTGATCTTTGTCCCTTGAGGACCAAGGGGCAGGGTCGCACGGGACGGCATTTTTTGCCGTTTGCCTTTGCGTGCAAACACCTCATGCGCACTCAAATGCACGGGGTCAGACGGTGCGATGCGCGACGCAATGGGCAGAGCGGACGTGCTTAAATCCGGCGGTGTGGCCGAGTTGTTGGGATGTCGACGATCCAGCGGATGATAGGGTTTGCGAAACATGGTCAATTCTTAAAGTCCGATCACGGCAAGAGTTTGACACAAATCGGAAAGAAGCGGCGCGGGTCTGAGCCGCGCCGCCTCTTTTTCTGTGTCGTTTGCGGTGTGTTTTGGCGGGGGGTTATACGTCTTCGTCCGCCTCCTGCGGGGCCGGGCCGGGGGCAGGCTCGCGGATATAATCGGGGGCCTCCGCCAAAAGACCGGCCTGCGGTGTTTCGGGGGCATCCGCTTCGGTGGTTGCCGTCGAAAAGCCGCTCACACCACCGCTTTTGGGCACGGGGTTCAACGACATCAAAGGTGGGCTCTTGCCCGCATCATACAGTCGGATGCCATAGGTTTGCGCACTGTTGCCATAAATATAAAGATCACGCGGGCCATTCACACCGCCATTCGGCCACGTCTGATGGCCGTTGGTGATGTCGCCGGTCAAAATATGCTGATCGCGTTGCCACAAAAGATAATAGCGCTGGCTGGCATAGAAAAACACCCGCATGAATTTATCCGCTGGGTGGGTGAAACTGTGCCACGGGATCGGGATGTCACAAGTCGCGACGCCCCCTTTGGGCAGAGTAAACACATCGCCGCGCTCAAACTGACGGATTTCGATGGATGAGTTGCTGTGATTGACGACTTTCGTCACTCTGGTGATTTCTAAAACCATGATTGTCCCCCCTTAATACCCTTTCATCAGGCCCAAGCCGGAAGTCGGTTTCAAGGGGAATGTGCGTCCGGCTTGGCAAATTGGCGTGAAAGTTGTCGCTACACCGCCTCGTCGTTCAAAGCTGTGCCGCCACGCGCACGCCCGCAAAGCCACCTTGCGCCACATCTGTACACAGATCGGCCCAGTCACAGCCGAGGCAGGCCAAGCGGCTCTCACCACGCGCAAACCCCGCTCTCAGCCGCGTAAGCCGGGCGGCATCTATGCCAAGCCGCACCCCGAGGGTGATCTCAAGCCCCAATAAAGCCCCGACATCGCGCGCGGCCAAGGCATCTCGCTCCACCACGCTGTCCCGACGACAATGCGGTGCGTCCTCGGTCAACAGCGGTGCGCAAATGTCATCCGGTCCGTCCACGATTTCGATCTCTTCACCGGCGGACAATCTCGCAGCGATCCGGTCGTAATTTTGAACAAAATCAGCCGAGTAGCCTTTTCCCGCGTAGGTGAGAAGGCACAACAGATGATGTGGGCGGAGATGGATCACTCGGTGTCCTCCAACGGCAATCCCCCTAAGACCCGGAGGCCGAGACGTACGCTGTCAATCTGATCCTGTGGCACCTTATGCAGCGCCAATTTGTCTGCAACATATGCTTCTAAGGAGGGAAGGTTCGTGCAATCAACTGGCTCTTGCCATGAATGGATAAACTCAAATTCACCGTCTTGATCCGCTTCGCACTCTTCGCGGTAGACGTAATTCCGTCCGATCATAACCTGAGCTTTCCACAGGTCGGCGAAAATATCATTCTCCACCAACAAGGCTCGTGGATACCAAGGTTCGTCAGTCTCAAATTGCTTGGCCCATTTTCTTTGCTCGATATAGCCCAGAGGGACGGTGATCACAAAATGGGCCGCTTGAAGAACAGCAATTATTGCAAGCGCTTGCTTGCCATTTTCAGACAGGCGATCCCAAAAAGGCAGTTTCATGGTGAGGCTTTCATGGTGAGGCTTTCGTCATAAAATAGCAGTTTTATGCTATAAGATTTCCCCCAAAAGAAAAGGGCCCCCGAAGGAGCCCTTTCCAAATCTTTGTACAACCGGCCTGCTTAGCAGGAGTAGTACATTTTGTACTCGATCGGGTGCGGTGTGTGCTCGTAGGCGTACACTTCTTCCCATTTGAGGGCCATATAGCCTTCAAGTTGGTCTTTGGTGAACACGTCGCCAGCCAGCAAGAAGTCCATGTCGGCTTCCAGCTCTTCAAGCGCTTCGCGCAAGCTGCCGCAGACCGTCGGGATCGCTGCCAATTCTTCCGGCGGCAGATCGTAAAGGTCTTTGTCGGACGAGGGGCCCGGATCGATTTTGTTTTTGATGCCGTCGAGGCCAGCCATCAACAGGGCCGCAAAGCACAGGTACGGGTTGGCGGACGGGTCGGGGAAACGGGCCTCGACGCGTTTGGCTTTGGGAGATTCCGACCACGGAATACGCACACAGCCCGAGCGGTTGGATGCGGAATAGGCCCGCAGAACCGGAGCTTCAAAGCCCGGGATCAAGCGTTTGTAGGAGTTGGTGGACGGGTTGGTGATCGCGTTCAACGCTTTGGCGTGCTTCAAGATGCCGCCGATGAAATACAGCGCCTCTTGCGACAGGTCCGCGTATTTGTCGCCTGCGAACAACGGCTTACCGTCTTTCCAAATCGACATGTTGACGTGCATCCCGGTGCCGTTGTCGCCAGACATCGGTTTCGGCATGAAGGTCGCGGATTTGCCATAAGCATGGGCAACGTTGTGCACGACGTATTTGTATTTCTGGATCTCGTCGGCTTGCGTGGTCAGCGTTCCGAAGATCAGACCAAGCTCGTGCTGGCAAGACGCCACCTCGTGGTGGTGCTTGTCCACTTTCATGCCCATGTTGGCCATTGTGGTCAGCATTTCGCCGCGAATGTCTTGAGCGTCATCAATAGGGTTGACCGGGAAATAGCCGCCCTTGATGCCCGGACGGTGGCCGGTGTTGCCCATTTCATACTCGGTGTCAGAGTTCCACGCACCGTCGAGCGCGTCGATTTGGTAGGACACTTTGTTCATCGACACGGAGAAGCGCACGTCATCGAACAGGAAGAATTCAGCTTCCGGGCCCATATAAGCCGCGTCACCGATGCCCGAGGACTTCAGGTAAGCTTCGGCTTTTTGTGCTGTGCCGCGCGGGTCGCGATCGTAGGCTTCGCCGGTGTCGGGCTCGACGACGGAGCAATGCACGCACATGGTTTTTTCCGCATAGAACGGGTCGATATAAACCGAATCCGGGTCCGGGATCAGTTTCATGTCGGATTTGTCGATGGATTTCCAACCGGCGATCGACGACCCGTCGAACATAAACCCGTCTTCAAAAAAGCCTTCATCGACTTCGGTGTAGCGCAGTGTGACGTGCTGCAGCTTGCCGCGCGGATCGGTGAACCGCACGTCGACGTACTGAACGTCTTCGTCTTTGATGGTCTGGAGAACGTCTTGGATGCTCATTGTGACCTTTTCCCTCTGAGTTAGAAAAACATAAATTGACATGAGGGCGGCTTACTCCGCCCCATGCCCCCCTTACAGCGCGTCTTGGCCAGACTCGCCGGTGCGGATACGAATGGCTTGTTCGATCGGAGAGACGAAAATCTTACCGTCGCCGATCTTGTCGGTTTTGGCCGCCGCAATAATCGCCTCAATCGCGCTGTCGACCTGATCGGCGGCCAGCACAACTTCGATTTTCACCTTCGGCAAAAAGTCCACGACGTATTCTGCACCACGGTACAGCTCTGTGTGGCCCTTTTGGCGCCCGAAGCCCTTCACCTCGACGACCGAAAGACCCTGAACGCCAATATCTTGTAGCGCCTCTTTCACTTCGTCGAGCTTGAAGGGCTTGATGATCGCTTCGATCTTTTTCATCGACCTTCGACTCCCTAAACTTGGTTCGCTGACTGTCAGACCATTTCTCATCTGCCGCCACAATCGGGTAGGCTGGACTAAGCGAGAAAGTCCCACAGGATTCGCATGGCCGTGCTTATAATTTGTGCGATGCGATTTTAAAATGTGCATAAATAAAACTTTTGAGGAAAATGATGGCGGAACTTCTGAGCAGTGCCCAAATGCGCGCCATTCCCGCCGCGCCTTCTGGCGTGGCCGCACCGGTTGAGCGGAGGCCAAAACGATGACCGAACTCCTGACATCGGCCCAAATGCGTGCCATTGAACAGGCTGCGATCGCCTCTGGATCGGTCACTGGACTGACCTTGATGGAACGGGCCGGGCAGGGTGTTGTGGATGCCATTTTTGACGAGTGGCCCGAGCTGGCCCTGAGTGCCTATAAAGCTGTCGTGCTTTGTGGCCCCGGCAACAATGGTGGTGACGGATTTGTCATCGCTCGCCTGCTCAAACAGCGCGGTTGGGAGGTGGCGGTGTTTCTCTATGGCGACCCCGAAAAACTCCCGCCCGATGCGCGGGCGAATTATGAGCGGTGGGTGGGAATGGGGAGCGCTCAAGCTCTCAAATCCGAGACGTTTCCGCAATTCCACAAATGTCACTTTGACGTCATTTGTGATGCGCTTTTTGGGACGGGACTCGCCAGACCCGTTCAGGGCGACATCGCCAAAGTATTGAAGAGAATGCGTGTGGGGCTTTGGCCCTATGAACGCTCGCTTCGGCCGACTGAGCGCTATGTCGCGGTCGACATTCCGACGTCGATTTGTGCTGATAGCGGGCAGCTCATCCTCGAGAAAGAAAATACTCTTGCTCATTTCTGGGCGGATCTCACCGTGACATTTCATGCACCGAAATTGGGGCATTTTTTAGCGGATGGTCCTGATATTGTAGGAAAGCTTGTCGTCAAAGACATTGGTCTGAAGTCTCGTGTGAGAGACGACGTAACTCTGAACGGCTGTCCTGACGATCTTGCCAAAGAAGCGTATTCTCACAAATACAGCCATGGCCACGCCCTCATCCTCTCCGGTCTCTCAGGCAAAACGGGTGCTGCCCGTCTGTCTGCGCGCGCGGCTTTGCGGGTTGGGGCGGGGCTTGTGACCCTTGGCACCCCACATGAGGCCTTGCTTGAAAACGCGGCGCAGCTTACCGCCATTATGCTGACGGAAATCGACACACCGGACATTCTGACACGTGTGCTCAAAGACGCGCGCATCAACGCCCTGTGCATCGGGCCGGGCTTTGGCGTTGAACGGGCGGGCGCGTTCTTGCCCTATGTGCTGGCCGCCAAGCGCGCCATGGTGCTCGATGCCGATGCGCTGACGGCGCTTTCGCAGGACCAAGCCCTGTTTGCCGCCCTGCATGACAGATGCGTCCTCACGCCCCATGCGGGCGAATTTAAGCGCCTGTTCCCGGACCTCGCCGCCAAACTTGACGCGCCCGCCACGACAGGTCCGGCCTATTCCAAACTCGATGCCACCAGAGAGGCCGCCAAACGTGCCGGGTGCGTGGTTTTGTTCAAAGGCCCCGATACGGTGATCGCCTCTCCCAATGGCCACGCCACCATCAACGCCGCGGTGTATGAGCGCGCCGCCCCTTGGCTCGCCACCGCCGGGTCGGGGGATGTTTTGGCCGGGATCATCACCGGGCTTTTGGCGCGTGGACACTCCCCGCATCAAGCCGCCGAGACCGGCGCATGGCTCCACACAGAGGCCGCGCGCAGCTTTGGCCCCGGTTTGATTGCGGAGGATTTGGCTGAGGAACTGCCCAAGGTGTTTCGTCAGCTTGGGCTATGAGTATTTTTGCTGCAATGAAGGCGCACGCTAAGTTTGGGGCCAGCGTTTTCTTTTTGGCTCAAATACTCAAAACCCAGGCCCGAAAAAGACATCAGCAGATGAAAAGGCGCGCCTAAAAATGCGTCACTATTGTTTGGAGTTGGGCCGGAGATCAGGCTGCGAAGGGCAATCCGCTTTCGCTCATGACCAAAATGCCGCCCGCATAGATCGCTTCTTCGCGCTCAAACACCAATTTGAATCGTTTCGGCGCAAGCGTGTCGATGTCGCGCAGCCGGCGCATTCCGCCACGCGTGATGATCCGATCGCCCGGTTCAAGGTATTCAACTGGCAGGATGCCATCCGCCGTCATCACCTCAGTCCCCATGGGCAAGCCATTGGCATAGTTGGATAAAATGTCCTGCACGCGAAGTCGCTGAGACGGATCTCGCCCGTCATTACGCTCATTCTCGTGCCCGCTGCCGTTATCGGTCATGTCAGGGCCCTATTATACTACTGCCTCAGTACTATGATCCAGAATATGGCAATTTTTCGTTACCGGATAGGATTTTTTGCAATTTGTTGCGTGATACCAGCGTTTTGTGGCTGGCATAGGGGAATGCAGTTTGCTAATTGAAGCGCCACGCGGGTGTGGCGAAATTGGTAGACGCACTAGATTTAGGTTCTAGCGCCGCAAGGCGTGGGGGTTCAAGTCCCTCCACCCGCACCACTCTTCTCATGAAGGGTATAAACATCCCCCAAAGCCTTGAATGGCAAGGCTATTTCCGGGGTTCTAGCGCCCAGTTTTCGATCATAGGCAACACGGTCTGCGAAGGCCAGTTTCGCGACTAGTCTGCGGGCGTGGATATGGCCTGTTTCCCAGAGTTTCCAAGGGTTTGCGAGGAAGGTCAGGACTGGTTCTAGCTTGTCTTCGAAGCTGTCTGGCTTTTGCGGCTGAGAATGCAGCGTTTCTGCCATGAGAGCCTTTTGCTGTTCCAGCTCGCCAATCTTGGTTTCATAGCTCTGAATCACAATGTGATTGCTCGCCGCCATGATGCGGTCCAGCAGCGTGGCGATCTCTTTATCAATCGTCGTAATCCGCCGTTTGGCAGCGTTGAGAATATCTTGCGCCTGATCACGTCGCGCATTCCATGCATCACGGAACATCGCTGTCGCCAACATCATCAACGTGTCGGTCGGTTGCAGCGTCTTGATCAGATTGCCTACATCAGCTTCCAGCTTGTCACGCGGGATCGACTTGCCATAGGCCTCACAGCCTTTGGTCTGGCACAGATAATACGGGTAGTGTCCACCATTGCCGCGCGTAATAGACGAGCGCAGCGACGCGCCACAGCAGGCACAGATGACCATGCCACGCATGACGAAGGTCTCGCCGATGTCAGGCCGCTTCGGGGCCTTGGCAACCCCTTGGCGGCGCTCCTGCACCTTGTTGAACAGAGCCAGTGTGATCAGCGGTTCATGTTGGGCTTTGAGCCAGTTGATGCCATAGGTCTCTGAGCAGATATGTCCGGTATCGCCCTCTTGTAGCCAATCCAGCGGGTTGAAGCGCACAGGCGTGATGCCTTCGACCGGCGCAATGCCCCACGGATCGAGGATACAAACCTGTTGCCCCATCTCTTGACGGGCTTGGGCGGTGATCAGGGCGTTCTCGCCCTTGGGATCAATCACCACTGTCGAGCCCTGATAGCTCAGCAGGTTGGGGATGATCAGGCTGGTGCCTTTATGGGTGCGGCTCGGGGCTGACACCACAAGGTGACGATCCCCCTTATACGTGATCGTCTTCATGGTCTCGCCGTCATAGGCTTCCCCGAGATAAATCCCGCTTTTTCCCCAGAGCTTATACTCCGCGAGATCGTCCGCTGTGGCCCAGCGAGCCGAGCCAAAGGTGGTGGGAACCTCGCCCAGAGACTTCACCGCCGTGCCGATCCAATAGCCCAAGGCCAGACAGAACCCGACGATCGAGACCAAAGCCGTGGTGCTCCAGCCCAGAACGCCATGGTTCAACAGCGCAATGGCCAACGCCCCCAAAGATGATGACGAACTTGTCGCGATGATCAATAGCCAAGGTAAGGTGCTGTATGGCCTGGGGTTTCGGCTCAGACTTGATGAAACATCGTTTTCTCGACGGGTGAGGGAGCGTGTTTTTATCACTATTCCGGGCATCCGACGTCGGATATGACACACAGTTTGCCCAATATCCGAATTGGTGGAGGGCGTTTCACCCCTCCACCTGTTCCAACACGGCTCGCCAGTTCTGCTTTGCTCCGAGTACCCGGATCACCGACAACTTCGCATCGTCCGCCACATACACCACCAAATGCGGCCCAATCGGGTGGATGCGCACGGGCGGGGTGAATTCGTGATATTCCCGCGCCATGGTCGGCATGGCGCAGAGCATATCAAAGCTCTCGGAAATCGTATCGAGATAGCGTTCGGCTTGGGTCTCGCTCCACGTTTCAACCGTGTAGGCCCATATCTCTTCGAGGTCAGCTCTGGCTTTCGGCGTCAGATGCAGCGCCAGCGGCTCATCCGTCATGACGGGCCTTGAGGCTGGCTTTGAAACCGGACATTTCAAACGGTTCCGCCGGGCCGCTCTCCAGCCCTTCGGTGATCGCGCCTTGTAGCATCGCAATGGCCGATTGGCGCTCCTGATCTTTGCGGATCAGGTGGCGGACATAATCGCTGGCATTGGCAAAACTGCCCGTGGTCGATTGGTCTTCAACCCAAGACTTCATGCCGTCCGGCAGGGAAACATTCATCGTGGCCATAGGGGTCTCCTTCATGAGGATAGTATAGCGCAATTTGGCAAAGATTGTCAAAATGAATGGCAAACATTGTCATGTCCTTATGGTCCGCGACTTAATCCAAAGGGGCGGGGCCGATTGCGAGCTTGCTGCTTTTGTTCAATCTCAGCCTGAAACCGCGAGGTGCGGTTGAGACTGGCAGCAATGTCCCGCGCCAACAGGCTGCGGTCCTGCTTCTGTTTCTCCCTGAGCATGATCATCTGCTTTTGCAGGGCTTTGCGCTCGCGCATTTGCGCTTCGATCAGGGAGTGTTTCTGGGCTTGGTCGCGTTTGAACGCGGCAAGAGCTTCGGCCTCGTTGGTTTGGCGTGTGCTTTTGGTCTTGCCCGAGAACCGATCAAATAACCCACGCAGACCTTTGTTCAGTCGATCATTACGAGCCTTGGTTTCTTTGACCCAACGCGCTTTCTGGCCTTTGGCCAACTTGCGCCGCTCAATGCGGTGCTGGGCCACGAGATCGGCTTTCTCTTCGATCAGCGGTTTGGCTTCATCCCGGTGACGGGCTTTGGTTTGAGCGATGAAGCCCCGCATTTGCTCTGAGACTTTGCTGCGGATCGTGGCGCGTGTGTCATCAACCGAGGGCAGGGCCTCTGGGGCGCCGAGTTTGTCATTGACCTCTTTGGTCTTGAGGCCTGTCCATTTGGGAATGGCAAAGACATTGCCCTCAACATCTAAAGCGACAAATCCACGTCTGTCTCCACGGGCTAAGAAATAACCCCGTTCTTCGAGGGCATTCTTAAACCCGATCTGGCTGTCACTCCGTTCCCATGCCTGTTGAAACATCTGCTTGATCTCTCGGGGATCGACACCGATGCGCTTGGCCTGTTGCCATTCTTCCAGTGTGAAATTGAGCGGGCTTTTCCCATCATGGGTTTGCAGCCCCTTGGGCAGTTCCCAGCCATGATTGAGATACAGCTCTTTCGACAAATCCCGCAGTTTGAGTTTGAAATGCGGCAGGTTGATCGCGGTCATGCTATCCGCGTCAATGCGCGACCACACGACATGGGCATGACGACGGCCTTCTTTCTCGTGGATGACAATGGCGCGGGGCTGGTTTGACAGACCCAGCCGTTCCTCAACACGATCCGCCGCGTCGAGAAAATCCTGTTCAGATGCAATATGATCTTGGGGCGGATTGAGACTGAGAGAAAACATAAATTGCGTACAACGTGTGGCTTTGGAAATGGCGTGGGCCTCTAACAAAGCCCCATGTAAATCATCTGCCATGAAACCACGCAGGTCGAGCAGAGCAACATGATCGTTGTCCCGCTCGTTCATGAGGTGGTCTGCCAAAGCCTTTGCGCCACTTCTTTGGGAGGCTTTGAGGATCATGAGCCTACCCCAAGCGCCCGCATCAAGGTGACACGCATCCATGCGACATCGGCTAGAGCCGCATTTAAATTGACTTCCAGCTCTTCATCGACCACCAACGTGCCTTGGTTCAAATGCTTGGCGATCTGGTTGAGATTATTCGCCGTGCGGCTTTGCCCGAGACGTGCCAGCACTTCGGCGAGCAACTGTTGCTCCGCCACGGGCGGCTTCCTACTCTTGCGATAACGCGGGGCATCCTCGGCCAACACGACAGATTTGATGTAGGACGCCAAAGACATCGCCCCGGCCTGTGCTTCAAGCCGGGTGTGTTCCTTGTCGGACAGTCGCAATGAAAACGGGGCAGCACGGCTCATGGGCGCGGCCCTCGCAGCTTGGGGGCGGAAATGGGTGAAGCTTGTTCGCCTGTACCATTCCCAGTGTCAATCTCGTCTGCCTCACGCAGCCACTGATAAAACGCAGGTTCCGCCCGAATTTGGGCTTCCCAGTCTTCCAGCATTTGCAGCACGGATTCGACGTCAATCGGTTCTATGGGGCTCCGCTGCGGTGCACCAATCATTCTCCTCAAAATGTGTAGACCATCCCCAAGATCTGCCCATGACGTGTTTGTCGCGTTCAAACGTTGTTGGCTTGAACGCACAAGATTTCCATATCAATGGCGTTCAATCTAGGCGGCCAAAAGTCCCGCCTCATGCGCTTTGAGGCATTTGCGTGCGGTGTCGCCATGACCTGAGGGCAGGGCGCGCAGCTCTGGGAACAGGCCAAACAGCTCGTCGCGTGCCGCATCTGCCACGCCGGTGAGCGAGTAATCCGAGACGTGGAAACTCTCGGAAGCTGCTCCTTCGGCAAAGATCACCTCATGGGCGTCAAACATCAGGTGGTAATAGGTCACAAAGCCGCCGACACGGGGCCGGATCGTGTTGTCATTGATCAGGTGTTTGGCGGCAGCAAAGACTTCGGACGTGCCAAAATGCATCTCGGCTTGCCAACCTTTCAGCAGCATCCGGTGCTGTGGCGAGACAATCAGAGTGTCGGAATTGCCCAAAGCGCCTTTCGCAATCTCGATCGGGGCAAACCGACCCAAGGCGGGGACGTTGCGCGCGCCAATCCAGCGCAGCGGTTGCGGACCATGATCAAGCGTCAGCACCATGTCTCCGAGCTTCAGGTCTTCGACCCGGCGCGGGCCGTAGGGCGTGGCCACGCGGGTGCCTTTGCCAAAACAAATCACGGTTTCGATGTTGGAGAAGTTGATGACAGTGCCATCGACCAAGGTCAGGGAGCCGCTTTCGGGATCGGCCGCATCATAGACAATTGAGCCGTGCACAAAGTTGGACCCCAGCTGAGACAGATCCAATACATCGCCCGCACCGCTGTCGCCGTCTTCAGAGCCGACGATATTGATCGCATTGCCGTCCAACTGCGACGGGTCGATGATGATCGTGTCATTGCCTTCGCCGCCGGTGATCGTATCGCCGCCACCGGCGTAGATTGTATCATCGCCGTTGCCGCCATCAATCAGGTCGGCCCCTGCACCGCCAATGATGGTGTCATTGCCCGTACCGCCATAAAGTTCGTCGTCGCCGCCGGCACCATCGAGGTAATCATTGCCCGCACCGCCATAAAAGACGTTGGTATAGCTGTTGGCACCATCGGTGCTTTCGCCATCAAAACCGATCAGGGTGTCGTCGTAATCTGAGCCGATGATGCCATCAATGCCGGAGCCCGTGTCACCTGTTGCATCGCCGCCGGAGTAGGTGCCGGTTGCCAGGTTGACGCTCACCCCCGCGCTGGAGTCGGAATAATCAACGGTGTCCTGACCGGAGCCACCACTCATACTGTCGCTGCCTGCGCCACCGATGAATGTGTCATCACCTGTGCCGCCGTCCATCGTGTCGTCGCCAGCCCCGCCGATCAGCGTGTCATTGCCGTCTTCGCCATAGAGCGTGTCATTGCCGTCACCGCCATCAAGGACGTCATTGCCGGTGCCGCCGTAAACCGTGTCATTGCCATCGCCTGCCACAACCGTGTCGTTGCCGGTGCCTGCGTAGACCGTGTCATCGCCAAGACCTGAGTCAATCGTATCATTGCCGTCGCCCGCGTCGATCACATCGTCATAATCGGCATAGATCGCATCAAAGGTGACGTCAGAGATGTTGACGCCCTGATATCCGGTGTCTGCATTGCCATAGGTGATGGTGACGGAGGAGACAGGGCCCGCGATTTCGACCAAGATCGCACCGTTTGCGCTTCCGGCGGTGATCCCGGTGGCATCTGCGGTCCCGGTGGCCGTGTCGCCCGAAACGGAGACTGCGCCTTCGGATGTGATCGTGACCTCAACGGGATTGCCGTCGGCATCAACCGCTGTGATGGTGACCGTGTCGGTGAAGCTGTAAACGTCGAGATCGCTGATCCGAAAGGAGACGTTTTGCACCTCGTCGGCCATTGTCCCGGTCGCGGAGGAGAAGTCCAAGGTCAGGCTTGAGGTGTCAGAGCCGCCGCCTGAGCTGTTGTCGCCGAGCAATTGCACCGAACTGTCGGGATCAAAATCGCCGTTCTCGGTATAAAGCGTTTCGTTCGAGATCGTGGCGGACTGACCTGGGCCCAAGTCGGTATAGCTGACATCAACGTGCACGCCGTTGATGTCGGTCGAGAGGCCGCCCGCAATCGAGCTTCCGTCTGATCCGAGGGTTTCCCAGCTGAGCGTGCTTTCGACCGCGATGCCTTGATCCACCATTTCGCCTTGGGGGTCTTGAGTGGTGGTGCTGTTGATCGTGTCGTCGCCTGCGGTGCCTTCGATGATCCCATCGGTGTAATCGGCATAGCTGAACACCTGATCCGGGGTTGAATCCGTGGCATCGGGCAGGGAGTCATAGGCGACGACCTGATAGGTATGTCCTGGCACCAAAGGCGATTCAGACAGGGTATATGTGCCCGCCGCAGCCCCATTTTCGACATCAAAGGAGGCGATTTGAAACACCTCGCCCGTGGTCAGATCCTTGACGGTCCAGACGGCTTCGGCGTCGACGTTTGACCCAGTTGAGGTGTTCGCCCCCACGGTCACGGTGCCAGTTGTGCCGTTTTCCCCAGCATTGTCATCGGTCAGCGCCGTTTGATTGACGCCCGTGCCTGTGTCGTTGATCAACGCCGAACCTGCGGCCACGCTGGGGCCTGCATAGGTAAATGTCGATCCGGTCGAGGTCGACATAAAGCTCGTTGGATTGATCGTATAAAAATTCAGGTCATAGACGGCCATGGGAGTCCACTCGATACGAGGTCAAAATCTAACGCCCGCAACGCGCATGCCTTTCAGCACGCCTTTGCGGATCTTGGTTAATGCTCTGACGCTGGTTTGAGGCGGGATTGGGGCCAGTTTGGGCAATTCATGTGAAATTTGAATGCTTATGCGTCTGCGTGTCAGGCGGTTGCGGCTGTCACAGGCCCTTGATTGCCGCCACAATCCCACGCCGTTTGGCAATAATAAAATCAAATTTTAACAAGGTTGTCGGCGCGGATTCACCTTTTATCAGCACCGATTTTTTAACGTTAATCCCGCTGTGGTGGGCCTAAAGCGGCTTTTTGGGGGAAACATGTCGACCTACACTCTTCGGGGATATGCCCTTAGTGATTTCTATTCGTCAACGGGCTCCGCAACGGTGGCACCGGGCGATGTCGTTCAACTTGCGCCCACTTGGGATGCGGCGTCTGATTATCTTCAGGTCAACGTCACTGATGATGAGGGGATCTTTCACGGTGACGCCAATTTTGATGAGGTTGGCAGTGACAGCAACCAATTGGGGACCATTACCGATTCGTCTGGCAATACCTTAGCCAGCGGTCGGATTTACCTCGAAGACCGCATCACCCTCTCCGATGGCGAGGGCAATATTGTTTATGTCTATGTGGTTGAGATTGGTGGTGGCGAGCAAGCGATCCTCACCAACCCGGCCATTGTCCCCGGTGTCACTTACATGGTGTCTGCCGTGGACAATGTCGATACCAGTTCGGGAACAACCCCATATTACAATGATATGCCTTGGTCCCCGTATGATGCTGCAACGGGGCAAACCTATGATGGGGGGGCGTATTCCGATCAAATCGAAGCAGGGGGCGGGGATGACACCGTCTACTCCGGCGGTGGCGACGATACCGTCTATGGCGGCGATGGCAATGATACGATTTACTACGGAACGGGCGGCGCGACCCAGTCTGACGGCGACACGGTGTATGGCGGCGAGGGCAATGATCTTATTGATGACGTCAGCGGGACCGAATACGTTTACGATGACACGCTCTATGGCGAAGGTGGCAATGACATCCTCTACGGCGGTGGCGGCCATGATGAGATTTATGGCGGCACCGGTGATGACCAAATTTTCGGTGAAACCGGTCATGACGAGCTGTATGGCGGCGATGGCGCCGATAGTATTTACGGTGGCGAAGGCTATGACATCATCGACGGCGGTGCCGGGGACGATTTGCTCTCGGGTGGGTCCGAGGAGGATGTCTTTGTCTTTCAAGACGGCTCCGGTATCGACACGATCACCGATTTTGACATGGGGGATAGCGATCTAAACGGTATTACCAACGATCAGTTTGATGTCTCTGCTCTGACCGATGCTGAGGGCAATCCGGTCAACGCATGGGACGTGGTGGTCAGTGACAATGGCGCAGGCGATGCGGTTTTGACCTTTCCAAATGGCGAAAGCGTCATCCTATGGGGCGTTGCCCCCACACAGGTCGATACCGCGCCGGAACTCTATTCCATCGGCATTCCCTGTTATGTTTCAGGCACCCGGATCATGACACCTTCGGGCGAGGTGCCTGTCGAAGATCTGCGCACCGGCGATCTGATTTCAACGCTTGATGCCGGGCCGCAACCGCTGTTGTGGCATGGGGTGCGCCATTTGGGGCGCGATATTTTGGCCGAACATCCCGAACTGTTGCCGGTGTTGATCCGCGATGGCACGTTTGGCAACCGGGGTGATCTTTTGGTGTCGCCGCAACATGGGATCTACGTGCCTGACCTCCGGTTCGGCCCGGATGCGGGCAGACACCGGGTTTTTGCGCGTGCCAAGCATCTTTTGACCACACAGGCGGGGGTTCGCGTGGCGCGGGGCAAACGGGAGGTCTGCTATCACCACCTGTTGCTGCCGCGTCATGCGGTGATCCGCGCCAATGGGGCGCTCTCGGAAAGCCTCTATCCCGGACGTTTTGCGTTGTCGGGATTTGACCGCGTGGCAAAGGCCGAACTGTTCGACCTTTTCCCCGCGCTCGAAGCGATTTTGCGCACCGCTGTGCATGGCGTTGACCCCGTGACGACACAGCTTTATGGCCCGCCCGCACATCCTTATTTGAGCGGGGCAGACCTGCGTCACTATGGTAGGATCGCCAGCCAACACCAGATGGTGACAATCGACAGGGCCGTGGCAATCAACACGGATGAGGCGGCCACACGTTTTGCCACCCCATACATATTGGCAAACAGATAGGCATTGACGCCGGGTGCCATGGCGGCGGTGATCGTGGCGGAGCGCAGGGGCGGGGTCGCAAGACCAAAGCCAAAATGCGCCAAGCCATAGGTCACAGCCGGGTGCAGGATGAGAGAGGCGAACACCGCCCAAGCGATGATGCGCATGTCGCCTTCGGGCCGATAGCGTAGCAACACACCCCCCAGCCCAAACAGCGCCGCCGGGATCGCTGCCTTGTTCATCATAAACACCGCATCCCAGATCGGTTGTGGCAAGCGGATGCCGCCGACATTGACGATCCATCCGGCCAAAATGCCCAAAACCAAAGGATTGCGCAGGATCGCCGTGCCGATTTGCCGGATCAACCGCACCGCAGATAGACCCTGACCCGCCGTGCGTGCCAGCTCCATCGCGGTGATGCCAATCGCATAGAGCAACGGGGCGTGGATCGAAATGATCGCGAAATTCCAACTCAGCGCATCCGCACCATAGGCGCGCTCGGTGATCGGGATGCCAAGCAACAGCGAATTGGAAAACAGGCCGATAAATCCGATGGCGACACTGTCGGTCAAGTCGCGTTTGAACAGGTAGCGCGCGCCCAAAAAGCCGAACATCCCGCCCGAAAACGCGCCTGCGTAAAAGGAAATCAGGATCGGTGGGTGAAAATTTTGGGCCAAATCAATCCGGGCAATGCCCGCGAACAACAGCGTCGGCACGGCAAAGTTTTGGGCAAATTTCATCACCCCGTCGATGGTCGCATCCGCCACCCAGCGTCGCCACGCCGCCACATAGCCAAAGCCGATGACGATGAACACGGGCAGGATGACGTCGATCAGCGCCTGCATGTCAGATCAGGCCCGCGATTGGCAAAACCATGCCGTCATGAGCCGGGGCGATGTGATCGGGGGTCTCGGCGTCGACCGTATCATGGTCAATATCGACATGCATATTGGTCAACACCGAGCGGCGCGGCGCAAGGCGGTCGATCCAGTCCAAAGTCAGCGCCAAATGGGCATGAGAGGGGTGTGGTTTATAGCGCAGCGCGTCGATCACAAAGGTATCAAGCCCGTCCAAAAGCGGCCAACTGGCCTCGTGGATTGCAAGCACATCCGGGATATAGGCCAGATCACCGATGCGAAAGCCAAGGGCGTTGATCTGGCCATGATTGACCGGGATCGGGGTAAAAGTGATCGGCCCGCCGGGCCCCTCAACGGTCACTGGGCCACGAATGGCATGCAGGTCCAAAATCGGTGGATAATTCGAGCCCTCAGGTTGCACAAAGGCATAGCCAAAGCGCGAGATCAGATCGTTTTCCGTCTCGCTGTCGGCCCAGACTTTGACCCGCTCACGCATGTTGAACACAATCTGGCGCAGGTCGTCGAGACCATGGACGTGATCGGCATGGGGATGGGTGTAAATCACCCCATCGAGCCGCGTCGTGCCCGCCATCAACAACTGTTCGCGCATATCGGGCGAGGTGTCGATCAATACGGTGGTGGTGCCGCCGGGGCCGTCGCGCTCAACCAAGGCGGAACAGCGCATCCGGCGGTTTTTAGGGTTGTTTGGATCGCAGTCGCCCCAAATCCCACCAATGCGCGGCACGCCCCCGAAGAGCCACAGCCCAAAATGGTGAAACGCGCGCTCATTGCGGACTCTCGGTGAGCACAGCCTTGGTGAACAGCCGTTCGAAATTGGCCTCGGTGAGGGCGGCAAACTCGGCGTAGCCCATGCCAAAGGTTTCGGCGGCGATGGCCGCGGTTTTGGCCGTGTAGGCCGGTTCATTGCGGCGTCCGCGATGCGGCGGAGGGGCCAGATAGGGGCTGTCGGTTTCGACCAAAATCCGGTCTTTTGGCACGTCGCGGAAAATATCGCGCAGCTCGCCGGATTTCGGAAACGCCGTGATCCCCGACATCGACAGATAACAATTCAACTCAAGCGCGGCCTCGGCCAAAGCGCGCGAGGAGGAAAAACAATGCATGACACAAGGGTAGGCGCCGATTTTGTATTCTTCGGTCAAGAGCTGCGCCATGTCCTCATCCGCGCCACGCGCATGGATGATCAGCGGCAATTGGGTCTGACGCGCCGCCTCGATATGCAGGCGCAGACTGTGCTTTTGCACCTCGGCGCTCTCGGCGGTGTAATGATAATCAAGACCGGTTTCACCAATGGCGACAAATTTCGGGTGCTGCGCCAGTGTCACCAACTCCTCGACCGTGACCATCGGTTCTTCGGCCACAGACATCGGATGGGTGCCCGCCGCCCAAAACACCGGCGCATAGGCCTCTGAGATGGCTTTGACTTGCTCGACGTTCTTCAGCTTGGTGCAAATCGTCACCATCCGGTGCACGCCTGCGTCCATCGCGCGCGCGATCACATCGGGCAATTCCTCGGAAAAGTCTGGAAAATCAATATGGCAATGGCTGTCAGTGATGAGGGGAGGCGTGGTCATGGGGCTGCTCTAAATCTGTCTGGCCGCACCCCGCGCAACCGCCTTATCCAGCGATCCGGGTGGCCGTGTCATTGATCTTAAATACCATATCTAGGATCAAGGCGGCGGGGTCAAGGTTGACGGCCTTGGCATGGGCCGCTCGCGCCGAAAGCTCTTGCTGCAATACCGCCCAATCACGCGCGGCCAAGCCATCGGGGGCCAAACGGCGCATCACATCGGCCTCACCGGGGGCGGCCTCGACAATTGGCGGACGCCCGGCCCCGGTGCGCGCTAAGCGGATCAAAAACCGATCCATCAACCCAAGGGTCAACTCATAGCGGTCCACGTTGGCCGGACCGACACAGGCTTCGGCCAATTTCAATGCCCGGCCACGATCCAACTGGGGCAGGGTGGCAAACAGCGCCACCACATCGCGATAGGCGGACAATCCGTCCAAATTCGTCAAGCGCAGCGCCTCCCCAACTGATCCGGCTGACAGCTCAGCCAATGCGTTTGACTGCTCTGCGGCATCAAAGCCCGCCGCGTCAAGAGCGCGGGCCAAATCTGTGGGCGAAAGCGGACCAAGGCGCAATTCGCGACAGCGCGAACGGATGGTCGGTAAAAGTCGGGTCGGTTGATGCGAAATCAGCAACAGCGTAGAGTGTTTCGGCGGCTCCTCCAAGGTTTTGAGCAGGGCGTTGGCGGCGGAGACGTTCATCTCATCGGCACTGTCGACAATCACCACGCGACGCCCGCCATCGGCCGCCGACATTTGGAAAAACCCATTGAGCTTGCGGACTTCATCGACGGAAATCCCAGCGCCAAATTTGTTCTTCTTCTCATCCCACATGCGCCGGATCAGGCACAGACGCGGTTCGGCCAATTGCGCAGAGCGGCGATAAATCGGACTGTCATGGACGATGTCGAGCTGGGGGGGCGCAGGCGGTGCTTCGCCAAAAAGCCCCGCACCCTCTCCGGTATGCCCGTCTTGGCCCTCAACCGGCTGCGACAGCAAAAATCGGGCGATCCGCCAGGCCAAAGTGGCCTTGCCGACGCCGCGCGGGCCGGTGATCAGCCAAGCGTGATGCAGGCGATGCGAGGTGAAAGCCTCAAGGAAATCGGCCTCGGCATGGGCTTGACCAAACAGCGCCGTGGTTTTGCGCGGATGCGGCGCTCCGGGGGCGCAATCGGCCTCGGGCAGTTCTTCGATCTCGCCAACGGGGGCTCTCATGGCTGGGCCTTTTGTGTCGTCTGCACAAGGCGAGCGGTGACCAGATCGGCCACCTCGCGCGCCACCACGTCAATGTCGCGTCCGGCGTCGATCACGGTGAACCGTGGATAGGCCTGTGCCAGCGCCAAAAACGCGGCGCGGCATTTTTCCTGAAACCCTTGACCGAAATCTTCAAACCGCTCTTCGACGGTTTGGCGGCCTTTGGCGCGGGCCAATCCAATGGCGGGGTCCATATCGAACAACAGGGTCATGTCCGGTTCGATCCCGATCATCTCGTCATGCAAACGGTTGACCTTGTCCTGAAGATCGCCGCGCGTGACGCCTTGGAACACACGGGTTGAATCGGCAAAGCGGTCACAGACCACCACCTGTCCGGCGTTCAGGGCGGGGAGGATGGTCTTTTCCATGTGATCGCGACGCGCGGCGGTGAAGAGCAAAATCTCGGTCTCCGCCGACCAGCGATCCGGGTCGCCTTCGAGCACCAGCGCGCGGATTTCTTCGGCGCCTTTGGAGCCGCCCGGTTCGCGGGTGTGGATCACGTCAAAGCCCGCCACGCGCAGAGTATCGGCCAAAAGCCGGGCTTGGGTGGACTTGCCGGACCCGTCGATGCCCTCGAAACTGATGAACATGGCGCTCCTGTCGGTGTTGGTTCGTCTATTCGGACACGGCCAATCCCGTTTGTCCCTCCAACTTGTCCTTAAGCACCACAAAGGCGGTACGCAAGCGCGGGACCAATCCGCCACGCGCAATGGAGCGGTCTGCGATCAGGGGAATGCGCGCCTCGGGAAGGTCCTGGCGCGCGATCACCAGTTCGGCCAAAACGTCGCCTTGGGTGATCGGAGCTTCAAACGGGCCCGTGTAGACCACCTTTGCGCTGCCGTCCTCAAGCTCAGAGCCGGGCAAAAGCACGGAGATGTCTTCGCCTGCGACCAAACCGACCTCGGTGTCATCGCCCATCCAGACCTGCGCCTTGGCAAATTCATGACCCTTTTCTGCGATCGGCTTTTCGGCAAATTGGCGGAAGGCCCAGTTGACGACGCGCTCAGATTCTTGCGCCCGATCCGCCGTGGAATCGAGACCGGAGAGGACAAACACAACCCGCCGTGTGCCTTGGGTGGCGGAGCCAACAAGACCGTACCCGGCTTCTTCGGTGTGGCCGGTTTTCAACCCGTCTGCGCCAATCCCGAGTTTCAAAAGCGGATTGCGGTTGTGCCGGTTCTGTGGCGCACGGTTGTCGTAGGGGAATTCTAATTGGCCGAAATAGCCATAATATTCCGGGAATTCAGTGATCAAACGGATCGCCAAAGTGCCCAGATCCTGCATCGACATGCGTTGAGCCGGGTTGGGCCAGCCGGAGGCATTGGCAAAGGTCGAATTGGTCATGCCAAGTGCCTTGGCGCGGTCATTCATCAGACGCGCAAAATTGTCTTCTGTGCCGCCAAGCCCCTCGGCCACCACCACACAGGCGTCATTGCCCGACAGCACGATAATACCCTGGATCAACTGCTCGACGGTGGGGCGGTCTGTTTCATTGAGAAACATAGTCGATCCGCCCATGTTTTTGGCTCGGGTCGAGACCGAAAACTGGGTGTCCAGCGTCACCCGACCATCGCGCAAAGCCTCAAACAACATGTTCAGCGTCATCAGTTTTGACATCGAGGCGGGCGGCAGGGGCGTTTGGGAGTTTTTGTCCATCAACAGCGTTGCGCTGGTCAAATCATAGACCCACGCTGCCCCCGCCCGCGTTTCAAAGGCGGCGACGGGAGTGGCGACACCGGTCAGGGTGAGGCAGACAACGAGGCTTTGGGCAAAGCGACGAAACGTGCGGCGAAACGTGGTGTGAGGCACGGTGAGAAACATGGAGAGGTATCAATCCTTGGTCTTGTGGCCAGAGCTGTCGGGCAGGGGGCCACGTTGCGCGGCCCCGACGGTCTCAGAATAGGCCCTTAATGGGTCACAGCATAGGCATCCGTGAAGCCCGCTTTTTTCACTTTTTCGAGAAGAGTTTTGCGTTCGGAGGCGGAAGACGCCGGGCCGACCACCACACGCCAGAAGGATTTTCCGTTGGAACTACCGGGTTTGACGGTTGCAACCAGCCCCTGTGAGGCGAGCATTTGCACGGTGCGTTCGGCATTGGCTTCGACCGAGAAAATCCCGATCTGCAAATAGGCTTTGTCCATCGTCGAGGGTGTGGCCTTGGCGGCGGGTTTGGCGACAGGCGGTTTTGCGGCGGCCACGGGAGCGGTTGCGGCGGGTGTCGCGGGCGCGTCAATGGCGTCTAAAGTGGCGGCGACATCGGCAATCGGATCATCCAAAGGCGCGGCGGCGATGGTTTCTGTTTCGGCAATGGTCGCAACGGTTTCGGGCTCTGGGGCCACTTCTTCGCGACGCAGCGCGGTGATGTTCAACTCGGCCGGAGATCCCGCCAACATGCCAAGCGCATCGGCCGCATCCGACGAGACCTGAACGCCGGGGCCGGGGGAGGTGGCTTCGCGTTTGAACAACGCGCCGATGACGAATTTGCCGTTTTGGGTGTTGCGGATGATCACGCGTTCGGGGTCCGTGACCTTGGAATGTGCCACCCAAACCCCGCCAAGCGACGGACGCCCGTCCCAAAGGCCTTTGTCGGTGACCTGAAACACATCGGGCGCTTCGACGTCGCGTTCGACCAATTTGGTCGAGGTCGAAGCGGGCGTCGACCCCGTGGCGGGGGCTTTCAAACTGTCGAAAAAGCTTTGCCCGTCCTGACACGCCGTGAGGGCAAGGGTGGTAGACACCAGCAGCGCCAGACGCAATTTACGTGAGAAACGGCCTTTGGATGTGATGTAGCGGTTGGCCTGTGCGGTTTGCCCGGCCTCTGTGTGCATGGAATGGCCCATGATATTGCCCATGTTGTTGCCCCGTGATCCCTTATGCGTGCCTGTTCCGGCACGGGTCTTATTTGCTCTGCTCTGCTCTGGTCCAATGCCAAGCCCATGCCGAATGGGGCAGGGGCGCATATAGATTGTCGGCAGTCTAACCTCAGAGCCCCAAACAGGAAAGCCCCGCGTGCGGTGTTGGGCGAAAATCGGCAGAGGAAAGGCCAAGAAATGAAAGTGATGGGTTTTAGAATCAAAACAGGGAGGCTAATCCTGTCCGAACCCGCTTTACGGCTCTAGGAGGAGTGGCAGAGTGGTCGAATGCACCGGTCTTGAAAACTTGTGCAGGAGTAATGTGGAAGGGTGGCAGAGTGGTCGATTGCACCGGTCTTGAAAACCGGCGATGTGCAAGCATCCGTGGGTTCGAATCCCACCCCTTCCGCCAATAAAAACAGCCACTTAGCGACAGGCCGCGCCTCCCGCCGCTACCCCGCTACAAGCTCGCTACACGCTGGCGGTTCAGGGTGGCGGGATTCGGTCAGTGCGGTTGGCATGTAGCGGATTTGTAGCACGCACGCGCCGACGCTCAGGGTGCAGTGTTCGTGATACGGTCCCACGCTTCGCGATAGTCGTCGCGGTCATATGCGGTTGGTTCAAGCCAATATGCGCCGCCTTTTTTGTCTTGCTGTGCCAGTTGCCTCACTTCTTCATTCCGGAGAACGAAGCATGTCGGGCTGTCGGAGTTGGCATGAATGGTAATCACCCACCATTCTGAACGCAGTTCTTCGATCTTCTTACCAAGCGGGACTGCATAACGTTTGCTGAGGGCTTTTGACTGAACACCGTAGAATACAGTCTCGTCGGCATCTGTGATGATCAGGTCAGAACCCCGTGCATTGCGTATGGTTGGCATGACGTGCCAGCCTCGCCGCGATAGCTGCCATGCTGCATAGTTCAGCCCGGAGTTGCCGGTTATTTGGTGCCGTATCGGCGGTAGGTTTTCAGTAGCCATCGGCGCAGCCTTCATCATCTGAGAGGCTGCCCGGATCAAAGCCGGGTGTTAGAATCCCCGTGCGTAGCCCGAGGCACCGCCGCCTTTAGCGTGCGCCTGGACATACGCAACGGTCACCCGGCCGAATAAATCGACCGAGCTACGCATCGAGGGGATTCTAAGCCCCACGGGCAGAGTTAGCTGCGCCGCAAACCATCTCTGCCACGTGGCTCCATATAATTCAATCATGATAGGCGTTTACGAAAAGCGCCCCGGACCCATGTCCCGGGGCGCCTTAGCAGGTCGCGCGGGAAGGAGACCCCGCGCTCTGCCTGCGGTCGTTATGTTTAACGAGGGACTGAACCGCTATGCCTCGCGCGGTTGGCGGGACCGCGCGCCGCTGCCCTGCCAACTCCTGCGGCAGCGGCTGAGCCAACCTAAATAAGCCCGTCTTCCTCCCACTGGCGCAGGCACCGCAGCACGCCACCGTCACCCGTCTCGCCAAGCATGTCGATCCGGTCTAGCGCACCGGCCTCAACCTCTTGCCGCACCTGTTCCTCGAACGCGTCGAAGGAACCGAAGGCACGGGCGATGCGGGAGCGCTTGGGTACGCGTGCCTCCTCAAGGCGGGCGACACGGTTCAGGAGGGAGCGGGCGTTGGGCATGTGGTCACCGTCCGCTCTTGAGCGCGGCACCGAGCCGCAGCGCAGCGGCGAAGTTTGCATCCGACTCGGCTTGCCGAGCTTCCACGGCTTCAAGTCGGCGCTGCTCTAGCACCTTCTGCTCGGCAGGGGTGAGGGCTGTGTTCCTCGCGTCGTGACGGCTGGTCTCTTGCAGGTAGTCGCGCCCAGCAACGCGGGTCACCGGCCCGTCTGGGACGGGTGCTGCCTGTCGCTCGCGCCGCTCGCTCTTGGTGAACGGGAGGTCTGCGAAGCTGCCCCGTCTCATGCTGCTTCCAGCTTCGCAAGTAGTGCATCGACCTCGGGCCAGAACGTGCGGTTGGCTTCGTCGTTGCGCAGGCCGGTCAAGACCGCGAGGGCACGGTTGACCACAGCGAAGGCGTCATCGGGGTCAGCCCCGTCCAAGCGCTCGGTCACCGCCTTATCGAACAGGGCGACAAACTCGGCCCCGGTGTAGGTCATCAGGTAGACGGTTCCGGAGTCCGGTAGGTTGCGAAGCAGCGTCTTGACCGCCTCGCGGTAGAGCGAGCTTGTGGTTACGCACACCATCTTCCCGTTGAGCATGACCATGATGAACGCGGCGTCGTCGGCCAGCGCATCGACCGCAACGCTTGCTCCGCCTGTCGTTTGGATGATCTCCATTACCTCACCTCCTTGGCTTCCAACTCGATGATGCGTTGCTCCAACTCGGTCACAGCTTCGATCCCGGCAACGGCGTTGAGGCACCCGATAAGGATACGCCCGGTGTCGGGGTCCACCTCACCGTTGGCGACGGCTTGCATGACCTGACGCGCTTGCTCGGCAAGCGGCGCGTCCTTGTTCAACTCGAACTGGACGCGCTCCGCCTGCGCCTTGATGACGGGGGCGCAGCGGGACAGGACCAACCCCGCCGCAGTCATGTCACCCTCCATCGCGGCGTCGATCACCACGCGGGCAACGGCGGGTGCGTCGTCCATCAGCGCCCGCGTCACCTTCGTCCGCTTGTCGGGCACGCCCTTGGGGCGGCCAAGCGGGTTCGGGCTTGCCATGCCTCGTTCCCACTTCGTGGGCGCGGGCTTGGGCACGAAGCCCTTCATCCATTCAGGTTCAATTTTCTCAGTCTGTTCTGTCATGTGCCGATCCTGATCTTATCAAGGTGCGAGCAGCGTCACGCGGAGGTAGCCTTGTCCGCAGCCATCTGGGCTGCACGGACCTGCTTCGCCTTGGTGGAGGTGCCGCCCACCGCGTCCTCAAGAGCCTTGAAGACTTTGCCCGCGTCCCGGTGGATCACATCGCCTGCGCCTGTTGCAGCACATGCAGACGCTTGGCCACGTCAGGGCGGTGCTGCGTGTTCCACTGTTTGAGGTAGGTCTTCTGAAAGTCGGGGGTCAGGCCACTGAGGTAGGCAGGGCCACCAAGCACTGCGCCCACTGTGGTCACATCACCATTGGCAATGGAGTCAGCCATGAACTTGTGCAGCTTGTCCTGCGGCAGCGCCTTCGCGAAGGCACGGATCTCCGCTGCCACCCCGCCCGTCGCCTTCTGCTCGATGGGCTGGGCAAGCTCGCCTTCAAGGAAGTTGATCTGCTTCTTGATGGTGTTGTTGGTGCTGTCGAAGGTGCGGCTGATGGCGTCCAGCTTCTTCTGGGCGAACCCGTCCAGTTGCAACAGGCGGGCGTCCGCCGTCTTGCTGGTGTCCTGCTCGACCTTCTCCCGCGCGTTCCACACGGAGCGGATGCCCTCGTAGGCCGTGCTGAATGCAGTCATGGTTGCGGCGAGCACGTCCTTCGTGTCATCGCCGTAACCGTCGATCTGCTCCACAACCCCCGGATGCAGCGCGGGGCTGATGCGGGTGTCCACCTTTACGTCATCTGTGATGCTCATTTTCGTCCCTCGATGCCTGATACGGCGTGATATATGCAACAAAGATACCTGCTTCACCGATAGTTCCGCAACGATTACATACACTTAGATATTATCCTGCATCGGTCTACTAAACTTGTGCCGCCCTTCAGTCCGTTTTTCGTTGCGCTTCATTCGAGACCTGTCGTGCAACTGGTCGTTCAACCTTTGAAGGAGTGACGACCATGACGACGATGACCACATACACCCGCCGCGAGAACGCGCGCCGTGCTGGGGTAGCTGCGGGCTTGCCCGCGAGCGGATCAAGATCACCGTCCACAAGAGCGACGGCGAGGTGCGGTTTGGGTGGAAGGAACTGGACACCGGCACAGGCGATAAGCAGCGACCCCAGCGGCGAGGCGGGGCTGCCGCTACCCCAGCGGCGAAGCGCACCGAGGCGCGCCCCCAGCGCCAGCACAGCGAGCGCACCGCACCGAAGCGCCCCCGTGCTGGCGGCAAGTGCGCGGCGGTGTGGGACTACCTTGACGCGAACCCGATGACCACGGGCAAGGCGCTGCGCGAGGTGGCGGCGGCGAAGGGGTGGAACCCGAATAACGCGACCTGCGAGCTATACGCATGGCGCAAGTTTCACGGGCTGACGCGCCAGCAGAACTGACGCATCTCTGCGTAAGGCGGGCGGCACCCGGCATTATGGTATTAAGAAATTAAGCCGCCCCCTCCCCATACCCAAAAGCGACCAAGCGAACTACAAGGGAGGGGGTATATTATTGTCTTAATATTCTTAATGTTACTTGTAACACACTGTTTTTGTTGGCTGCTCGCTATAAGAGGCCAGCTTGACATTAAGGCGGCTGGTCGGTCAGTTCAGTCCGGGAGGCGGACAATGCGGTATGCGACGCCGTGGAAGCTATAGCCCTCGATAAGTCGGTCAGACTGAACCTCCATGACATATCCGTTCGCAATGAGGCTGCGCATGGTGTCGTCCAAGGCGCGGGTCGCCCCGAGCTTGTGGTTAGTAAAGGCAGGCAGGGTTGCGCTCCGGGTCTGGAGGTAACTCCGGGGGATAATGCTGTTCTCCTGCATACCGGCGGGCACCTTGTAGCTTTTGGCGACTGGCTTCACGAGGTAGTCCCGCAGGAACGCGACCAGCTTCCGCTCGCGGGCGCTGTCGTCGATGCCAATGTCGCCGCCGCGCTTCCTCGTCTGGAACAGGTCAATGTCCTTGCGCACGAGTGTCAGCGCCCAAGCGACATGCTCAATCCGAACCTGCGGGGCGTATGGGTTGTCCATCACCGCCAGCAGTGAGGCAACCTTCATCCCCTTGAGGTGGGCGCGGCTCCACACCTGCCGCTCGGACTCGTCGTCGGTCGCGTTCAAGCTGTCGATGCAGTTCAACTCGAAGCGTTCCAGCTTCTCCTGAGCGTCGGCGTTCGGCTGAACGTAGGTCGGGGGCTTGTTGTTGATCGGCATCTGGTAGGAGGTGAGATGCGCCACCATGCCCTGCCACAGCCGCAAGGTGTCGTCGTCCAGAGGGATGTTCCGCTCCCGGTTCGGTTGCGGTCGGTCGCCCTCGTAGGTCACGCACAGGAACCGGCTGAGGAAGCCGTCACCCATCATGTCGGGCGTGAGGCATTCAAGGAACGTGGCAGGGGTCGTCTCACCGAGGAACGAAAGGGCTGGCCAGTCCACCCCGTCCAAGCTGTTGTCCGAGTTGCTGTAGCTCTTCCCTTCGAGGAACGCCTTTCCATATGCGTTCGTCATGACGGTGCGGAGGTTCTGCATTGGCGTGTCGTGCGGGTTGGACATGCGTTTCAGCTTGCGTCCAAACTCGCCCTGCAACGCGAGGAACCCCGGTTCGCGCAACAGCTCCTTGTGCAGCGCCTCGCCGCTGACAAAGTCCTGCGCCCGCGCGAAGCGCTCAGCGAAGTGGACGTTGGAGAGCTTGAGCATGGCGGGGATGCCCTCGTGGGTGCTGTCCTTGCCGATTCCGCTCTTTGCGACGAGGATGATGTAAAGCGCCAGATCCTTCCCGGTGTAGGTCCGATACCCGCGCCCGCACACCCCGGCCAGCAACCCCAAAGTGGCGGCGACCGCCACCTCACGGACAGGCGAATAGCTGTTGTCGAAGATGAAGCGCGCGATGACACCGGACCGCCCCGGCGGCCATTGCAACAGCGCACCAGCCTCGGCACCAGCCGCGTTTCGCCACCCGCCGCCACCTTCCCCTTGGCTGGGACGCCGGTCGCGCTGCTGGGGCGGCTGTGCAGCTTGTGCCCGACGAACCATGCGCAGCACCGAGGCGGGGTCCTTGCCCGCCTCAAGCGCGCGCTCCATTACATACCAGTCGTCGTCGTCCCAATCGAACTGATCGAGGTGCAATTCGTCGTCGCTACCTTCGGCAGCATTTGTTACCATTGTCATGTCCAGAATATCCTCTCAGGCGGCGGGGTGGTGATGCGCCCTGCCGCTTTTCGTGGGCGCGGCTGCGAATAGGCTGGACGTGACCTGTCCGCCGTCGCCGCAGTGTGCGGCATCGGTCTGGAAACAGGCATTTCCCGCCAAGCTCCCACGCTAGTTTCATTGTTACATGCCGCCTCAGGCTGACAGCGCTTGGCTGGTGCTGGTGCGCGCGCTCGCCACCAGCCACACGAGCAGGTCGCGCTCGGCATAGCGAACGACGCGGGTGCGAGGCGGATTGAAGAAGCGCGGTCCTCCGCCGCGCAAGCGGTAGCCCTCAAGCGTGCTGGGGTGAACGCCCAGAAGGGCGGCGGCTTCGCGCGCGTCCAGCGGGCGGCGCTTGGGTTCGTATCCGAACAGCTCGCAGAGCTGGTCGAACGTCATGTCGTTGTGGTCCATTGCGGTGACTCCGGCGACAAGTGTTGGCTTGCGCTGTGGTCACCAGAATCAGATCAGGCCGAATGCCGATCTGGCAGTGTCCGATACCCTGGGGGACTGGCTACCCTTGCTTCACCGGCTCTCGGAGACAGTATTCTTCGCGTGCCCCGTCTCCGGCACTGCCCACACCATAATGGGGGCGCATACGCCAGCACAACCCCTTATTTCGCTTGAATACTTTTGGGGGCTAGCCCGATTTTACGGAACCGTGTTTTCCAGCCGGCGCAATAACACCGATGCAAACGACAGGTGATCCAAGCACCGATCAATTGGATCGGTCAAAATGTCGTGCCCTCTCGGATTACGGATCGCTGACATAGCACCCGCAAAAATAAACTTGTAACCCATCTGTTCATCAACCTCGCTCGCTGTGGACAACGCGGTGAGTTTGATCTTGGGGTTCGCCTCTGCAAACGCAGCCATCATCAACTTGTAGCCGCTGTCCTTGATCTTCGAAAGCTTCTTCACCTTGTTGTCGAGGTATTTGAACGCTTCGAACGTTGCTTGCGAATAGTGTCCGTCATCGAAAAGTTTTAGCGCAACCTTGGTAATCTCAGGATGAATGTTGCGCTCGTCGAATGGATGCGATTGGACCCCTTTTTCTTCGTCAGCCTCCGGTTCATTACTCAAATCACCGGCGATTCTCACGAACTGCTCGAATGTCCGGAATGCGCTAGTCATCGATGAGGTTCGCCTTGATGCTCTTGAAAATGGCGTCGTAAGTTTCCTTGGTCCCGTTTGCGGGCAGATTTATCTCGACCCGGACTGTTAACGCCATATCGCGGCGCTGTTCTTTCGTATTCGCTTTTTCGATGACTTTGGTCGCGGTCTTCACCTCCGCACCGGTCGTCTTTTTCGCAGCCGCAGGTTTTGCTTTTGCGGAAGGCGCAGTCTTGGTCCCGTTGGGTGCAGTTTTGTCGCTTGGTTGTTCATGACCGGCCAGTGCGCGAAACGTGATGAACACCGACGCCTGCCTGCCACCAATCGCCTCGCTGGTCTTGTCCGTGGTTCGGAAATACGATGTAAGTTCTTTCTTGCTGAGCGACCACGCATCTTCGCCACGTAGTTCGAACAGGTCGCTGTATGCTTCTTTGACAAGCCCCTCGAACGCACTTGGAAAATCGTCATCGCCGAGGACGAATACATCATGACCCTTGTCGGTGCGCTTGCCCTCTTCGTCAATCGCGCCAATGAACTGTAGGGCATTGATAACGTAGCTTTCGTTATTTGATGCCAAGCCAAACTTCTTGACCGTCTCAGAGGTCACGGTGGCAGGGAAATTCTTTCTCAGAAACCCAATCATTTGCGCAATATTGCCTGCGCCCGAAATGTATGGATGCGACGCCATTGCCGTCCCTCCTATGGAAATGAACACGCTACCTGATGAAGTAGCCCGCTCAATCTATAGTAGGTTGCGCTAGCCTGGCAACAACTTGCTGATTCCCATCGAGCTAGGCGCTAATCGCCACCACGTTTGCACCGCTCGCTTTCGCAGCCTCGGCTTCGATCCAATCCGCGATGGACTGTGCTTCGGGGTAGAGGTAGGCAAGTCGCTCGGTCTCCAAGTAGTGGCGAGCGGTGACGGTCTTCGGCAGGTGCCCGGTCAACAACTCGACCTTGTAAAAGTCCATGCCGCACTGACCGGCGCCGACGTTGATGGTGGTGCGCCGCAGGTCGTGGTTCGTCACCTTGGTCCCCGCCACCTTGCTCACTTTCTTCAACAGGTCACGCGGGCTGACGATGTGACCGGACTTGCTCCATGTGGTGAACACCCAGGGCGAACCCTCGACGCGCTCGCGGGTCCTGAGCAGGTCCACCAGTTGCGTGGAGCAGGGGAACCAGAAGGGGTTCCGGTTCTTCGGGTCGGGCAGGTGCCACCAGCACGCGGCGGGGTCGTCCTCGATATGGACCTGTTCCCACCGCAGGCTGGCGGCTTCATTCAGGCGGCATCCGGTCAGCAGCAGGAACATGACAAGGTCAATCCCGGCGAGGCTGTCGCGGGTGTATGCCTCGGCACGCCACTCCTTCAACGCTGACCACACCGCGCCAACACGGTTGTCGGGAATGCGACCTGTGCGCGGCTTCAACTCCACCCAATCGTCCCTCAACCCGTCCACCGGATTGTTGGCGATGAGCGGGCTACCGTCAGCACGGCGATACTGACGGCTGGCGTAGTTCAGCAGCGCTTTCAGGATGGAGAGCGACTGGTTCGCTTGCCCCGGCGACCCCTGCTTGCGGTCGCCGCGCAACCCCTTCGTCATGAGCTTGCGGTAAAGCTGGCGGCACCCATCCTCGGTGATGGTCAGAATGGGCTTGTGCTCCCACTGGGCGAGCGTTGTGGTCACATGCCGCTCGATCTGCGCCGCACTGCTCTCCTTCAGCTTGCCGGGGCGCGTCATGTAGCTGTCTGCCACCTGACGAAGTGTCACTTTCATCGCCTCGTCCTGTTTGCGCTCGTCGCGGGGGTCGATCCCTTCGCGCATCCGCTGGAGCAACCGTCGCGCCTTGTCGCGTGCCTCGGCTTCCGTCAGTTCCCCGATGGGACCAAGCGTAAGGTTGACCTGCCGCCCCCTGACACGCCCATGGGCGACGAACACGCGCTTGCCCTTCGGGTATAGATCGGACGGGGCTGAGACGCGCAGTCCATAGCCCTTAACAGCGGAGTCGTGCCCTCCGTCCCAGTGCATTACGTAGCCCGTAGCGGGCGCTTCCACCTTGTCGATGTAGGTCTTCGTCAGCTTCGGCATTGTCGTTCCCTTTCCGCGCCCTGTAGCGCATTTGTAGCAGGCAGCTACGGGTTACGGCAGGTTACGACAGGCTTGCAAGTGGTTCAAGCTACTGATTCGTAAGGGCTTTTATGGGTTGTGCTGGGTTCTGCTGGCTTCTACGGGGACGCGGGCATAAGTCTTGAAAACCGGCGTGCGTGAAAGCGTACCGTGGGTTCGAATCCCACCTCCTCCGCCACTCAACAGTTTTATCCGATTTCAATAGGTCGCCTTGGGCGGCCTTTTTATTTGTTTATCATGCGGTTATGTGGGATTTCCTTTTTGTTGGATTTCTTTCGATTTGTCCCATATGCTTTCCTTGAGTGGTATAAAGTGTGGTATGATTTATGGCGGCGCTGGCTGGCAAGCTCACGAAAAAACTGGTGGAGAACCTAGGGCCGGGGCGGCACGGCGATGGCAACGGGCTTTATCTGGTGGTCGATCCCGGCGGCGCACGGCGGTGGATTGTGCGCGTGACGGTCAAGGGGCAGAAAAATCGCAAAGGCGCGCCCCTGAGAACGGACTTTGGCCTTGGCGGTGCCGATGTGGTCACGTTGCACCAAGCGCGGGATCGGGCTTTGGAATATCGGCGCATGGCCAAACAGGGCTTGAATCCGCGTTTCAACGCATCCCGCGACATTCCGACATTTGAAGAAATCGCCCAACAGGTTCACATCGACCGCATGCCGACGTGGAAAAACGCCAAGCACGGGCAACAGTGGATCAACACCTTGCGCGATTATGCCTTTCCCAAGATCGGGCGCATGCCAGTCGATAGTATTGATCAGCCTGAAATCCTGATGTGCTTGTCGCCTATCTGGACGGAAAAGCATGAAACCGCCCGGCGTTTGGCTCAGCGCCTCAAGGTGGTGTTGGATGTGGCGAAGTCGAAGGGCTTTCGATCCGGTGAAAACCCGGTGACCGCGATCAAAGACGCGGGCGTTTTGCCGAAGGTGGTCAAAAAGGCCAAACATCACAATGCGATGCGGTGGCAGGATGTACCAAACTTCTATGCCGATTTGTCCGGACGCGATGCGATGGCGGCGAAAGCGTTGATGTTCACCTGTTTGACCGGCTCACGCACGGGGAGGTTCTTGGGATGCGCTGGGATGAATTGGATTTTATTGCGCGCTTGTGGACCTGTCCGGCGGTACGCATGAAAACTGGCGATGATCACCGGGTGCCTCTGAGTGATGAAATGCTGGCAATCCTTGAGCCGCTGAAAGCAATGCAGTCCGAATATGTGTTTGAAGGTCAGAAACGGCACAGGCCGCTCTCAAACATGGCCATGTTGATGCTCTTGCGCCGCATGGGTGTCGAGGGCGTGACCGTTCACGGGTTCCGCTCCACCTTCCGAGATTGGGCCTCAGAGGTCGCCAATGCGCCGCGTGAGGTTGCGGAAATGAGTTTGGCACATAAGGTGGGGTCAGATGTAGAGCGGGCCTATGCGCGATCTGATTTGCTGGATAAGCGGCGGGTGTTGATGGAGCGTTGGTCCGGGTTTGCAACTCACCGGAGTTTAAATGGGCAAGCATGACTCCGTTTTGCAAGCTTTGCGCTTTGTTCTTTGCGAAAAAGTTTATCCGAGGCGGCTTGATTTAATGCGCAACGACACTCGAGCCGCAGAAGTAGTTGAGAGTTATGTGAGCATAATAAGTGAATTCTATGCAGGTGCCTATTTTAAAAACCCTGCAAAGCGCACGCCTTTCGAAAGAAACGCTTACAATGTATTTTGGAAAATACGGCCTCTAAATGGTTTGTCGAAAGACACGCTCAGGAAATATATTGCTGAGCTTTGGGCGAAAGGCGCGTTCGATCAGAAAATTTTGTTTAAGTAAGTCAAGGTGTTTTAAGTTAAATTTCCAATTTGGAAAATATGCATTTAGCCTATTCGCGGTTTTGAAATTTTGTGAATATTGGGCATCACCGATAAAAATAAAAAACAGGTGATACATGACAAACCTATTCGAACAAAACCGAAACTACGTCCTTGGCGATCCCGAACTTGAGATCATCGGCGACCGCGACAAGCTGGCGCAATGGCGGCACAAGGGCATGGGGCCGGCATTTTACCGGCTGGGCCGCAAGATTATCTATCGTGGCGCGGACCTCAACTCCTGGGCCGAAGCGAACCGGGTTGAGCCTGTCGCGGGTGTGCAGAACTGATGACCAAGCGCGTCACGTCGCGCCGGGTCAAAATTCACCGCCAATACACCTATGATCAGGCCGCAATGGCGCTGGGCGTGTCGCTCCAAACGGTGCGGGGGTGGCGTAGGGAGGGCCTTCCCGTCCTGACATCCAAAGTCCCGCATTTGATCATCGGTGCAGAGCTAAAGGCGTTTCTGGATCGGCGCTCCACCAAATCCAAGCTCACCCTCACGCTTGAACAGTTCCGCTGCATGCGCTGTGGCGGGTCTGTCGCGGCCTATGGTGGTATGGTTGATTACACGCCCCTCACATCAGAAAGGGGCGTTCTCTCGACGCTCTGCGCGACCTGTGAGGGGGCTTGCACGAAGTTCGCGAGCCGGGCGCAAGTCGATGCTCTCTCGCACATCTTGTCGGTGACGTTCTGCAATAGCCGGTGAGCCTAAGAGAACCTTTCAAACCTAGCGTGAACCATCACTTTCGGAGACCCGCACAACACGTCGCGAATATGGCTCTGAATCTCACCAAAACTGGCCATTCCAAGGAGCAATCACATGGCAAAGCGGATTGAAGACAACGAACGGATCAAATGGGCCTATGCGCTCTATTTGCGCGATGCCAAAGGGCAGGATCAAAAATCCATCGACAAGGCGCTGGCCGCGATTTGGCGTTTTGAGCAAAGCACCAATGGCAAGCCGTTTAAAAAATTCCACCGGCTGCAAGCGTCTGGTTTCAAAGATCACCTTGCACGGGCCAAGAACACGCGGAACGGCAAGCCGTTGGGCGTTAGTACGGTGGATGCAACCCTGCGTTTGGTTCAGGCGTTCTTTCACTGGCTGGCCAGTCAACCGGGCTACAAAAAGGCCGTGACCTATGCCGATGTGGAATATTTCAACAACACGATGAAAGCCGCCCGTGTCGCCCACGCCAAACGCGACATTCCCTATCCGTCGATGCAGCAATGCGCCCATGCCTTTCAGGCGATGCCAAACGGCACAGAGTTCGAGAAACGCGACAAGGCGCTTTTTGCCTTTTTCATGTTGACCGGCGCGCGCGATGGGGCGGTGGCGTCTTTGAAACTCAAACACGTCAATGTCGAGACCGGGCAAGTGTTCCAAGACGGGCGGGACGTGAACACCAAATTTGCCAACACATTCCGGTGTCAGTTTTTCCCGGTCGGTCCCGCCTATCGCGATTGCTTTGCGGCGTGGGTCACATATCTGAAATCCGAAAAACTGTTCGGCCCGACGGATGCGCTCTTTCCCAAGGCCAAAATCGCCTATGTGGAGGGGCAGGGCTTGGTCAATGTCGGGCTGGACAGGGTGGGCTATAGCGGTTCCGCCAAGCTAAACGAGATCATCCGCACCGCGTTCGCCGTGGTCCAAATGCCCGCGTTCACCCCGCACAGTTTCCGCAAAACACTGGTCAAACATGGCGACGAGGTTTGCACCTCCCTAGAACAACTCAAGGCCTGGTCGATGAACTTGGGCCATGAGAACTTGGCCACAACGGTCAATTCCTATTTGCCAGTGTCGGAGCATAGGCAATTGGAGATCATCGGCAAAATGGCGATGTAAGCCGAAAGGCGTTTGTGCCTCACGGGTTCGCCCGCTAATCTCCCCCGGAATTGTCCCGGCCCAGCGCCGGGGAGCGACTTGGGACGGGTGGGAATTTATGCCAACATTGCGATGGATGACGCGGGACGATGATGTGCGGGCAGCGGAAAAGGTGCCTTACCGCCTGTTAGAAGAAGACCCCGCTTTGGGCTATGGCGACCGCGACACCGGCAATATGATGATCCAAGGCGACAACCTTGAGGCGCTCAAATCCCTGTTGCCGTTCTATGCGGGCCAAGTGAAGTGCATCTATATCGACCCGCCCTATAACACCGGATCGGCGTTTGAGCATTATGACGACAACCTAGAGCACTCCAAATGGCTCGCTATGATGTGGCCCCGGTTGGAATTGTTGCGCGAATTGCTATCTGAGGATGGTTCGATTTGGGTGAGCATTGATGACCGGGAAGGGCATTATCTCAAGGTCATTATGGATGAGGTGTTTGGGCGTAAGAACTATGTAACTACTGTAGTTTGGAGGACTTCAGACAGCAGCAATAATAACGTAACCCAATTTTCATTGGATCATAACGATACCCACATTTATGGTAAGAAACCGGGTTGGCGACCAAACTTCTTAGACAACCCTGAGAAACGGAAGCACTTTAAGAACCCTGACAATGATCCGCGTGGCCCATGGTTTGACGGGAATAATATGCAAAACCCCGGACTTCGCCCCAACCTTCAGTACAATGTCACGGCCCCAAATGGGACAATTATAAAACACCCACCAAATGGTTGGCGATGGTCTTGGGAGACAGTTCAAGCAAAAATGGCTACGGGTGAAATCCGTTTTTCTGAAGATAATAAGCGGATTATTCGCAGAACATATATGAATGATATGCCCGGTCTTCCGCCTTCTTCTCTGTGGACCGACCTTAAGGAGACGAGCCATAACAGGGCGGCAAAGTATGAGCTAAAGTCAATTTTCCCGGAGCAGCCAGTTACGTCACTTTTTACCACACCTAAACCTGAAGGCTTTATTTCTAAGGTTTTAGCAGTGGCCACCAACCCCGGCGACCTTGTTCTAGACTCCTTCCTTGGCTCTGGCACAACCGCCGCCGTGGCGCAAAAAATGGGTCGCCGGTATATCGGCATTGAAATGGGCGATCATGCCGTGACCCATTGCGTCCCGCGTCTGCAAAAGGTGGTGGACGGTGAACAGGGCGGGATTTCCAAGGCGCAAAACTGGCAGGGCGGCGGCGGTTTTCGCTTTTTCCGTCTGGGCAGTTCGGTGTTTGACGAAACCGGCCAAATTCAACCCGACATTCACTTTGCCACCTTGGCCGCGCATATTTGGTTTTCCGAGATCGGCGCACCATGGACGCCCCCGTGGGCCGCGCCGGATGATGCGACGCCCTTTCTTGGCGCGCATACGTTTGGCGGCGAAGCGGGGGCAGGGCGCGCGCTGGGCGTGGCGCTTTTGTACAACGGTATCCTTGGCGACAAGTCGATCAATGGCGGCAACGTGTTGAACCGCAAGACGCTTAAAGTGATCCGTGAGGCGGCGGGGGGCTATGATGGCCCACTGGTGGTCTACGGCGAACGCACGGTGTTGTCCGAGGCGTCCTTGGCGGATGAGACTATCACCTTCAAACAGACCCCCTATGACGTGAGGGCGCGGCGATGAAACTTAAGAAATATCAACAACAGACCATCGACACGCTTGCGACCTATTTCAAAGAGGCGCGGGTGCGTGGCCCGAAAGTGGCCTTTGAGGCGATCACAACAGAGGAAGAGCAAGCCAAGCGGTTGCGGGGCCGTGGCGGCGTTTATAGGCCGATTAAGGGCCTAGAGGCGGTGCCTTATGTGTGTCTGCGTTTGCCCACGGGGGGCGGCAAGACCTTGCTTGCGGCGCATTCTATCGGCCTTGCGCGCGATTATTGGTTGGAACGCGAATATCCGGTGGCGGTGTGGCTTGTACCCTCTGACACGATCCGGCGGCAAACGGTTGAAGCGCTCAAAGACACGCGCCATGCGTATCGTCGGGCCTTGGATGACACGTTTGAGGGCCGGGTGCGGGTGTTTGACATTGCCGATTTCACCCAAGTGACGCCACAAGATTTGCGCGCGCAGCTATGTGTGTTCGTCGGCACGATCCAGACTCTCAAGGTGAGCAACACCAATGGCCGCAAGGTCTATCAGGACAATGAGTTTCTTGAGCCGCATTTTAGCACGGTGTCGCCGAACACGCCGGGTTTGGAGCGCAATGAGGAGGGGCCGCGCAAAGGCGAAATCCGCTATTCTTTCGCGAACCTGTTGCACCTGCACCGCCCGCTTGTGATCGTGGATGAGGCGCACAGCGCGGTCACGTCACTGTCGTTTGAAATGCAGCAACGGATCAACCCGTCTGCGATTGTCGAATTTACCGCGACCCCCAAGGATCGGTCTAACATCCTGCATTCCGTCACGGCGCAAGAGCTTAAAGACGAACAGATGATCAAAATGCCGGTCGTGTTGGAAGAACACACGTCTTGGCAATCGGCGGTCAATGGCGCGATTTTGAAGCGCGCAGAGTTGGCCGAAATAGCGGCAACGGACACGGAAAATTATATCCGGCCTATCGTGTTATTTCAGGCGCAAAACAAGGACCAAGAGGTCACTGTTGATGTGTTGCGCGATCACTTGGTTGAGGTCAAAGGCATTCCGCCCGAACAGATTGCGGTGGTAACCGGGAACCAACGCGAGTTGGACGGGATCGACCTCAAAGACCCGGCCTGTCCGATTGAATATGTGGTGACGGTACAAGCGCTCAAAGAAGGCTGGGATTGTTCGTTCGCCTATGTGTTCTGTTCGGTCGCCAATATCAGTTCGGCGGGTGCTGCAGAGCAACTTTTGGGCCGTGTCTTGCGCATGCCCTACGCCAAAAAACGCACGGCGGCGGCGCTCAACAAATCCTATGCCTGCTTGAACTCCCCGGCCTTCCAAGACGCCGTGCGCGGCCTTGTGGATCGTCTGGTTGATATGGGGTTCGAGGAAAGCGAAGTTCAGGACAACATAGAACACGCCCAGCCCGAATTGCTGGACGGAATGTTCGGGCGTCAAACCAAGCCGCGCCCAAGTTTCTCCGTGTCGCTTCCTGCGCCAGTTGAAGAGCTGAAGGGAATTGAGCTTGCCGCGCCGAATAAGGTTAAAGTTGCACCGGATGATGAGGGCATGGCGCGCGTATCGGTGACAGATTTTCCCACGCCGGTTGAAGAAGAGGCAATCTTTGCGCAAATGCCGGAAAAGCACCACGGCGCGTTCAAAGAACAGTTGGAGCGGTTCAAAGAGGAAAACAAACTCTTGGCCTCACCAGCGCAACGCGGGGAGGTGTTTATCGCCCCCCGCCTTATGGCGCATGTTCAGGGCGATCTTTTGTTTGCGGACAATGAACGCTTTTTTGAGTATCACGAATGGGCGCTCAAAGATCATTCGCACCAATTGTCTGAGAGAGAATTTTCGGTGCGTCAGGTGGCCGATACGTTCGAAATTGATCTGGATGGCGACAAGCTCAAGGTTGAGTATTCGGATCAATCCGAACAGTTGATGTTGGATATTGGTGTTGATGGCTGGACCGAACGCGGTTTGGTTCTTTGGCTGGATCGAAAGGTGCGGGATCGTTTTGTTGGGCAAGGCGAACTTGTAAGTTGGCTCACGGCTGTTGTGTCGCACCTTATCAACACGCGAAAGATACCTCTGGCCGCTTTGATGCGGTGCCAGTTTGTCTTGGCCCGGTGTTTGCAGAAAAAGTTAGAAACGATTTATGACCAAGAGCGATCTAAGAGCTTTCAAATGAATCTGTTTGCACCTGAGGCGCAACCGGAACTCAGCTTTGAAAACGGTTTCCGGTTCTTTGATGGCATGTTTGCCGGGGTGCGGATGTATCGCGGGCGTCAGTCATTCCCGAAACACTTTACCGGACCAAACCAAATTCCCGCTTTCGATGGGAAGGGCGATGATGGTGGCGATGGCGAAGAGTTCCGGTGTGCTGTTGCCTTGGACAGCTTGCCTCAGGTGAAACACTGGATCAGAAATGTGCCCAAACATCCGAACGCCTTTTGGTTGCCTCTGTCGGGTGGAAAATTCTACCCTGATTTTGTGGCGGAGTTGGTCGATGGCCGAACCTTTGTTGTCGAGTACAAAGGCGACCATTTGAAAAATGACCCGGAACAAATTGCCAAGGTTACCATCGGCGAACTGTGGCAGCGACAAAGCGGGGGCAAGGCTGTGTTTCGGCAAGTGGTCAAAGAGGATGACAACATGGATATGCGCGCGCAAATGATTGAGGCTATCGGCGGATAGAGAAGGGGCATTTTGACCCCCTTTTGAAACCTTGTGTGGTATTTTTTGTGGTATGAAATTTTCAGGTAAAATATTTTCACAATAAGATCAAATAATTGAAGGATATGTATTGCGGACACCTCCTCCGCCACTTGCCCCAGCGAAAGTATTCTCCCGATCCGGCTACGGCCGGATTTTTCCGTTGTTTTCGAGGGTTATGCGGGCGGGGCTGAGAACTGGTGGAGGCGCCGAGAGGCATGGAAGCGGTCTCTCCGGGCCGATATTCTCCGGACCTGTTGACTGCGCTCTTTTGGTACAGTCCTATAAAACTCTGAAAATTATACCCTTTTTCGGCCACTAGAACTGTACCTTTGCGGCGGACGTTCGGCATGCGGGCGCGACCCGGGCCGAAAACCCTAAAAAACCATAACTGGTATGCAGTGGTTCGTGACCATTGATCATGAACACGCCTACATTTTACCGCCAACACCCTTGAACTTCTCAACGAACGCAGAGATGCGTTGGAAAACATCTCTTTTTTTAGTCAGGTATTGTGGATTGAGTGGGCTCATTTTTGGGAGGATCGAGTTCAACTCTGTGCCGTTTTCGCTCGCGTATTCGCGCTTGATCGACGTCGCGATGTAGCGCTTGGCGGCATCTGCGTTCAATTTTTCCTCGGTTATCAGTTCTTCCGCTTCCCGGCGCTGTTCGGCTTGTGCGAAGGCAAAAAATGCCTCAATCACTCCGGCCTTGTCCCCCAGTTTGTCAAGGTCTGTTTGATTGATGAAATCGACGATGAGGCCTTCTTTCGCGCGATTGCCAATACTGGCGCGAATTACACGGCGAACCTCGCCAACGAGCTCTGACTTGCTCTTCGTTTTTTTGTTGTGCTCGAAGATAAGCTCCAGGATGTAATCCAGATTGATTTCCTGGGACTTTAAGAGGTCGATCTCAAACACTACATCATCCCAGTCAATCGTTGACTCAACTTGCTCGGCGCTCGCCTTTTCGCGGCGAAGCCAATCCCGGATGTCATTGTAGGTCGAACGGTAGTCCTGGACCTTTCGGTCAACAGGCATCTCGATGTTCTTGAGCTCGTCAACGTCATCATCACTCAGATGGTGTCGCTCCTTGAATGTTCTCACCGCTTCAGCGTCACTCTCGTCGATCTCCTGAAGCTCTCTTAGGCTCGAGAACTCATCATAATTCTGAAGGATATTCTCTACACGGAGATACTCGCCGAACAGCTTCGCAAAGGCCTTCTTGTCGGTTTCTTTTTCGATGGCGGAGGGGTCCGGGAAACGCTCTTCCAGCTCACGGACGACATCGATAAAGCCTCGCCGCGCCTCGCCTGTCGTCTGGTCTGTAAAACCTTCCATGTATTCTGAGTAGCTCTTCTCCAGAACGACGTTCTTGGTATTGGCGTTGCCAAAGAGTGTGATCGCCTTGACGGTCGCCTCTTCCAGGTCACGGAAGGTAACGATGTTGCCGAAGGACTTGGTCGCATCATAAATGCGGTTGGTGCGGGAGTAGGCTTGTATAAGGCCGTGAAAACGCAAATTCTTGTCCACGAACAGCGTGTTAAGGGTTGGCGCGTCAAAGCCGGTCAGGAACATACCAACCACGATGAGCAGGTCGACTTCCTTGGATTTTACCCGTTTCGCCAGATCCCGATAATAATTCTGGAAGCCTTTGCTATCGACGCTGAAATTCGTTCGGAAGCAGGCATTGTAGTCCGCGATTGCGGCGTTCAGGAATTCCTTGGCGCTGCTGTTCAGCGCCGAAACCTCAAAACTCTCGTCAGGAATGTCGCCAATCGCATCCTGTTCTTCGTTGGCTGCGAACGAAAAGATGGTCGCGATCTTCAATGGCTTGTCGCTACCGTCCTGCAGCGCATTCAGTTTTTCATAGTAGAGCTTGGCTGCATCAACGCTGCTCACCGCGAACATGGCGTTGAAGCCCTTATTGTCTCCATAGAGACGATGCGTCTTGCGGCGGAAGTTATCGAGAATGTACTGGGAAATCTCTGCGATTCGTTCGGGGTGTTGAAGAAATCGCCGGTTTTCGGCGGCGGTCAGCTTCTTTTCGTCCTGTTCGGTTTCGATCGCTTTGAACTGCGGGCGCACATCGTTGTAATCGACCTTGAACTTCAGCACCTTCTCGTCGCGGATCGCGTCAGTGATCACATAGGAATGCAGTTCGCTCCCGAACACACTGGCAGTCGTCTCCGCGCCCGAAGCATTTTCCGGAAAGATTGGCGTGCCGGTGAAGCCGAACTGGCAGAATTGTTTGAATTTCCGCTTGAGGTTCTTCTGTGCCTCACCAAACTGGCTGCGATGGCACTCGTCGAAAATGAAGACGACGCGCTGCGTATAGACCGGCAAGTCGCCCTCGCTCTTCATCAGATTGTTGAGCTTCTGGATCGTCGTGACGATGATTTTGTTATCGTCCTTGGAGAGGTTGCGCTTCAACCCGGCTGTGCTGTCGGAACCGTTGACGCTGTCAGGCGAGAAGCGCTGATACTCTTTCATCGTCTGGTAATCGAGGTCTTTGCGGTCGACCACGAAAAAGACCTTGTCGATGAAATCGAGGTTTCTGGCCAGGCGGGCCGCCTTGAAGCTGGTCAGTGTCTTGCCCGAGCCTGTCGTATGCCAGATGTATCCGCCGCTTTCTGGCTTACTAAGCGTCTTACCTTCGAACGAGCTTCTTATCTTTCGTAAGATTCGTTCCGTGGCCGCGATCTGATAGGGGCGCATCACCAGCAGCGTGTCACTGACGTCGAAGACGGAATAGTCCAACAACACCTTCAACAACGAGCGCTTCTCGAAAAAGGTCGCTGTAAAATCCTTCAGGTCCCGGATTAGGTTGTTATCGGCCTGCGCCCAGTTCATCGTGAAGTCGAAACTGTGCTTGTCACGCTTTGTCGTGTTGGCGAAGTAGCGCGTATCCGTGCCGTTCGAGATCACGAAGATCTGGAGGTACTTGAAGAGCGAACTGTCCGAGTTGAAGCTCTCCTTGCTGTAACGGTGGATCTGGTTGAACGCTTCCCGAATGGCGACGCCGCGCTTTTTCAGCTCGACCTGCACCAGCGGCAGCCCGTTCACCAGAATGGTCACATCGTAGCGGTTCGCGTGAGTGCCCGCTTGCTCGAATTGCTTGATGACCTGAACCTTGTTGCGACAGACATTGGCCTTATCGACCAGATAGATGTTCTGGATACGGCCGTCATCGAAGACGAAGTCAAAAATGTAGTCGTCGTGGATCTTGCGGGTCTTGTCAGTGGCGCTGTCGCTGGGGCGATCCAGATAGGTCTCAACGAACCGCGCCCATTCCTTTTCAGTAAACTGAACATTATTGAGCGCTTGCAGCTGTGTACGCACATTCGCCAGCATGGCGCCCGTTGATTTCAGATCGTCAAGAAACTCATAGCCTTGATTGCGCAGGTCCTGAACAAGCTCGCGCTCCAGGTCGGCCTCGGACTGATAGCTGTCAGCCGCCTCCCAAGCGCGGACATATTTATCGAGAACGATAAAGCGATTGGTCTCGGCGATCGGGGTCGTCTGCTCAGGCACTTGGGGCGTCCTCCTGCCAATAGCTGTAATTGTTGCGCAGATGATCCAGCAGGAGCTTTACCGTCTGCTTTTCCTGCGGCGAGGGCTCGGCGATGGTCTCACTGGAGAGCGTGCTATGGCTCGTAAACTGAATGATGCGGTTCATGTAAAGTTGCTGGTCGCCCGGCAGCAGCTCTGACCATCGCGGATAGCCCAGAAAGTTCGATGTCTTTTCATAGAGATTTCGCAGCAGGGTGAAGTGATAGCGCTCGATCTTGTCTGCCGCGATTGCCTCCTCCAGCGTCTGCTTGAGGTAAAGGTGATAAGAAAAGCTCTGGTTTGAATCGCCGTTCTTCTCTGTCAGCTCAAACGTACCATCCTCAAGCCGTTTCAGCATGTAGGAGGTCTTTTTTTTCAGCTCATTGAACAGCACGTTGAAGAAAAGCGGGCTGTGCGTCGTGATGATGAACTTCAGGCCGTTCACCGCATCGCTTCTCTTGATCAGGTCGGCGACATCGACGGCAAGCTGAATGAGGTGGTTCTCATCAAGCGAACTGACCGGGTCATCGATAAAGACATACTCGAGGTCATTGAACTGATCCGTCTCGCGCTCATCGACTTCAGCGACGTTTCGGGTGCTGATGACCTGATCCAGCAAGCAGTAGAAGACGCTCCAAATGAAGTTGCTTTCCTCGCCTTTGGAGATTTTCAGGTTACCGGTGCTCGTATCGGTTCCGCGTTCAAGCGAGAAAGTCACCTCTGAAAATTCGGGGTTGAAGCGTGGCGTCAGGTTCGGCTGAGTATAGCGCTGGAACGCTGTGATAACCCGAGTATCGAGTCCGAGGTCTTCAAAGGCGGATTTCGTATAAGCATTCGGATGAATGCAAAGCTTCCGCTCGGTGTCGCCGGTCAGATCATTGTCCCAGTAGAAGAGGTCTTCGGTGAAGGCGTTATAGTAGAGCACCTTGGGGCGATAATCGTCGTCCCGTTCTTCGGTCTTCGGGTCGATCAGCTCTCTGAATGCGCGGGACAGCCGCGTTTTGCCGGAGGCGTTGAACGCATAGATCAGCTGCACCTTCTTGTTGGCGCCCCGCAGCGTGTCAGCGATTTCGGTCAGCGTCTGTCCCATTTACGCCGCCTCTGCATCAGGCTTGGGAAAGCTCAGCAGCTGATCGCGGTAATAGGCATATTGCTTTTCACGCAGCTCGATCTCGCGGGGCAGGCCTTCGCTGATCGAAGTCGTCAGCGTGTCGAACTTGTCGAGGATTGCGACAATGCGCGACTGTTCCTCGAGAGACCTGGTAGGGTCGTTGGGGTAAGGAACCGGCAGACGCACGTTCTTGACTCCATCAATCAGGAGCCTTTTCATTTTGCCGCTCGAAACGTATTTCGCTTTCTGATCATGAAAGGCATCAGTCTGCATCGCATATGCAATGAACTTCGGGTTCATGTTGTGGCGGAAAGCATAGCTATCATCGTGGATCGCGACTTTTTCTTCTCCGAGCCACGCAACCGCTTTGCCGACGTCTTCGATTGTTTCGCTGACGCCCGCGATGACAACATCATTCGGCTCAGCATACCGCAACGAAGCCGCCATATCGCTTCTGACTTTCGAAAGTGTTTTGTGCGCGAAGACACCATAGTGCGTGTAGATTTCGCCATAGTGGATCGCACCGATGCCTTCATCCACATAATCGGCTTTCGTAAAGCGCTTTCCACGGATGAACTCGCCAATCTCGTCCAAGGGTTTCCATTCGACATCCCCACCTTCAAAGCTGAGAAGCCAGTCGCGGTAGTGGTTGTATTGCTTTTTGCGGGCGGTAAGCTCGGCGGTAAGCTCGGCGGTAAGCTCGGTGAAGGTGTCCAGTACCCGAACAATCTCCCCCTGTATCGCCAGCGACTTCTCCGGATCATCTGGGCATGGGATGGGGAAGTCGAGCAATTCTACGACTGACTTTGAAAGTCGCGGAATACTCGCTCTTCGTACTTGAGATGATATTTTGCTCCGCTGTGTTAGAAGCCAGTGATATACATATTTACTTAAAATCCAATTGGGCGTCTGAAAGAAATGAACATCATCTGCAGCCCAAAACTTGGAAGCGCTGTAACCAATTTCCCCTGCTGCTCCAGCGCAAATAACAAAAGCGGTGTCGGCTTCAACATTCGAATCATGATAGAATCCGAGGGGTTTCATGCTGTTTTGGAATACAGCAAATTTCCCGGTTTCCTCTAGCTGACTTCTTACGAGCCTTCGCCCACGTTGTATTCCAACAACTTCACCCAAAGGCTTCCACGCCACTTCACCACCATTCAGCAGCTTTTCCAGAAAGCCCGCCGCGCTCATGCGTCGATCTCCGCAATGATGGCGTCGATATCGGCGCGCAGCTGATTGATCCGTTCCACAGTGGTGCCGATCTGATCATTCAGCTCGGCAATATTGACGATCTCACGCGTGTCGCGCGGCTCGACATAGGAGCTGACGGAGAGGTTATAGCCCCGCTCCACAATGGTTTCATAGGGCACTGAGGCGGCGACATGTGGCACGTCTTCCTTCGAATCGAAGATGTCCATCACTCGCGCGATGTGATCATCCGTCATCAGATTGGTGTTGGTGGCCTTCTTGAAGAAGTCTTCGCCGGTCGCGTCGATGAACTGGATGGTCGTGTCGGTTTTGTTCTTGGCGAGAACCAGGATCGTCACCGCTATGGTCGTGCCGTAAAAGAGGTTGGAGGCGAGCGCGATCACCGTCTCGACATAGTTGTTATCGACAAGATATTGCCGGATCTTCTTCTCCGCGCCGTCGCGATAGAAGATCCCTGGGAAGCAGACGATCGCCGCGCGGCCCTTGGCCGAGAGATAGCTGAGCGCATGGAGCACAAAGGCGAAATCGGCCTTTGATTTGGGTGCGAGCACACCCGCAGGCGCAAAGCGGTCATCGTTGATCAGGGTCGGATCGTCCGAGCCGATCCACTTCACCGAATAGGGCGGGTTGGAAACGATGGCATCAAAGGGTTTGTCGTCCTGGAAATGCGGTTGGGTCAGCGTATCGCCGCGCTGGATGTTGAACTTGTCGTAATTGATATTGTGCAGGAACATGTTCATGCGGGCCAGGTTGTAGGTCGTGTGGTTGATCTCCTGCCCGAAGAATCCTTCTTGTATGGTGTGCTCTGGAACGGCCTTATTGGCTTCCAGCAGCAACGTGCCAGAGCCGCAGGCGGGATCGTAGACCTTGTTGACTGTTTCCTGTTCATGGGTGGCAAGCCGAGCGATCAGCTTTGAAACGTGTTGCGGGGTGAAAAACTCTCCGCCGGACTTGCCCGCATTTGCGGCGTAGTTCGAGATCAGGAACTCGTAGGCATCGCCAAACAGATCAATCTGGCTGTTGTGGAAGTCCCCGAAATTGAGTTCCGCAACCCGCTTCAGCACTTTGGCAAGGCGGCTATTCTTTTCGGTCACCGTATTGCCAAGGCGCGTGCTGGTCGTGTCGAAGTCGGCGAAGAGACCTCTGATGTCCTGCTCAGAGGGGTAGCCGTTGGCGGAGGACTCGATCGCCGCGAATATCTGCGCCAAATCGGTGTTCAGGCTGTCATTCGTGTTGGCGTCCTTGGCGACATTGGCAAAGAGCTGGCTGGGATAGATGAAATAGCCCTTGGTTTTGATCGCGTCATCCTTGATGTCATCGGTGACGACATCGTCGGGAAGGCCAGCGTAGTTGATGCTGTCGTCATCCGCCTCGATATAAGCGGCGAAATTCTCGCTGATAAAGCGATAAAAGAGCGCGCCAAGGACATACTGCTTGAAGTCCCAGCCATCGACCGAGCCGCGCACATCGTTCGCGATGTCCCAGATTTTCCGTTGTAGCGCCGCGCGTTGTTCCTGGCCTGTCATTTCTTTTTGTCCTTCTTCGGACTGGCTTCACGCTCGATCCAGTCCTCAATATCCGCGCGCCGAAACCGCCAAGTGCCGCCGACCTTGAAGCCGGGGAGCTTGCTGTCGGCCGCGAGACGGTAAGCGGTTTTTTTGTTGATCCTGAGATAGTCGGCGACTTCATCAATGGTCATGATGTCATCTGCCATGCGAAGCTCTTTCCCATAATCATCCCTTTTGAGATTTCTATGGAAAATTGCGGATTCCTACAAGGCGGGAATTCGAAGCGGTTTCAGAGCGCTGATGAGATCGCGCTGGCTTTGGGCGTGTCGCTCCTTGTAGTCGGTTTTGTCGCTGGCTTCGATGTCCGGGCATCTGAGCCGAGTCCCGCCCAAGGCCTCTAGCTCTGCCCATGGTCCCGTCGACGCCGCCTGTGCGCGCTTTGAACCTTATCTTCGCGCGGCGATACCGCTCCCGCATGCCTTGCGGCCCGACGCCGGGTGCAACGATTGTCAGGATTCCAGTGCTTCGCGTCCATTGAATTTTGAAACCTGCGCCGTCCACTCGTCGGGAAAGTGCTGCATTGCGGTCTTCAGAGTCAGGTCTGCGAACTGCTTGCCATCAAGGACAGCTGTGACGATCTCGGGAGCCAGCAGTGTAAGCCGCAGGACTCGCGTCAGGAACGAAGGCGTCACGCCTTCCCGTGCCGCCAGCTCTGTGATCGTGGCGAACTCGCCCGACTCCAGCAACCTCTTCCAACGGAACGCTCGGGCCAGCGCCTTGACTAGTGTGCTGTCGGTCCGGCGCGGTTGCTTGACGCCCTCTGGCAGCTGCATCTCCTTGCGGCCGCCGCGCTTCACGAGGCGGAATGGCACGCGCAGCGTAACGGTGTCCGGGATCGGGGCCCTGCTGGTCATGCTACCGCCTCGATGTTGTTTGCAAGCATTTCGCGCGCAAGACCACGGAGACCGTCGACGCGGAGCTCGACGTTCAGGCCTTCCGTGCTGATGTCCACCCGCTCCACCAGCAGCGCCACGATGCGCGCCTGCTCGGCCGGGAAGAGTTCGTCCCAAAGCGGGACAAGCTGCTGCAGGGCCAAGCTGGCGTCGGCTTCGGTGATCTTCTCATCCTGCGAGCGGGCCGCCTTCCACGTCCCAGCGACTATCTCAGGTTGACGGAACACTGCGCGCAACTGGTCGATGACTGCGGTTTCGATTTCGCCCGCAGGGACGCGACCCACTGGACACGTTCCGGTGCCATGCTTGAGCACCGTCTGACTGACATAGTATCGGTAAAGCTTGCCGCCCTTGCGCGTGTGGGTGGGAGAGAACGCCGCGCCATCGGGGCCATAGAGCAACCCTTTCAGCAATGCGGGCGTGTCCGCGCGGGTGCGCGCAGAACGTTTGCGCGGGCTTTCGGTCAGGATGGCATGGACCTTGTCCCAGACCGTGCGGTCAATGATGGCTTCATGCTCGCCGGGATAGCTGTCGCCCTTGTGGACAGCTTCACCGATGTAGGCGCGGTTGTTCAGCAGGCGATACAGGTATTTCTTGTCGATCCGGTTGCCTCGGCTGGTCTGGACGCCCCGAGCGGCCAATTCCCTTGCCAGCTCCGTGCCCGATCCGATCTCGATGAACCGGGCGAAGATCCAGCGGACATTGGCGGCATCGGCCTCCTTGATGATCAGTTTCCGGTCCTTCACTACGTAGCCCAGTGGAGGCACGCCGCCCATCCACATGCCCTTCATCCGGCTGGCGCGGACCTTGTCGCGGATCCGCTCGGCCGTCACCTCGCGCTCGAATTGCGCAAAGGACAGAAGAATGTTCAGCGTCAGTCGCCCCATGGACGTTGTCGTGTTGAACGATTGCGTCACCGAGACGAATGTCACACCATTCCGGTCAAACACCTCGACCAGTTTTGAAAAATCCATCAGCGAGCGAGACAGCCGGTCGATCTTGTACACGACGACCACGTCGACCAAGCCATCCTCGACGTCCGCGAGCAGCCTTTTCAGGCCGGGGCGCTCCAGCGTGCCGCCGGATATACCGCCGTCGTCGTACTGGTCGCGGACCAGCACCCAGCCCTCGGACCGCTGGCTGGCGATATACGCCTCGCAGGCTTCCCGCTGGGCGTGCAAGCTGTTGAACTCCTGCTCCAGCCCTTCCTCGGAGGATTTCCGTGTGTAAACGGCACAGCGCAGCTTCCTGACAATCGGTTTGGTCATTTGCCCCTCCGGTGGTTTTTCAGACCGAAGAACACCCAGCCGTTCCAGCGCGTGCCGGTGATGGCGCGGGCAATGGCCGACAGCGATTTGTATGGGCGCCCCTGCCAGTCGAAACCGTCGGCGGTGACGGTGACGACGTGCTCGACACCCTGCCACTCACGGAGCAGCCTTGTGCCGACGATGGGCGTCATGTCCGCGCGGATGCGGCTCTTTTTGCGGTCGCCGCCATCAAGTTGCTCGCCGAGGGCCTCCAGCCTTTTCACCGTTTCCGGCTTCAGGCCGCCATACGCCAGCTCCTGGATGCGATAGGCCAGTCGGCTCTCAAGGTAGCGACGATTAAACGGCGACGGTTCGCTGTCGAACAGGTCGCGCCATTGTTTCTTCAAGTCTGGCGTCGATGTCGTCTTGAGCGCGGCCAGGCGCGCGGGGATAGGATCTTGTTTGGTCATGCGTTTCTCCGTTGAGTTGGAGTTGCATGACGCCATTGGTCGGCAGGATAGTGTAGGCAACTTTCTCCAGTTTCGTCAGATACTTCCGCCCGGTCACGCATCCGCAATCGGACCAGCCCAAGGGCCAGCAGCCCGCACAACTCGGCACGACGTTCCGCTGGCGTCATCTGGTCGGCTGGAAATGGATTGGGTCGTTTCATGTCTCGGGCTGCCGTGATTGGTGATGTCGTTACCAATCAAAAGCCACCCCGAAGCTCCGTGTGGGACATGCCGCACCCTGTTGGCTACCCATGAGTGCGAACAAGTAGTGAACATCACCTCTTGCGAAAGAAAGTTTCGTCAACGATTATCAGTGGTTGAATCAGGTAGAGAGCAAACATTCATTGAGGTGATTTCATGGCGCGCAAAGCAATTCCGATCGGTCCCAATATTCTTGCGTTGATCGAAGATGCGCGTATCGATCTTGCCCGAGCAGCGCTCTCCGTCCGAGAGGGCGAAAACGAGCCAGATTTCGCCCTGCCAGATAACCCATCTGACCTGACAGATGACGATGCAGTGGAGGCGTTTCGGCTGGACCTCATCCAAACGCTCTCTGAATTTGATCAGGATGAACTGCGACCGGCAGAGCAGCGATCACGTAGAATTCGGGCGCTCGCAGACGGAAAGGGCGTGACCTCCCTCACGACAATTATCAAGCAGCAACTCGATGATACGCAGTCGCAGGAGTTCGACCGACAACCAGACCAGCTCTGCAGAAGCATATGGACCTATCTCAATGCGCGCGAAACGTTCGAGGACGCGGAAAGCTTTCATTTTGCTCGACAGTTTCGTGAGCACGGAAAGCTTTACGACGCCTTCGAGGTCGAGCTTGAAAATCATTTAGCCTTCGATGCGACCGCAATCGACGAGATGGCACTGGCGGCCAAGATCAAGGGGGTGCTCGAGCTGAAACCCGAGATTTCCTGCACGGTGAAAGCGCTCGATCTGCCCGCAACTGAAACACACCCCGCGTCCATAATGCTGATCGTCCGGCATGGCGGGCCGCTGTCCAGCGTCTATGACCATCGACACGACGGACGCAGGGGAACCATCTATTATCGACCACCCAACGAGGCGACGCTGATCTACACGCCATCGCTTCGTCAGATCGAGGTCTGTGCGGACAGCCCGGTGGTTCGCCAGACGGTCAGCGACTCGTTCGCCGAAGTTGCCCTCGGCCACGACATCTCCCAGAAACCGCTGACCTGGAAGCGCTATAACCTCTCGCGGTTTCGGACATCGCTTCGTCTGCAGCCGCCGGAAATCGATGGCTACGCATTCGCGTTTGCCCGCGTCGTGGAAGCCGAGATCCGGCTCGGGGTCTGGCGCCGCAAGCTGCAACTGAAGGTCGCCGTCGATGACGACATTGAAGAGGTGGCGGACAAGTATCTGGGCACCAGAAACATATTCCGCCGTGCCGAAGCTTTCAGTCGGATTGCCATTGCTGTCGCCTACAACCGGGTCGGCGACGAAAAGGAGCGGACGCTCAATCTCACGATCTCCGGCACGAAAAGCTGCAATCTGCAAAGCAAGACGGATCCCGAAGAGCGCGCCCTCGGATTCGCCCTCCTCAAGGAATGGGGGATCCTGAGCGCATTCCGGCAGATCGCGTCCGATGACCTGCAGGCGATATTTCCCCAACTGGTTCAACTCCATGACCGCATTGAAGACGAGGTCAGCGGCAGCTACCTCCGGGAACTCGGGCTCGACCCCAGCCGTCTGATCGAAGGCGGGCTGCTAGAGCGTCGCGACCGTCAGGATGTGGTCCTGATCGACGACGACGACTTTGCCGGGGAAAGCACCGTGAAGCCCTCGGCGGTTGAAGGCATCGTCAACACGATCGGCCCATTTGGCGAGGACGGTGGCAAGCGACCTGCGTCGGATGTCGAGATGTTTGCGATCAATGGCCAATGGCTACACGAGACCCTCATGCGTCTGATAAAACCGCTCTTGAGCAAGCGGACAGCCCAGATCCTCGACCCGGACCTGACCCTTCTCGGTGCAATGCAGGTGGATGGCGCTGAAGTGCCCGTCTATTTCGCCCGACGACTCAATGACCCGAAAACCGCGCAAAGACTGGATGTGGCCCTACGCGCGCGGAACACAGCTGGCGTCGGCATTATCCTCGCAGCAAGTGAGGAATTGCCATTGCACCTCGGCTCCAACGTCGTTGTGCCGCTTCTGTCCCATCTCGCATCGGCGGACGAGGATCTCCTGTTCACGCGCGATGGCATCGAACTCGCATATAGAAACAACATTTCGCTCGCTCGCGGGGGTGTGTCGCCGCGCGTCGTTCGGGCAGGCACGCAATCCGGTACTTTGTACATTCCGGGCAAGGAGCCGCTGCACCTCGCGGGGAACGATCAGCTGACAATCTTCGAGCGCCTTGTAGCTGCTTTCGTCAGCGGTAGTACGGATGTCTATGTCGGAGACCTGATGAAGGGTTTCGCGGCAAAGAGTCCTCAACCTGCGTTCCGCACAAAAATGTGGAAGGACATCGTCGATATCTACATCGGCAAGGGTGCGAAGCGTGGGTTCTGGCGCCTGATCACCACCGCGGTGCAAACAGGCGAAATCGTCGACGCCGAGGACGATGCTGAAACTCCCGTCTAACGACGGTCTAACATGTCGTGAGAGACGGTCTAACAAACCGCTGATTATTGGAAAGGCTCACTCATAAGAGGAGCATTCCAATGCCGACTCCCGATACTTCCCGCCAGCCAGCCCAGATGAACTGGACCGGCGGCGCAGAGACGAAACCCACCACTTTGAGCCCCGAATGGCGCTGCACGCGCTGTGACAAGCTGCTTGGCGTCTGCCGGGACGGCCGTATGCACCTGCGTTTCGCGCGGGGCCACGAGTATTTCGTGGGCTTTCCGGTCGTGGCCACCTGCCGCGGCTGCGGAACGCTGAACCAGGCGACATCACCCGCGCGCTGAGGCGCGCATCTCACCACTTCCCTGAAATCGCAGAGACGCACGACGTCCTGACCTGGCCACAAAAAGGCGCTGGACGCCTGGCCGCAAGGCAGGCGTCCAATGTCTATCGCGTGGCACGAGATCCGTGATCACCTCATGTTTTCTTCTTCAACTCTTGGTTTTCAAAACACCTTCGATGAGCTCCGGCGCAGCAGCGAGCCGCTCGCGCATTTCGCTGATCCTGCTGCTTTACTGGACACGCTGCACGTCGGTTGCCGTGCGCCAGACGACAAAAATCGGTTGCTGGTTGCACTGGTCGCGGCCGCGCAGTCCGGCGGCGCGGCCTCCGATTGTGCCCTGACGCTGATGCTGCTGGCGCTCTGGCCGGGGCTGGATGCCGTTCGGCGCAGATCGATCTGGCGCAGGATTGGCACCGGTGACGAGGTTGCATCCGAAATCCTTGCACGGGCTTCCGAGGCCATTCGGGGTCTGGATCTGCAGCGGGTCAACTGGATCGCAGCAACTATCCTGCGGAATATCGAGCGGGACTTGATCAGAACGCGTCAGCGCGAGGATCGGCACCAGAGCCTCCGCAGTGAGGCCGATCCTGACGAAATTCCGGCCGACGGTGGAGTGCCTGAGGCCACTGCCAGCCCCGGACTGCTCCACGGCGATCTGGTCCGCATGATCGGCACGGATGCGGATCTGGTGATCCGTGTGGCCATCAACGGGTTCTCTCAGGCCGAGGTCGCATTCGAGATGGGGCTGTCCGAGGCGGCGACGCGCAAACGCTATCAGCGGGCGACCCGGCGTCTGCGCGACGTCCTGCAAGAATTTCGCTGACCGGATGTCCCGATCCCTGCGGTGCGGTGGCTTTTCCCATTCAGACGCCACCGCGCGCCCCACTCAAACCGAAAGTCGACCAGCATGATCAGCAAAGCCGACCTCTTGTCCGCAGACCTCAAGCGCATCCCCGGCCTCTACCGCCGCTGGGAGTTGCCGGAAATCCTGAAGAACCAGCGTGCCTACCGCATCGAAAATGCCGGTTCCCATCAGGACGGGACGCCACTCGTGGCGGTCTACGCCGAGGCCGAGGCCGACGCCGATGCGGGCCAGCCGGACGACCTGCACAACGCCTCAATCAAGGGCGCCGAAGCGGCCTCGGTCCCCGCTGGGACGATGTCGCGGCGGCCTGAGTAGAGGGGAAAGGAGGAGACATGTTCATGGAAACCACACCCTTTATCACCGTTCGCGCCGGCCGACCGCTGTCCGAGATCGAGTTCTGCGCCTGGGTGGCGCAAGCCGTTCCCGGCGACCGGCTGGAATACCATCGCGGCTTTCTGGTGCTCGACATCTTCCCTGTGTTTTCAGGGCTGTCGGATGCGGCGCGCGTCGAGTTGAGCAGGCTCGGATCGCGGGCCTTCTGGGCCGCTGAACTTGGACTCGTGCATCTCGTCCAGCAACGCGTGGGGCCTGACCAGTTCGCCTATATCGCCGTCGCCCGGCCCAAGCCCAAAGCGGCCGCCGTCTCGCTGTCCGAACTGCTGCTGGCCGAACAGGAGGCCGTGTGATGCCCGCCTTCCAATCCTTTTTCACCGATCACGGAGACCATTTCATGCCATTCCCCGAGAACACCCCCACGCCTGACGATCTGCCATCTCTCAGCGCCGCCGAGGTTGCGGCCCTGCCGGTCGAGTTGCTGGCGATCCTGCAACGCGAGATCGACGAGCGTTTGAAGCGCGACAAGGCCGCCAAGGCCCGCTTTGATGCCGGACTGGCCGTCCGCTATGCCACCTGGGCCGCCGAAGAACGGAAGGTTTCGGGCAAAGACACCGGCGCAGTCCGCTTTGATGATGGCGATTTCACCGTGGTCGCAGATCTGCCGAAGCGGGTGGATTGGGATCAGGACCGGCTGGCCGACATGGTCGCGCGGATCCGCGATGCAGGCGACGACCCCGCCGAATATGTCGATCTCTCCTTCAAGGTGCCCGAGCGCAAATACGCCGCCTGGCCAGAGGCCATCCGGCAGGGATTCGAGCCCGCGCGCACCGTCCGGCCCGGCACGCTGAAGGTCGAGATCCTCGCCCAGGGGGCAGACCAGTGAGCCTTCCCATCATCAGCGCCGACCAGCGGCTGGCCGAGCCACGCGGCATCAAGGGCTGCATCTTCGGCAAGAGCGGAATCGGGAAAACTTCGCTGCTCTGGACCCTCGATCCCGAGCGCACGCTGTTCATGGATCTCGAAGCGGGCGACCTCGCCATCGAAGGCTGGGCGGGCGACAGCATCCGGCCACGCACCTGGACGGAATGCCGAGATTTCGCGGTGTTCATCGGCGGGCCTAACCCGGCGCTGCGCGATGAGCAGCCGTATAGCCCGGCTCACTATGCGGCGGTCTGCGACCGCTTCGGCGATCCGGCAGCGCTCGACCGCTACGACACGATCTTCGTGGACTCGATCACCGTGGCGGGGCGACTGTGCTTCGGGTGGTGCAAGGGCCAGCCCGAAGCGCTGTCGGAGAAGACCGGCAAGCCGGATGTGCGGGGCGCCTACGGTCTGCATGGCCGCGAGATGATCGGCTGGCTCACCCATCTGCAGCACACGCGGGCCAAGAACGTCTGGTTCGTTGGGATCCTCGACGAGAAGCTCGACGATTTCAATCGCAAGGTGTTCCAGCCGCAGATCGACGGATCCAAGACCGGGCTCGAGCTGCCGGGGATCGTCGATGAGGTGATCACCATGATGGAGCTGAAGGCCGACGGCGGCGACCCCTATCGCGCCTTCGTCTGCCACACGATCAACCCCTGGGGCTTTCCAGCCAAGGATCGCTCCGGTCGCCTGGATCAAGTCGAAGAACCCCATCTCGGCCGCCTGATGGCGAAGATCCGGACGGCAGCGACGCCTCCATCCGACCGGCTGACCTACGCCCCGCCGCCTGCCGATCCGGCCGGTGCCGACCAATCCCAACCGCAATCCTGAAAATAGAAGGAGGTTCCCCATGGGTTCCTGGAACGATTTCAACGACGCGCAGAGCAACACCAACCTGATCCCAAAGGGCACGCTGGCCAAGGTGCGCCTGACCATCCGCCCCGGCGGCTTCGACGATGCCTCACAGGGCTGGACCGGCGGCTATGCCACGCGCGGCTCGACCGGTGCTGTCTATCTCAACGGCGAGTTCACGGTGACCGAGGGCCAATACGCACGGCGCAAGATCTTTACGCTGATCGGGCTCTACAGCCCCAAGGGACCTGACTGGACCAACATGGGCCGCAGCCTGGTGCGTGGCATGCTGAACTCGGCGCGGGGGATTTCCGACAAGGACATGTCGGCCGAGGCGCAGGCCGCGCGACGCATCAGCGGCTTTGCCGATCTCGACGGAATCGAGTTCATTGCCCGCATCGACATCGGCACCGACGCAAGCGGTGACGACAAGAACGAGATCCGCAGCGCGGTCACGCCTGACCATCGCGATTATGCGCAGGTCATGGGAACGGCGGCCCTGCAGTTCAGTGGTAACGCCGGGCCGGGGGCCACTCCGCAGCATAATGCTGCCGCCCAAACGTCCTCGCCCAATCCGCCAGCAGCCAACCCCGGTGCCCCCGGGCGGCCGAGCTGGGCGCAGTAAGGGGGAACGGTCATGCGCCTGCGCCCCCGCCAGAAAACCTTCGTCGAGCGCAGTGTTGCTGCGCTCGCGTCCCGCGGCAACACGCTGGGTGTGGCTCCCACCGGCGCGGGCAAAACCATCATGCTCTCGGCGGTCACCGGCGAGATGATTGGCGACGGTGCCAAGGCCTGTGTTCTGGCGCATCGCGACGAGCTCACGGCGCAGAACCGCGCCAAGTTTCAGCGCGTGGTGCCGGAGGTGTCGACATCTGTGATCGACGCGACGGAGAAATCCTGGGGCGGCGACGTCACCTTCGCAATGGTGCCGACGCTGGCACGGGCGTCAAACCTGGCCGACATGCCGCGCCTCGATCTGCTGGTGATCGACGAGGCGCATCACGCGGTGGCGGACAGCTACCGCCGCATCATCGACCGGGTGCGCGATGCAAATCCCGACGCGAGGGTGTTCGGGGTGACGGCAACGCCGACCCGGGGCGATCGCAAGGGTCTGCGCGAGGTCTTCGACAATGTCGCCGACCAAGTGCAGTTGGGCGAGTTGATTGCGTCTGGCCACCTCGTGCCGCCGCGCACCTTTGTCATCGATGTGGGGGTGCAGGAGGAATTGAAGTCGGTCCGCAAGACCAGTGCCGATTTCGACATGACCGAGGTGGCGGACATCATGGACCGCGCGCCTGTCACGGACGAGGTGATCCGACACTGGACCGAAAAGGCAGGCGACCGTCAGACGGTCGTCTTCTGTTCAACCGTCGCCCACGCGGACCATGTGACCGAGGCATTCTGCGCCGCGGGGATCACGGCTGCGCTGATCCATGGTGATCTGGCTTCTGAGACCCGCAAGGCCATCCTTGCCGATTACGCGGCGGGCAAGACCCGCGTCGTCGTCAATGTCGCTGTGCTGACCGAAGGCTGGGATCATCCGCCCACCGCCTGCGTCGTGCTGCTGCGTCCCAGTTCCTACAAATCCACCATGATCCAGATGGTCGGGCGCGGGCTGCGCACCGTCGATCCTGAGGAACACCCCGGCCTCGTCAAGACCGACTGCGTGGTGCTGGATTTCGGGACATCGAGCCTGATCCACGGCACGCTGGAACAGGATGTCGATCTGGATGGCAAGATCGGCACCGGTGAAGCACCGACGAAAACTTGCCCGGCCTGCGCGGCGGAGATCCCGCTGGCCGCCACCGAATGCCCGCTCTGTGGCGAGGCATTGCTGCCGGATGAGGGTGAGACCGGCGCCGACTCTGCCCCGCTCTCGGGCTTTGTCATGACCGAGATCGACCTGCTGAAACGCTCGAGCTTCGCATGGGTCGATCTCTTCGGCACGGACGACGCGCTGATGGCTACGGGCTTTACCGCCTGGGGCGGCATCTTCTGGATGGGCGGCGTCTGGTACGCCATCGGCGGGGCCAAGGGCGAGCGGCCACGCTTGTTGGGCGTCGGAGAACGCACCGTCTGCCTCGCTCAGGCCGACGACTGGCTCAACACCCACGAGAGTGATGAAAGCGCCTTCAAGACAAGGGGATGGCTGCGTCAGCCACCGACGGACAAGCAGCTGAAATACCTACCGCCCGAGTGCCGGCACGACTTCGGCCTGACGCGCTATCGCGCCTCGGCGCTGATGACCTTCAGCTTCAACAAACGCGCCATCCAGGCAGCCGTGAACGCGGTGGCCGGATCCGAACGGAGGGCGGCATGACCCATGACCATACCAACACCGATCACGGCCGAGGGCCGGCGGCGTCTCTGGCATCCACGTGGAACGCTCTGTGCTGTCTGTCAGCAACCCACGCGTGGTTTTGGCTGGCGCGATCCACACCGGTCGAAGCGGCCCCGGCCATCAGTCTGGTTCTGCTCGATGCCCTGCCAAGGTTTCTGGACGCGTTTGGCGCGGGAGCGTTTTGCCATGGTTGATCTGACCGAAGAAGAGCGCGCCGCCATCACCGCCACCATGAAACGCGTCGCGCTGCTGATGGATGAGATCGGCTGGCAGACAGCTTTCGCCGATCTGTGTGAGGCGCAGGTGCGCGCCCTGATCGAGGAGGCTGTCGAAGGTTTCCGCGAGGCCATGTCCGACATCGCGCGGGCCCAGACACAGGAGGTGCCGTTCTGATGCTGGACTTCAATCACCGGCCCTCCACGGCGGAGCGGATCAACGCGCTGGTCGACGCAGCCCTCATTGCCGAGCGCGAGGCCACACCGCCCCGGACCTATCTCGGCGCGTCTCGCTTGGGGCACGCTTGCGAACGCGCGCTTCAGTTCGAGTTCGCCGGTGCACCCAAGGATGACGATGCCGATTTCGGCGGCCAGACGCTGCGGATCTTCGCGATCGGCCACCAGCTCGAGGACCTTGCGATCCGCTGGCTGCGGGCCGCTGGGATCGATCTTGTCACCCAAAAACGCGATGGCGGCCAGTTCGGCTTCTCCGTCGCGGGAGGTCGTATCCGGGGCCATGTCGACGGGATCATCGCTGATGCTCCGGCGACGCTTGGTCTGCGCACCCCGACGCTCTGGGAATGCAAGACCATGAACGCGAAGAACTGGCGCTCCTGCGTCAATGACGGGGTCGCCGTCTCCAAGCCCGTCTATGCCGCCCAGATCGCGATTTACCAGGCCTACATGGAGCCCTCGGTGCCGGGGATATCGGCGGCCCCGGCGCTATTCACCGCCATCAACAAGGACACGGCCGAGCTGCACCATGAACACGTGCCGTTCGATGCCGATCTGGCGCAGCGCATGTCCGACCGCGCCGTGCGGATCCTGCAGGCCACGGACGCGGGCGAGTTGCTGCCCCGTGTCGCGGCCAACCGGGATTTCTTCGAATGCCGGTTCTGTGCCCATGCCGAGCGGTGTTGGAGCCTGGCTGCATGACCGACGAGCCCAGCGATCCATCCGACCCCGTGCAGGACACACCTATGCGCGACGACACAACGCCAGATATGCCCAAGGAGAATATCGTCCATTTCAACCCGTGGCGCGATTTCAACGACGCGGCCCCGCAGATCGACGTGTTCGGGGACGAGCCGGACCCTGCGCAGATCGCTCAGTTCATGCAGGTTGTCTTTGGCTACTGCGACGGTCTGATCCCGGTCCGCAGTTTCATCGACAAGGGGCAAGGCATTGATGGCCGCCCGCATAACATCTGGCTCGATGCCGATCAGGCCGCGCCGGAGAAGATGGCGACTTTCGCCACATGGGCCTCGCGTGAGGGCGCGGCGGTCTATGTGATCCCCGGCACAGTCGCGGCACCCGGGCAAGCGAAGGCCGCCGAAATCCTGCAGATGCAGACCGTGGTGGTCGATCTCGACACCGGCGATATCGCTGCCAAGCGCGCCCATCTGGAGCGTCACCTTGGGTCGCCGACCATGGTAGTGGAAAGTGGCGGTGTGACACCGGAGGGTCAGCGGAAAGCCCATGTCTGGTGGTCGCTGACCGAGCCTGCCGAGGGCGACGACATCGCCCGTGTCTGCCGTCTGCGCGGCGACATCGCGGCAAAGGTCGGCGGCGACATGCATTTCCGCTCGGCCCACCAGCCGATCCGCGTGGCGGGTTCGGTCTATTACAAGAACAGCCTGAAAACGCAGGTGCGGATCGTCGAGCTAAACGCCGACCGCGAACGCGACCTGGCCGAGTTCATGGAGGCCGTGACCGACATGCCGCCCGCGCCAGGCGTGTCCCTGCAACCCGAGTTCAGCCATCCCGACAAACCGGCGATGGACGATGTGCTGGTCACCCCGGTGCGCGAGGGGGCGCAGGACGATTGGTCCCGCTTCGAGGGCGCATCTGCTGCGATCGGGCATTTCATCCGCATGGTCCACGAGGGCCGGATGACAAAAGACGAAGGCTGGGAGGGCATCTGCGGCTACAACGCCGCGATGCTGCGGCCGCAATGGCCGGTCGAACGGCTCAAGCGCGAGTCCGAGCGCCTCTGGGAGCGGCATGTCGAGAAATACGGACCGCCCCTGATCCGATTGGATTCCGGCGCACCGGGACCGGCCGAGATGCCCGCATTCACGCTGGGCGCGCTGCTGGACGACCAGAGTCCCATGCCGGAAGACATCATTGCGCCGCGCGTGCTGACGCCAGGTGGGCTGCTGGTGCTGGGTGGCGCGCCCAAGGTTGGCAAAAGCGATCTGCTGATCTCCTGGCTCGTACACATGGCCGCCGGTGTGCCGTTTCTCGGCTTCACGCCGCCACGACCGCTGCGGGTCTTCTACCTACAGGCCGAAATCCAGTATCACTATCTGCGCGAACGACTGAAGCAGATTGCCCTCCCGCCGGAGGTGTTGGCCGCCGCGCGCGATACCTTCGTCGCCACGCCGAAACTCAAGCTGCTGCTCGACAACGAGGGCAGCGTGCGCGTGGCGCGCGCCGTGCAAACGGCGTTCCCCGATGCACCGCCCGACATCCTCTGCGTCGACCCGATCCGCAACCTGTTCGACGGCGGGCCCGACGGCGGCGGCGAGAACGACAATTCCGCCATGATGTTCTTCCTCAAGGAGCGCATCGAGGTCTTGCGCGACCATATCGACCGCGATTGCGGGGTCATCCTGATCCACCACACCAAGAAGCTCAGCAAGCAGCAGGTAAAGGACGATCCCTTCCTCGCACTCTCCGGCGCCAGCGCGCTGCGCGGGTTCTATACGTCCGGCCTGATCCTGCACCGTCCCGACGAGGAGGCCCCAGAACGCAAGCTGGAAATTGAGCTTCGGAACGGACCCGCGCTGCCCTCCAAGCTGATCGACAAGGTTGGCGGTCAATGGATCGAAATCAACCCAATGAACGAGCGGCTGGTGCGCCAGAACGTCGGCGCAAAGCATGATGCCGAGCGCAACCGTAAACGCGATGTGATCCTCGACCTGCTCTATGAGGAAGCCGCCAGCGGGCATCTCTACACGACAATGCAATTCGCCGAAGCGTTCGAGAACCAGAGCGGGCTTGGCAGTAAATACACCATTCGCGAACGGTTGAGTGTTCTGGCCACGAAGGGCCACGTCAAGTTCCTGCGGGATGGCAACGTGTTTGGCTATCCGAAGGTCAGATCCCGTTTCGGATATCTCTGTGTCGACGGGATGCGGTTTCGCCCCGAAGAGCGTATTGATCCGGAGACCGGCGAGGTTTTCGAAGACGCCGATCCCGTTCTTCCCAGCCACTACAAATGCCCGAATTCCGGGGTCTGCATGGACGTCGAAAACCCGGCTGTCTGGGTCTATCCGGAGACGGTTGCGGACGCGGATTGTGGGTCACCAACTCCTAAGAGTGAGGCCTAACTCCTATGTCCTCCCCAACTCCTGTTTCAATTAAATCAACGACTTATCGCGCCAGAGGAGTTAGTGGCCCAACTCCTCCCCAACTCCTCCGAACTCCTAATTTTTCGTTCTTTATCAGCGCGTTACCCGGAGAGGAGGAGTTAGTGTGGAAAGCCCCCATACTACGTATGGGGCGCCAACCAGCAGGTTTGGCCCCCATCCCATACGCAGACGGGTATCCGCGCGCGGGCCGATGTGCACCGAGCCCTTCACCTTTCGAGCAGCAATGGAGATGACAATGTCGAACAGGCAAATTGAACCCGTGTGCGAACACCAGCTGGCACCTCTGCCCGGTACCATTCTTGCCCTGGATCTCGGGACAACCACGGGCTGGGCTCTGCGGTCCACGGACGGTCTAATCACCAGCGGCACCGCATCGTTTAAGCCTGGGCGCTACGACGGTGGGGGCATGCGGTACCTGCGCTTCACGAACTGGCTGGGCGAGTTGGAGCGGTTGTCCGGTCCCATCGCTGCCATCTGGTTCGAGGAAGTCCGTCGCCATGCCGGGACCGACGCGGCTCACGTCTATGGGGGCCTGATGGCCACCCTGAGCAGCTGGGCCGAGATGCGAGGAGTGCCCTACGAGGGCGTGCCGGTCGGCACCATCAAGCGCCACGCCACCGGCAAGGGCAACGCCAACAAGGACGCCATGATCGCCGCCGCCCGGGCCCGCGGGTTCAGCCCGGCCGATGACAACGAAGCCGATGCCATCGCGATCCTCCTCTGGGCCATGGAAACCCACGGAGGTGCGCAATGACCTGTATGCGCTTCACGCCCAAGGGCTATGGTGGGCATCGCCGCCAGCCCGATGAGGTCAAACGGGATGGCTGGAAGGAACAAGGCCTGCTTGCCGTCGCCATTGACGATGACCGGTTGACCTGGCCCGAGCGGGAACTGGTGCGCCAGCTTGGCGAGCGTCTCTACGGCAAACTTGAACGGGAGGCGCGCCATGGGTGAGTGGACAACCACACGTGTGGAGGACCGGCTGGAGAGCGCGGCCGACGTCTTCCGCACCTTGCCCGGTGTCATGCCGCAGGGCTTCTTCAACGCCTGGCCCGAGTATTTCCACAGCTTCGCGGACAAGGTTGGTCAGGAGCCGCAGATGCGGCGGCCCCGACCGGGCCCGCGCCAGATCACCGAGGCCGAGGAGGCTCTGCTCTGGCTGCGCTGGCTGGAACGGGATGATGCCCGGATCGTCTGGCTGCGTGCCGAACGCACGCCGTGGAAACCAATCTGCTGGGAGATGGGGCTGAGCCGGACAGCGGCGAACAAACGCTGGCAGTTCGGGCTCGCGGTGATCACATGGCGTCTGCATGGCCGGATGCCTCCGGTCCGGCGCTCGCAGCAGTTCGTCATCGAAAACGCCAACTGCCTGTCAAGAAAAATCGTCTTGTGAGGCAATTTTCCGGTGTACATCGCAGGGCCTTACACATTTCGAGAATGAGGCTACAAATTGGATATACTCGGGAGAGGAGCGCGCAGGCAGACGCCGCGCAGCTGGCTTCCGGGGTCCACCCAAGGGTCCAGCCGGGGTCCAGGTCGCTAACCCACTGAATTCACGGGTCCTTCCTGGCCCGAAACGTATACGGGCGGGCGAAGCGCGCAATATCGCCAGCGACAGGGCCGGTTTTTTGGGAAGCCACCCCGGCGGGCATCCACCCGCGACCTGCTGAAAACCACGACAAAACAGAACTTTGGCACCGGATACGCCCGGTGGCCGCTGGACCCCTCGCGGAGTCCAGACTGGCTGCCGGCATCCGGAGTCAACCCGATTGAGGGGGACCGACCCGCATGACCCTGAGCTTTGCCCCGGACGCGATTGAGACCTGGCCGCTGGCCAAGCTCCAGCCTTATGCCAAGAACGCAAAGGCGCATGGCGCGGACCAGGTTGCGAAGATCGCCGCCAGCATGGCCGAGTTCGGTTGGACGGTGCCGTGCCTCGTTGCTGACGACGGCGAGCTGATCGCGGGCCATGGCCGGGTCCTGGCCGCCACGCAGCTCGGGCTAACCGAGGCACCGGTGATCGTGCTGGGTCACCTGACCGAGGCGCAGCGCCGGGCCTACCGGATCGCGGACAACAAGCTGACCGAACTGGGCACCTGGGACGAGGCGCTGCTGTCTGCGGAACTGAACGACCTGCTGGCGGAGGACTACGATCTGTCTCTGGTCGGTTTTTCCGATGGTGAGTTGGACAAGCTGCTGGCCTATGTGCCGGAGGAGGATGGCGACGAAGGTGGTGCCGGGGGCTCTGTGCCGCCGGTGACCATTCCCGAGCCGCCGCGCAATCCGGCATCGCAAACCGGCGACCTGTGGATCCTCGGCGATCACCGGTTGCTCTGCGGCGACAGCACCAGCGCTGCCGATGTACGCCGCCTGATGAATGGCGAGCGGGCGATCCTGTTCGCGACCGATCCGCCTTACCTCGTCGACTACGACGGCTCGAACCATCCGACACGGAACAAGGATTGGTCGGCGTCTTATGGCACCACCTGGGACGACAGCAGCCAAGGTGCGGAACTGTACGATGGCTTCATCGCCGCTGCAGTGGCTGAGGCAATCGCCGAGAACGCGGCCTGGTATTGCTGGCACGCCTCGCGTCGTCAGGCGATGCTGGAAGCATGCTGGGAGAAGGCTGGGGCATTCGTTCACCAGCAGATCATCTGGGTGAAAGACCGCGGTGTCCTGACCCGGTCGCACTATCTCTGGAAGCACGAGCCCTGTTTCATGGGCTGGCGTCGACCCAACCGCCCGCCAAAGGTGGCCGAGGAAACGCTGTCATCGACATGGGCGCTGCCGAGCTTTGCCAAGGACGAACGGCCCGATCATCCGACGCCGAAACCGCTCGACGCGTTCGGCATTCCGATGCGGCAGCACGTGGCGCGCGGCGGTCTCTGCTACGAGCCTTTCTGCGGCTCCGGCTCGCAGATCATGGCCGGTGAAGCCTATGGTCGCCGCGTCTTCGCGATGGAAATCAGCCCGGCCTACATCGACGTTGCCGTCGAACGCTGGCAGGCCGACACGGGGCGCGAGGTGATCCTGGACGGTGATGGCCGGACCTTCGCTCAGGTGCGGACCGAGCGGCTGGGCGACAATGCTGACGTCTCCGCCGATGTCCCGGCCGCAAACGGCGAACCCGAGTCCGCCCGCGACCGCAAATCCGCAGCCTGAGGCAATGCATGACCTGGCTCTACCTTCCTCCGGGTGCACTTCCGGAACTGAAGACGCATGCCTGTTTGGCCTCTCGCTCTGCTCCGGCGCAGGCGGGCTCGACCTCGGGCTCACCATTGCCATCCCCGGATATCGAACTGTGGGCCATGTCGAACGGGAAACCTACGCCGCGGCCATCCTCGTGGCACGGATGGAAGAGACGGCCCTGGATCCAGCGCCTGTCTGGGACGATGTTGCCAGCTTCGACGGCCGCCCGTGGCGCGGTGCGGTGGACATCGTTACTGCGGGATATCCGTGCCAGCCGTTCTCTGTCGCGGGCAAGCGCCGGGGTGCCGACGACCCGCGCCACCTTTGGCCGCATGTCGCGCGGATCATCAACGAGGTCGAGCCGCCCTTCGTCTTCCTCGAGAATGTCGCCCATCATCTCCGCCTCGGCTTCCCCGAAGTCGCCAGCGGACTGGTCGGCATGGGCTACCGCCTTGCGGCGGGTCTCTTTACAGCGGCGGAAGTCGGTGCGCCGCACAAACGCGAGCGGCTGTTCATCCTCGCCATCCGCGAGGGCTCCGAACTGGCCGACCCCTCGCGCCTGCTCTGGCACCCGGTCGAGTGGCGGCAACCGGACGGAGATGTTGCGGCTATGGCCGACGCCGAGGGCAAGCGCGAACGAGAACCGGCAGACGAAACTAACGCCCTCGCAAGAAGCGGGCAAGCATGGGATGAACCTGGCGACGAGCGCCGCGATGTGGCCGACGCCGCAGACCGACAGCTTCCGGAGCCGGGGCGGAGACCGGAAACACGAGAAGGGTCTGGACGGTATGGCGCGGGACTTGCCGACGCCGATGGCGAACGATGGGTGCAAGCCGAGCGCGGGCAATCGCAAGACGGCCGATCTGACCCATGCCAGCCGCATGTGGATGACGCCGACGGCGCGGGATCACAAGGATGGGGCGACGACACTGGCGAACACGCCGGTCAACGGCCTTCTTGGCCGCCAGGTCCTGGTGACGCCGATGGCTGGGAGCAATACCTCCGATGTGCGCCGGACCTTGAACCCGCTGTTTGTCGAGGCGCTGATGGGCTGGCCCACAGGGTGGACCGGCTTCGCCTCTGTGGCAACGGCGTGGTCCCCTTGGTTGCGGCGCATGCGCTGCGAACTCTCGCGGCAGAACTGCTGGCCGCCGGATGAGGCGGCGACATGAAGCAATCGCGCCTCATGTCGCTGGCCGAGGCCATCGCCAACGTATTTGTCGGCTACGGCGTCGCGGTCGTCACGCAGATCCTGATCTTCCCGATCTTCGGCCTGCACACGACGCTGGCGCAGAACCTGAAGATGGGCGCGATCTTCACGGTGGTCAGCATTGCGCGGTCCTTCGCCCTGCGGCGGGTGTTCGAGGCGATCAGGGTAAGATAATGTCATTCTGACATGCGAGCTGGCGCGATTAGAGTCGTGGGGTGATGCTAAAGATTGATTTGATTGAATAAGGAGATTTCATGTTCTCAGATCGGCTTCTGGCAGCTCTCGGCGCATGGCAAAACGGATGGCGCGAGGACCGCACCCGCCGCATACCAATTACCGAAGAGCTACTGGAGGCAATTTCGGAGCAGCGTCTGCCGGAACGGTTTGTCACATGCACTGAAATTTGTTTTCGGAAACGCTTCTTGGTACCTAACAACCAACAAAACGGCGGGGACTTAGGCCCTCTTTTTCTCAATGGGAACATCGACGAGGGCGTCGCGTCTTGGACTACCGACCCCAAGTTCGCACAGGAATTCAAAGACCCGCTCCGAGATGGCACGTTCTCAGCGGTATTTGCTCACCGTCCAAACGCGGACGAGGTGGTTTTGAATGTGCCCGCGCTCTGGTCAGACCCGGCCTTTCGGGCAAGAGTCGCAGAGTTCGAAGAAGGCAATGGCTTGAACGCTAAGGCGCTGACCTATTTCAGATTTCGGCAGAGTGAAGTCATATTGACTGCAACGCTCAGGTACGACGAGGTGCATGCTGTCTGTGGAAGAAGCAGTCCTTTTGAGGTTCTCTGCGAGCTTCAGGGGCTTACTACGGACGCAGAGCGAGATTCCTATTGGAAGGAGTTGGTCGCTGCGAACAAGTTTCCTGAGGAGCCCTGTTGGATTGCCGGACCAAGAGTAAAGAATGTGCTCGAGCGGACGAAGGTTAAGTTCCTGAACCAATTCGGGGACGTGATAGACAAGGTAATTGACCGCTGAACCATCAGCGTCTGAAGCCGAGTTGTCTCGTCGGACCTCTACCGCGCAAGGGTAACTGCCGCCCACGTCTGGCGGCAGCATAGAAACTCGCCGCCGCTATCAAGCGCTGGGGAGACTGTAGACCCTGCCACGCCCTTCGACCTTTTCCGAGGTCACTTCGAGCCCGAGCTTTTTCTTGAGCGCACCGGACATCGCGCCGCGCACCGTGTGTGACTGCCATCCGGTTGCGGCCATGATCTCTGCGATGGTCGCGCCCTCTGGCGCGCGCAGCATGGCGATGAGCGTTACCTGCTTGGTGCGTCCGCGTGGGGTGCGCGTCTTGGGTGCTGCATCCTCGGTCGGTTTGGTTTCCACGCTGTCAGTCTCAATGCCGATGGCGGCGAGCCCTGCGCCGGTGGCGATCAACGTGACGCTGTGGCCGTCTCCAGTCTCGCGCCAGACCGGCTCGCCCTTGCGCATGTCGGCTTCGACCTCTTCGAGGAGGCCCTTGGCGAGCATCGCGCCGACCACCTTGGACGCGGCACCGCCGCGCAGGCTCTCGGGCAACGGCAGGGCAATGCGGTCCTCGTTCTGGGCCGCGCGCGACAGGATGATTGTCTGGGTGCCGGAAAGTCTGGTCATGGGGTCGTCTCCCGTGTTCGGACCGCGACCGTCGCGGTCTTCTACGACCCCAAGCCGCGCAGGGCGCGCGGCCGGAGTTTGGACGTCTGCCCGAGGTCAGATCAGGCCAAGGTCTCGCAGGAGCGCTGCGGCGTCGGGCAGTCGGTCGGTGGCGACGTCGATTGCGATTGTCATGCTGTCGGCGGTAAGGCGCGCCCAAGCGTTGGCTTCCTCTCTGAGCGATGCTTCTATTTCGTCGAGGACGGCCGGGATGCGGCTCGTGTCCCAAGGCTCGTTGAGGCTGTGAATGGCGATGCGGATGGTGCTGGTTTCCATGGGACTCACTCCGCGTGCTCGCCTTCGCTGAAAGCGCTGTAGGTGATGCGCTTCAGGAGGCTGGCGTAATGCTCAAGGGTGCCGACATGGCCCCAATTGATCTCGTCGGCGTGGGCGTTGAAGTGGTCGTCGCTGAGGCTTGTTAAGCGGGCCAGCATTTCGTCGATCTCGGCCTTCTTGCCGATGAAGGCGGTGAGCGCTGCTTCCTTGTTCCGCGCAGCCTTCTCGGCGCGAAGTTGGTGGCGGGGTGTGGTGATCGGGTTCAGGCGGGTCATCATGGCGGCTCCGTTGTGAGTTGCATCGTTTTCGTAGGATCACGTTCGCTCTACTTCGGAGGCCTATCAACTACATAAGAACATGATTTTGAATGATAATCGGAGCGTGCTATGGAGGGTCTGAGCGAGCGCCAATACGCTGCCCGCGTCGGCCTTTCACGTGGTGCAATCCAGAAGGCCAAAGCGACAGGGCGGCTGGTTCTGTACGGCGATGGCAGCATTGACGCGGTGGCCAGCGATGCCTTGCGCGCCGAAGCGACCGATCCGTCGAAGACCCGGAAAGCGCCGCAGCCAAAACTCAAGCCTGTCCCGGAGGCGGCAGTGTCCGCAGTCGGCGAGACGCTCCGTGAACAGGGGCTGGCGGCACCTTCAATCGGCAGCGGGACCACGTTCTTGCAGGCCAAGACGGCGAACGAAGTGCTGAAGGCGCAGGAACGGCGCCTCCGGCTACAGAAGCTGAAAGGCGAGCTGATCGACCGGGCCCGCGCGCTGTCGCTGGTGTTCCGGCTGGCGCGGCAGGAGCGTGACGTCTGGGTCAACTGGCCGTCCCGAGCGGCGGCGTTGATGGCGGCCGATCTGGACGTTGAGACCGCCGCGATGCAGAAGGTTCTGGAGAAACATGTCCGTGCCCAGCTCGACGATCTTGCCGAGGTCAAACCTGATCTCAGGTGATGAAGCGCTCGAGTTCGACGGCGCGACAGAGATCCTGCGCGCCTGGGGAGCGGGCCTCACGCCGGATGCAGACCTGACTGTTTCCGAATGGGCGGACCGGCACCGGATGCTCTCCGGGCGCGCTTCGGCAGAACCGGGGCGGTATCGCACGGCGCGCACGCCCTACATGGGCGAAATCATGGACCGGCTGTCGCCCGGCGATCCAACGCAGCGGATCGTCTTCATGAAGGCGGCGCAGGTCGGCGCGACGGAGGCGGGGAACAACTGGATCGGCTTTGCGATCCACCAGGCACCGGGCCCGATGCTGGCGGTCCAGCCGACGGTGGAACTGGCGAAACGAAACTCACGCCAACGGATCGATCCGCTGATCGATGAGAGCCCCGAACTGCGGGAGCGGGTCAAACCGGCGCGCTCGCGCGACGCGGGCAACACCATGCTGTCGAAGGAATTCGCGGGCGGCATCCTGATCATGACCGGGGCGAACTCGGCCGTTGGGCTGCGCTCGACCCCGGCGCGTTACATCTTCCTCGATGAGGTTGATGCCTATCCAGCATCCGCCGACGATGAAGGCGATCCCGTAACGCTGGCCGAAGCGCGGTCGCTGACATTCGCCCATCGCCGCAAGGTCTTCCTGGTCTCGACCCCGACAATCCGGGGACTGAGCCGGATTGAGCGCGAATATGATGCCAGCGACCAGCGGCGGTTCTTTGTGCCGTGCCCGCATTGCGGTCAGGAACAGTGGCTGAAGTTCGAACGGCTGCGCTGGCAAAAGGGGCGGCCGGAGACGGCTGAATATCACTGCGAAGGCTGTGAGACGTCCATCGCCGAGCATCACAAGACGGCGATGCTGGAGGCTGGCGAATGGCGGGCGACGGCGACCGCAGCCGATCCCGGCACCGTCGGCTATCACCTTTCGGCGCTCTATTCGCCGATCGGCTGGCTGAGCTGGGAGCGGATCGTGCGAGCATGGGACGCGGCGCAGGGGTCGGACGAGGCAATCAAAGCCTTCCGCAACACGATCCTCGGCGAGACATGGGTCGAAACCGGCGAGGCCCCGGACTGGCAGCGCTTGGCGGACCAGCGCGAGACCTGGAATGCTGGCGCTGTGCCAACAGGCAGTCTGTTCCTGACTGCGGGAGCGGATGTGCAGAAGGATCGCATCGAAGTCGATGTCTGGGCCTGGGGCCGTGGGCTGGAGAGTTGGCTGATTGATCACCTGGTCATCGAGGGCGGGCCCGGCGACCAGGCGTGCTGGCAGCAGCTGACCAATTTGCTCGGTCAAACATGGGAACATGCCTCAGGTCAACCGATGACGTTGGCACGGCTGGCGATCGATACCGGCTACGAGACCAGTGCTGTCTATGCCTGGTCGCGACAGGTCGGTTTCGCGCAGGTGGCCCCGGTCAAAGGAATTGAAGGCTTCAACCGCTCGAGCCCGGTCACTGGCCCGACGTATGTAGACGCGACCATCGCAGGCAAAAGGCTGCGGCGCGGGGCGCGGCTTTGGACGGTCGCCACGTCGACCTTCAAAACCGAGACCTATCGCTATTTGCGCCAGGACCGGCCGACGCGGGAGGAAATCGAGGCTGGGCACCTTTGCCCGCCCGGAACCATCCATCTGCCAAACTGGGCGGACGGCGAGTGGTTGAAGCAATTCACGGCCGAACAACTGATCACGGTGCGCACCAAACGCGGCTTTGCCCGGCTCGAATGGCAGAAGCTGCGCGAACGCAATGAAGCTCTGGATTGTCGCGTCTATGCCCGGGCAGCCGCTTGGATATTGGGCGCTGACCGTTGGTCCGATGCGCGGTGGACTGATCTGGAAGCACAGGTCGGGATCACGGCGGAGGACATGGCTGAGGACGGGGCGGGAAACACCACGCCCGCTTCTCGGCGCGCGGGACCACAGCGGCGAACCGTGCGCTCAAGCTACATGAGGTGAATTGATGTCTACGATTGCCGAGCTCCGTGCCCGCCGCGAGGCGTTGGCCGTTCAACGCTCCTCTGGCGTGGCGCGTGTCAGTTACGACGGAAAGACGGTGGACTATCGCAGCGTCGCGGAAATCGACCGGGCCATCGAGGCGCTTGACCGCGAGATCGCGGCTGCTGAAGGACGGCGGATCGTTCGGCAGGTGCGTGTCACGACGACGAAGGGTCTTTGATCCATGGGCCTGTTTGATCGTTTCCGTCGCCCATCCTCGGGCGGCCCGGCAGCCGTGTCAGCGCGCCTCGAAGGCGCTATGGCGAAACGACGGCTTCGCGGCTGGAACCCGCCGCTGGAGAACATCAATTCGCTGGTCGCCTCGGGCGGTCCCCGCCTGCTGGCGCGGTCGCGCGAACTGGTCGTCACGAACGGCTATGCCGCAAATGCTTGCGAGGCCTTCGCAGCAAACCTGGTGGGCGATGGGATCAAGCCCTCGTCGCTGATCACGGATGCGGCGTTGCGTGACAGTGTTCAGCGGTTGTGGCTCGCCTGGACCGACGAGGCCGATGCCGACGGGTTGACCGATTTCTACGGCCTGCAGGCCATGGTCGCGCGGGAAATGTTCGTGGCAGGCGAATGCTTCGTGCGAATGCGCCCCCGCAGAGTGGAAGACGGATTACTGGTGCCTTTTCAGCTTCAGCTTCTCCAGTCGGAGATGCTGCCATTCGAGAAGACCGAAACTGCGGCAAACGGCAATCGCATCCGCTGCGGGATTGAATTTGACGGCATCGGGCGCGTGGCCTACCACTTCCGCCGTCGCCATCCGGGCGACAGCACCGATCAGGGAGCGGTGATCCCGGATACGGTGCGCGTGCCCGCTGAGGATGTGCTTCACATCTATCGGCCCATTGATGCAGGCCAGATCCGCGGCCTGCCGCATGTGGCTCCGGCCATGGTGCGGCTGTTTTTGCTGGACCAGTACGATGACGCCGAGCTCGACCGAAAGAAGACGGCGGCGATGTTCGCCGGGTTCATCACCAAGACTGCGCCGGAAGACCCGATGATGGGTGAGGCCGAGGCCGCTCTCGATGGCACCGCCATTGCGAGCCTCGAACCTGGCACGATGCAGGTGCTGCTGCCGGGCGAGGATGTGAAGTTCTCCAGTCCTGCAGATGTTGGGGGCGGCTATGAGGCGTTTCAATATCGGACGCTCTTGTCGGTATCAGCCTCTCTGGGGCTGCCGTACCACCTGGTCACCGGGGATGTGCGCCAGGCGAACTATTCGAGCTTGCGGGCAGAGCTGGTCGAGTTCCGCCGCCGCATCGGTCAGTTGCAGCACGGGGTGATGGCACACCAGTTGTGTCGGCCGATCTGGCGGCGCTGGCTTGAGACGGCCGTGTTGTCGGGAGCGCTGGATATCGGCAATCCCGCCGTCGCGCGGCCGGTGCAATGGATCCCGCCACGCTGGGATTGGGTCGACCCGCTGAAGGACATCCAGGCGCAAGTGCTGGCCATGGAAGCGGGCATCACCTCGCGCCGGAAGGTGGTCGAGGCCACCGGCTATGACGTCGAGGAAGTGGACCGCGAAAATGCGGCAGATGCCAAACGCAGTGCTGATCTGGGGCTGAGCTACCGCGCGAGCCCCGGCGAGACGCAAGGCGCGCGGGCGACGCCCGCCGCGCGGCCTGATCCTGGAGATGGCACAGGCGAAGACACAGGCGACGGATCCGCCTCCACCGATCCCGCCACCGAACAGGAGTGACAATATGACAAGCTGGTATGCGATCCGCGCCCGGGGAACAGGTGCGGAAGTGGCGATCTATGACGAAATTGGCGCCTTTGGGGTTTCGGCGAAGGGGTTTCTTGCCGAACTCGGCGCACTGCCCGACGGGACGCCGGTCGATCTGCGGCTGAACAGCCCGGGCGGGTCAGTCTTCGATGCGGTGGCGATTTACAATGCGTTGAAGCGGCACACGGGCACGGTCACGGTCTGGATCGACGGTATTGCCGCCTCTGCCGCCTCCTATGTCGCCATGGCGGGTGACGAGATCGTCATGCCGGAAAACGCGTTCCTGATGATCCACGACCCGTCGGGGTTGGCAATGGGCACGGCGGGCGACATGCGCGCCATGGCCGAAGCGCTGGACAAGATCGCGGGCAGCCTCGTCCGGGGATATGCCGCCAAATCCGGCAAGACCGATGACGAGATCGCAGCGCTGATGTCGGCCGAAACATGGTTCGATGCGGGTGATGCGGTGGCGGCGGGTTTCGCGGACCGGCTGGCGGAACCCGTCAGGATGGCTGCGCGGTTCGACATCGGTCGGTTCCGCAACGCGCCGCCGGACCTCGTCGAGGCAGTGGAAGCAACAAGCCAGGAGGGTGTTCCGACCGAGGCGGAGAGCGTTCCGGCCGAAGGCAATCCAGAGACGGGCACCAACATGCACCAAGAGATCGACAGTATCGTGGACGGCGATGTCGAACCTGCCGACGGCACTGGAGAGGCGGACAGCGACGATGCGCCTGTCGAGCCCGAGGGGCAAGTTGAGGCCGACGACATGCCCAGCCCTTCGGACCCGATCCCGACCCCGGGTGGCGCACCGCCCGATTCCGCCGCGATCCGCGCCGAGGCGATCACCCATGCCCGCGCTATCGTCGATCTTTGCCGCCTTGCAGGCCAGCCGCAGATGGCTGGGCGCTTCCTCGATCAGGACGCCAGTCTCGACGACGTCCGCATGGCCCTTCTCGCTGTCAAAGCCGAGGCAGAACCCGAAATCGCCGCCCATCACCCGCAACCCGGCCGGACCACGACGGCCCGCCCATGGGGCGAGATCGTCGCCCGTACCTTCAAACTGAAAGGATAACTCATGACCACGCTCACGGAGACCACGCATCCCGGAGGCTTCCTCGTTTGGGAAGCCTTCCGCGACTACACCCGCGAAACCGTCACCGTTGCGTCCGGCACGCTCAATCCGGGCACCGTGCTGGGCATGATCACGGCTTCGGGCAAATACGCGGCCCATGATCCCGCCGCCGTCGACGGTACTGAAACCGCCGTGGCGGTGCTCTGGGGCAAGGCCGACGCGACAGGCGGCGATGCGCCAGCCGTTGCGCTGGTTCGCGGCCCCGCCGTCGTCAATCGCTACGATCTTGTCTTTGTCGGCACCCCCAGTGAGGGCGAGATCACCGCCGCCCATGCCGCGCTGCAGGCGGTCGGCATCCTCGTCCGCTGATCAAACCCTCAAAGGAGGCATTCCCATGACCACCATGGATATCTTCGAAGGCGATGCCTTCACCATCATCGAACTCACCCGTGCTCTGGAAAACATCCCCTTCAAGCCCGCGATCCTGTCGGGCGCCAGCCTGTTCTCACCGCGCGGCGTGCGCTCGCGCACCGTCGTGATCGAGAGCCGGGACGGCACGCTGTCGCTAATCCCGTTCTCTGAACGCGGCTCGGCGGCCGAGCAACAAGTGCCGGAGCGTCGCGACATGCGCGCCTTTGTCTGCCGCCAGTTCAAGAAGCAGGACGTGCTCTGGGCGTCTGAAATCCAGGGCATCCGCGACTTCGGCTCGGAAAGTGCGACCCAGCAGGTGCAAAGCGAGGTCGCCCGCAAGCTTGGCCGTTTGCGCCAGGATGCGGAGGCGACGTTCGAATATCATCTGCTGAACGGCATTCAGGGCATCGTGAAGGATCCCAAGGACAGCGCCACGGTGATCAACTACTTCACCGAGTTCGCCATCACGCCCGCCACCGAGATCGACTTTGATCTCGACAATGCGACCCCGGGTTCCGGCGCGCTACGCAAACGCTGCCAGGCGCTGATCGAGGATGTCGAGGACAGCATGGGCGGGCTCGCGGCCGGGGCCGTGCAGGTCCGCGCCGAATGCGGCTCCGCCTTCTTCGCTGATCTCATTGCCCACAAGGAGGTGCGCGAGACCTATCTCAACACCGCCGCTGCTGCCGATCTGCGCGGCCGGGTCGCCGACGAGGTCAGCTTTGGTGGCATCACCTTCCGTCGCTATCGAGGTGGGGCGGGCTTCGGTGTGCCGACCGACAAGGCCTTCTTCTATCCCGAAGGCGTCGAGGGACTGTTTGAAATCTACCACGCACCCGCCGACACCTTCGAGACGGTCAATACTCTGGGACTGCCGCTCTACGCCCGCACGATCCCCGATAGGGACCGTGACGAATGGGTGCGGCTCGAAATCGAGAGCAACCCGCTGCCGATCTGCACTCGCCCACAAGTGCTGCGCTCGGCAAGGCGGACGTGATGTCTGCCTTCGACGCCGCCGTCGACTTGCTGTTCGCCGACCCGAACATCGGGCGCGAGGCGATCTACACCTCCGACGGCGGCGCGCCCATGCTGGTGCGCGTCGTCTCGCGGCAGGCTGATGCGATCACCGACTTTGGCGATGCCCGGCTCTGGTCGGAAACGACCCGGATCGACCTGCGTGTCGCTGAGGTTCCGGCCCCGCGTCCGGGCGACCGCTTGGAAATCGACGGCGAAGCCTTCCTCATTCAGGGCGAGCCCGTTCGTGACCGGGAACGATTGGTCTGGACCGTGGACCTGAGGTCCGCGTGAAACTGAAACTCGACATCGATCCCGACATCGTCGCCATGATGGCAGCGGAGGTCGCGGCGGGCGAACGGGCGGTGACAGCGGCCATGCGCGAGGCCGGGACCGGGCTGAAGTCTGCTTGGCGTATGCAGATCACTGGCGCGGGGCTCGGACGACGGCTTGCCAACTCGATCCGTAACCAGAACTTCCCGAGGTCGGGCGAGAGCCTTGATGCGGCGGCATTGGTCTGGTCCAAGGCCCCAGTAATCGTCGGCGCTCACGATACCGGCCCACTGATCCGCTCGAAGGACGGGTTCTGGCTGGCGATTCCGTTGCCCGCTGCCGGGAAATCCACGCGCGGCGGGCGGATCACCCCCGGCGAATGGGAGCGGCGACGCGGTCTACGCCTGCGCTTCGTCTATCGCCGGACGGGTCCGAGCCTGCTGGTGGCCGAGGGACGGCTGAATACGAAGGGTCAGGCGGTGGTCTCCCGATCAAAGACTGGGCGCGGAAAGGTCACCGCGCCGATCTTCCTTCTGGTGCCGCAGGTCAAACTGCCGAAGCGACTGGACCTCGACCGGGACGCAGAGCGGGCGCTCGACAGCGTGCCGGGGCTGATCGTGGCGAAATGGGTAGAGGACAGGTTTTGAATTTGGATTAAGCATCAGCTAAGAGACGCTCGTACATCCGCCATCGGAATGAAGACGCGGTGCGGATTGTCAGGATCGCCAAGGGTTTGGAAGCCGAGTTCGGCATAGAAGTTCCAGCGGCGATCAAAATGGTCGTCTTGGAGCACGTCGAGTGTGATGGCTGCGGCACCCATCTGGTCAGCAATCTCGAGGCAGCGCTTCAAGGCATCTATTACGAGAGCTGTTCCCAGACCCATACCTTGCGAAGCTTCGTGTACGGCGACAGCACGGATGTAGATTACCGGGATATCGGGGACACCAGCGCGCTGCCACTTTTTGGGACCAAGATTGGCCCGAACGGCCATCGCGCCGAGTGTATAGAAACCGAGCACCGCGGGATCGTTGCCATCCGTTGCGATCCATGCTGTGACCATGCCGGCCTTGATTTGATCCGAAAGCGAGGATTTCAGAAAGTTATCGATGGGCGCAAATCCGCAAGAAAAGGCGCTGCGGTCATGCAGCGCCTTGTCAAACTTGGCGATTGTGAGGGCGGGCGTGTCCGCCGCGGCCTCAGCCGGCATCCTTCAGGAGGCCCTTCGACGCTTCGGCGGCGCGTGCCAGACCTGGCACAACCTTTCCGGGCAACTCGATAGCGGCCTTGAAAGCTTCAAACGCGTCAATGGGCAGAATGGAGAGAGATATTCGCTGTTCCACTTCCTGCGCACGCAGAAGGGCCGCCTGACGAATAAAGTCAGCTTCCTGCAGGCCAGTGGCAGCAGCTGCAGCCTTTATGCGCTCTTCATCAGCACGATGCATGCGCAACTCTTTGCGCGCTTCCATCTTGCCCGGCGTAGGTGCGGTGGTTTCGATCGCAAACATAATCGGTCTCCTTCGCCGATCTATGTACGGTATAACGCCGTACATGTCAATGATCATCATGAGGGTGATCAGGGTCGGCCGCATCGGAAAGATCATGTTCATCACGATGATCACCATGATGATGATCGCCTCGACCATCCAACGAACGTCAGAATAGCACAATGCCCACCCCACGCGAAACCATCCTGACCGCGCTGCACGCGCGGCTTTCGGCGCTGCCCGCGACCGCCCTGCGCGGTGAGGTCTTGCCCGAGCGCGTCCCGGTTGATGGCCTGCTGATCCTGCGCGACGGCGAGCCGGGGGAGCCCGAGGTGACGCTCTCGCCGCTACGCTACCACTACCAGCATCGCGCCGAAATCGAGGCAGTCGTGCAGGGCGCTGACCGTGACGCCGCCTTCGGCACGCTCTGCGCCAGCATCGGCTTAGCGATTGCCGCTGACCGCACGCTGGGCGGTCTCTGCGACTGGATTGAGGCGGAAGCGCCCCGTCCAGTTGATCTGCCCATCGAGGGTGCTGCGGCGCTCAAGGCGGCCGTCATTCCGGTGGCGCTGCACTATTCCACGGCCGACCAGCTGGCGTGATCATCCGGTTAGGTGGCTTTTGAATATGATTGGGATCTGCACTTTCCCTCAATCTGCGCTCCGCTATCGATGCTCAGGCTCTCATAGGTGATTTCGCCGGTCACCCGCGCGCTTGTATGCAACCTGACCTTGCCACCCGTGACTTGGCCGTTGAAACGCCCCTTTATGTCGATGCTGGCTGCATGGATTTCGCCTTCGACTTCGCCTGCCTCCTCGATGACGATCGAGGACGCTTCCACACGCCCTTTCACATAACCGGGCAATTCGACGGTGCCGGGAAAATACAGCTCGCCCGTGATGCGCGAGCCTGAGCCGAGATGCGAGCGGCCACCGGCTTCAGAGTCGTTTTGATCCGCCATTCAATCTCGCCCTTTTGAGTTCTGGCCCATCTTGGGCTCATCCGCTTCAATATACAGGAGAAACCACAATGGCACGAGCCCAAGGGGCACGGGCGCAGATGGCGCTTGCGTTCGAGACGAATTATGGAACGCCACCGGTGGGTGGCTTCACGAAAATGCCCTTCGCCAGCACTTCGCTCGGCGCGGAGCAGCCGCTGCTCAATTCGGAACTTTTGGGTTACGGCCGCGATCCGCTGGCGCCCATCAAGGATGCGGTAACGGCGGACGGCGATGTCGTCGTGCCGCTCGACGCTGAGGCCTTCGGGTTCTGGCTGAAGGCGGCCTTTGGCGACCCGACTACGACCGGCACCGGTCCCTGGACGCACGAGTTTCAGTCGGGCGCGTGGACGCTGCCCAGCATGTCGATCGAGACCGGCATGCCCGAGATCCCGCGTTTTGCGATGTATTCCGGCTGCGTACTCGACCAGATCAACTGGCAAATGCAGCGATCCGGCCTTTTGACCGCGACCGCGCGGCTCGTGGCACAGGGCGAGACCGTGGGCACGACGACCAGTGCCGGAACGCCCGCTGCGTTGGATCTGCAGCGCTTCGGGCATTTCAACGGCGCGATCACCCGCAACGGGTCGGCCCTCGGCAATGTGGTCTCTGCCGACACCACCTATGCCAACAACCTCGACCGGATCGAGACCATCCGTTCGGACGGCCGGATCGACGGGGCAGACCCCTCCATCGCCGCGCTGACTGGCTCCATCGAGGTGCGCTTCGCCGACCAGACGCTGGTGACACAGGCAATCAACGGCGATCCCTGCGAGCTTGAGTTCGCCTATGTGCTGCCCTCTGGCGAGAGCTTCACCTTCACTGTGCATGCCGTCTACCTGCCGCGCCCGCGCATCGAGATTTCCAGGCCGCAGGGGGTGCAGGCCACCTTTGACTGGCAGGCCGCACGCGACAGCACGGTCGGCCGGATGTGCACCGCAACCCTATTGAACGACATTGAGGTATATTGATGCTGACACTTGACCTGATGAACGCACCGCGCTGGCACGACCTTGCACCAGGTGTGCGCGCAGAGCTGCGCCCACTGACCACGGCCCTGATGGTTGCGACGCGCAGCGATGCGGCTGTCGAGGCGGTCCCGGTAGACGCTTCCGACGAGGAACGCGCCGTTGCCTTTGCCAAGGCGCTGGCGCGTCGGGCAGTTCTCACTTGGGAGGGCATCGGCGATGCGGATGGCAACCCTATCGATCCGAGCCCCGACGCTGTCGACACTCTTCTCGACATCTGGCCGATCTTCGAAGCATTCCAATTGACCTACGTCTCCAAAGGCCTGCTGCTGGACCAGGAAAAAAACGTCTCCGCGCTCTCGCCGAGTGGTCCTTCGGCGGGGGCGAGCGATACTGCGAGGGTTGCGAACCCAGCGAAGCGTGCGAAGCGACGTGCAAAACCTGCCCGGCGCGGCTGAACCGGCCTGCGACCTTTGAGGGCTGGCAGGTCTGGGATCTGGTCGGCCGCCTCGGTGGGCAGCTCAGAATGCTGCCGGGCGCGGTGATCGGTTGGGACATGTCGGCAGCACTTGCACTCGGTGATGCCCTCGGAATTCCGCCGCTGGCGATGGCCGAACTGCTGCCCGTCGTCGAGGCGGTGATGATGGCAAAACTCAACGAAAAGATGGATCATTCCAATGGCTGAGAAGCGCGTTTCTGTCCGCCTTGCTGCCGTGGGCGGCCGAGAGGTACGCGCCGAACTGGAAGGTGTCGGTGAGGCTGGGGCGCGCGGGTTCGGGCGGCTCAGCCGCGAGATGGAAGCGGCCAACGCTCGGCTTGCGGCGTTCTCCCGACGGGTCCGGATTGCCGCTGCCGCTGCAGTGGCCGCTGCCGCTGCTGCAGGCGTCGCCATGGTCCGCTCGGGGCTGCAGACCGTCGATGCACAGGCCAAGTTGGCGCAATCGCTGGGCACGACGGTGGCCTCGATCCAGACTCTGGAACGTGCAGGCGAGTTGGCCGGTGTCTCCATGTCCGGGATTGAACAAGCGACGAAGGACCTCACACGACGGCTGAGCCAAGCGGCTGCCGGGAGTGGTCCGGCTGCCGACGCGCTGGAGCGGCTGGGACTGTCTGCCACCGACCTGATTGCCCTGCCGCTGGATCAGCGGGTGGGGGCGATCAACGCCGCCATCGAGGAGTTCGTGCCGGTCGCCGAGCGCGCTGCTGTCGCAGGCCAGCTATTCGGCGAGGAAGGCTCCATCGCCATGTCGCGGATCGACACCGCGACGCTGCGTCAGGCGACCGAGGATGTTCTCGCCTTCGGTGTCGTCGTTTCAGAGCAGGATGCCGACCAGATCGAACGCACCAATGATGCGATCTCGCGTCTCGGCCTCGTCTGGCGCGGGCTGTCGAACCAGCTGGCGGTTGCCGCAGCCCCCGCGCTCGAAGCGGTGGCGAATGCCATGGCGGCCATGGCCAGTCGAACCGGACCGCTTGGCATCGCCATCAGGGGCCTCTTCGACAACATCGGTCGCCTTTCCGCCTACGCCGCTACGTTCGCGGCCCTCCTGGCGGGGCGCTGGGTGGCCGGAATGGTAGCTGCCGCAATTTCCGTGCGCGGGCTCGCCACGGCGCTGGTGGTGATGCGCGGCGCATTGATCCGCACCGGGATCGGGGCGCTGATCGTCGGTGCGGGTGAGTTGATCTACCAGTTCGGCCAGCTTGTCTCCGGCGCAGGCGGCTTCGGAAATGCCATGGCACTGCTGGGCAACCTCGTGAGCGAGGTCTGGGAGCGGATCAAGATGGGGGCTGGCAGCTTTGCAGCCTCTGCGATGGCGGCTTTTGCGGACGTGCACGCAGCGTCGGCTGCCGCGATGCAAGGCGCGCTCGAGGGGGTCGTCGGTTTTGCCAATGCGGCCGTGAACAGTTTTGAGGGGGCGTTTGAGGCGATCAAGGCTGTCTGGGGGCTTTTGCCTGCGGCCATCGGTGATCTCGCGTTTCAGGCGGCAAACAGCCTGATTGAAGGCGTCGAGGCGATGCTGAACGGCGTCGTCTCCAGGATCAACGGCTTCATCGACGGCGTGAACGCCGGGCTTGAGGCGCTCGGCGTGGAGCGGCGGATCGGCCTTATTGCTGATCTTGATCTGGGACAGCTCGAGAACCGCTTTGCAGGCGCTGCGACCCAAGCGGCGACCGCAGCGCAAGATGCTTTTGCTGGTGCGTTCGCGGACAACCCGCTGGCTGTTCCGGATCTGGGACTTACAGGAGCAGCCAGTGATGCCGCCGCCTCAGCCGAGGCCTGGAGGCAGACTGCCGCGACGCTCGCCGATGGTGCCCTGCAGCCACTTGAAGCGATGGAGGCTTTGCGCACTGCGATGCGTACTACAGGAACCGAGGCCGAGACGGCGCTGGATGGAGCCACGGCAGCTGCGGATCGCTTCGACGCTGCTTTGGCCGAAGATGAAAACGGTGGCCCGGCAGCCACGCTCGATGAAACAGCGGCTGCGGCCGGTCGTGCCGGAGGGGCACTGCAAAGCGCCGCTGATGTCGCGCGCCAGTCATGGGACGCGGCCCGTACTGCGGTTGAGCGCACGCAAGAGATCGCGCGGGGTTTGGCCGATGACATCACCGGGCCGATCAAGGAGGCGCTGAAGTCGGGCGAACTCAGCTGGCAAACCTTCGCGAGCGCAATATCCGGGATCGCCCAAAACCTTGCCAACAGGCTGATCGATACCGCCTTCAAGCCGATCGAGGACGCACTGTTCCGGGCTCTGTCCGGGTCAGGCGGCGGCGGTCTCTTTGGCTGGCTCTCTAGCGCCCTCGGCGGACTGTTCGGCATGGGCGGCACCTTCGCGCGCGGCGGTGCCTTTGGGCAGGCTGGCGAAATTACAGCCTTTGCCAACGGTGGCGTGGTCTCAAACCCGACCGTGTTTCCCTTTGCGCGTGGGATCGGGCTCATGGGTGAGGCAGGCCCGGAAGCCATTCTGCCGCTGCGACGAGGTCGGGGTGGAAGGCTCGGCGTCGAGACGAGCGGTGAAGGTCAAACTGCGCAGTCCGCAACCCGCATCGTTAATGTGCTCGATCCCTCCATTGTCGGCGATTATCTGGCAACGCCCGCAGGCGAGCGGCTGATCGTCAACGTGATCCGGCGCAACCGGGGAGGCCTCGATGCTTAGTCTTTGGCCTTTCCCGGTACGCCAACCTGTCACCGAGGTGCTGGAATGGAACACCGACACGCTGATCACCGAGGCGGCTGAGCAGCGGATCGCGCTCCGCACTGTGCCGCGTTCGATCCTGACGGTCTCGCATTTGCTCGATGCCAGTGACCTCTCCCGTGCGGCAGAGCTTGCCCGGGCCGGGCCACTCGACGATTGGACGGTGCCGCTCTGGCACCTTGCACGCCCGTCCACTGTGCCCGTTGATGCCGCCGACATCACTGTATTCGTCGATACCGGCGAGGGAGCGTTCGAAGCGCCGGGACAGGCCGTCATCGCAGCTGACGGAGGTGTGGCATATCTTGTCGAAGTCAGTGCGGTCCTGCCGGACTGGCTGGAGCTGGCCGCGCCTGCGGGCGTGACCCTTGCGCATCCGATTGTAGCCCCGGTGGGTACCGGGATCCTGACGCGACCTATCGAGATCGACCGGCGCCGCCAGGGACTGGGCACGGTCACGGCCACTTTCACCCTGCAAACTGGGACCGACCTGTCTGCCAGCAGCTACGCGACCCATCTGGGTCTGGATGTGCTGACCGATCCGGCCGTGCTCCGCCAACCGTTGGCGGAGAGTATCGCGCAATCCGTCGAATACATCGACAACGGCTTCGGTCCCATCGTAATCGAACCCGTGCTGACCCATGTCCAGCGCCGCTCGACCATCACATTGATCGACCGGGGTGCTGGGCGTTGGTCGCGCCGCCGCTGGCTTTATTCTCTGCGTGGCCGCCAACGCGCGTTCTGGCTTCCGACTTGGGGGCGGGAACTGGTCCTTCAAGCGGCGGTCACGTCCTCGGCTACCTCTGTGATCATTGTAGAAAACATGGATCCCGGCGTTTTGATCGGACGGCATGTGATGTTCGAGATCGTCTCCGGCCCGGTGTTTTGCGAGATCACAAACGCAGTTTATGACGCGCTCGGGATCCGGCTGACCATCGCCGCCCCGGGCAAGAGCATTCCAATAACAACGCCCATTCATCTGCTCACGAAGTTCCGGCTCGATACCGACCGGATCGAGATTGAGCATTTTGCGGGCCGGACTGAGTTCGCGGCAAGCCTGATTGAGATTCCTGGATGACTTATGACCTTGCCGAGACCTCGACCGCTGAAGGGCGGCCGTATTTCCTGTATCTCTTCGCGGAAGGCGATCAGGGCTGGCGCTTCACGAGCCGTACGGCGATCTGGACCTCGCCTGCTGGGGCCATCGCCGATGAGACCGAGGATCTGATCTGGGACCCGTCAGCGGTCAGCCATGGGTCCGTCGTCCAGAGCAGCGATCCACGGCGCGTCGATCTCAGCGTCACCTTTCCGCTCTCCGATCCCTTCGCCCGCCGTTATCTCGGCCCCCGCGGCCGGGCGGTCACGACGCTCACCATCTTTCGTGGGCACGAACAGGTGCCAATGGAGGTGGTTGCACACTGGAAGGGCCGCGTGGTCTCGGCCCGGGTCGAGGGGCGGCAGATCACCCTTCGCTGTGAATCCCTGTTCACATCCATGCGCCGCGAGGGCGTGCGCGCCAAATACCAGCGCCTTTGCCGTCATGCGCTTTATTCCCGAGGATGCCGTCTCGAAATAGAAACCTTTTTCGTGGGCGGCACAGCCAGCGCGCATCAGGGCCTCACGATCACCGTCCCCGAGGTCGCGTTGCTGCCAAACGGCTGGTTCCGGGGCGGTGTGCTGCGCCACGCGGGCCTTCTGGGGTTCATCGCTGGGCATGTCGGAGATGCACTGACGCTTTCCGGCCGCATGCCCGATCTGGAGGCGGCCATTGATGATCCCGAAGCCCTGGCGCTCGTCGAAATCGCCCCCGGCTGTGATCTGCGGCGCGATACCTGCAAGACGAAGTTCGGCAACCTGCTGAACTTCGGCGGCTTTCCCGACATTCCCGGCCGCAACCCGTTTGGCGGCACCAGCATCGTCTGACCCAAATCTGAGAGCCCATCATGGTCTGGAACTTTGTCGTCCAGATCGTCGCCAGCCTCGTGCTGACGGCGATCTCCTATGCGCTGTCGCCCAAGCCGAAGGTCGAAGCCCCGAAAGCCGCCGGGCTCGATGATTTCGACCTGCCGACGGCCGAGGAAGGCCGTCCGATCCCTGTGGTCTTCGGCACCATGTTGCTGCGCGGCCCGAACGTCGTCTGGGCTGGGGACCTCAAGGTCGATCCGATTCGCAAGAAGGGTGGCAAGAAATGAGCGAAGATCTGATCGCCAGCGTGCAGGACCTGCGCGCGTCCCGGCTCTGCTTTCAGGGCGCGCGGCCGTGGTTTCGCCGTCACGGCCTCGACTGGCAGGCTTTCCTCGCAGACGGGCTTCCAGCCGATGTGCTCGCGGCAACGGGCGACGCTCTGGCAATCCGGGTGATCGCGGAGGCAGAGAAGCGCGCCGCGCGCACCGCGAGCGAGACTTAAAATGGGCGGCCGTTCGAAGTCACAGACCGTCGGCTACCGCTATTCGCTCGGGGCGCATCTGGCGCTTTGCCACGGGCCCGTGGATGCGATCCGCGAGATCCGGGTCGATGACCGTACTGCATGGTCGATTGGAACGGGACAGAGCACGTCGCAGGGAACTGGTGTTGGCGCGTTGGCAAGCTACGGCACCGTCACCGGCATGTCCGCCACCGCAGCGGCAGAGGGCGACAGCGTAGCCGAGGTCCGGTTTCCGGGTACGCTCAGCGGCATCCGGCTAGGCCAGAGCTATGACCTTCAACTTCTGACGGACAACACAACCCGCACCGTTACCGTTCAGGCGGTGAGCTATGCTGCGGGCAGCGGCATTACCACCTGGCTCGTCGAGCCCGCCGCCACTGCCTTCACAGCCCAATCGGTGGCGGTGTCGGATGCGGCCAGCGTACCCAGTCTCAACGGCGGCGCTGCGGGCGGGCGCATCAGGATCAACAAGCCCGACCTCTTCGGGGGCGAGAAGCGCGAAGGTGGCATCGTCGGTGACATCGACGTTTTGATGGGCGCGCCGAGCCAGGCGCAGAACGACTATCTCGCCGCCAATGCCGGGGCCGATGTGCCTGGCTATCGTGGGATCTGCTCGCTGGTGCTGCGGCAGGTGTTTCTGGGCCTCAATCCGTATCTCAAGCCCTGGTCGGTCCGCCTAACGCGGATCCTGAAGGCCGAGGATGGCGGTCCGCAATGGTATCCCGAGAAGGCGCAGATCGTACCGGAAGTCCGGATCGGAGATGCCGCCATTTATATCGCCATGGACGCCTCGGGTTCGATGTCGGGATCGCGCATGGCGGCGCAAATCGCTGCTGTCTCGCGTCTGGTCGAAGAGATCGGCGAGAACGCCCTGGAGCCGAACGACGTCCAGATCGTTACCTGGAACTCCACTGTTTCCGGCACGATCCTGCGGCGCGATGCTGGTGCCACGGCCTATGGCGAGCTCCAGGACTGGGTCGATGCGCTTTCAAGCTCCGTGAGCGGCGGGACGGATTTCGGGGTCGCGGTCAGCCAGGCGGGGGCCTTCTTCAATGGCTCCGGCGGCAAACGACGCATCCTGATCTTCGTCACCGACGGCGAACCGAGCCCGGCCTCGACCCTGCAGACGGCCATCGCAACGCTCGTAGGCATCTCGGAGGTCGACGTCTTCGCCTTCAACATCGCGCTGTCGGACACGAGCGCCACGGCCCAGATCGATAACACGCCTGTCGACGGCGTGCCGGTCGTGCCGCCCGGCGATCCAGATGCGCTGGTGGCCTCGCTGCGCGCAGCCTTCGGGCAAGGCCCAGACATGAACCCGGCCCATATCATCCGGGAAAGTCTGACCAACGGAGACTGGGGCCTCGGGCATACGTTCGCGGATATCGGCCCCAGCTTTGCCACCGCCGCGGACGCGCTCTTCTCTGAGGGCTTCGGGTTGTCGCTGCTTTGGCAGCGGGAATCGACGATCGAGGACTTCATCGCCGACGTTCTGAAGCACATCGACGCCTATCTCTATGTGGATCGTCGCTCGGGCCGCTGGGAGTTGCGGCTCATTCGCGCGGACTACGATCCCGAGACGCTCCCGGTTTTCGATGAGACCAATGTCGTCGACTGGGGCGAGCTTGGCCGCCGTGAGGCCGCTGATCTCGTGAACTCGGTGACGGCGAAGTTTTCCGACGCCCGTACCGATCAGACCGGATCGGTCAGCGTGACCGACACCGCGCTCGTCCAGGATCTTGGTCAGGTGGTCAGCGCGACGGTCGATTATCCTGGCATTCGCTTCGAGTCCCTTGCCGTGCGGGTCGCTGAACGCGACCTGCGGGCGCTCTCCGCTCCGATCCTGTCGGGCGAGATCATGGTCAGCCGTGTCGGAGCCAACCTCGATCCGGGCGACGTGATCGTGCTGTCAAACGCGAGGCGGGGGCTCGAGGGCGTCGTTGTCCGCATCGTCGAGATCGATCATGGGGACGGGCGCAATAATGGTGTGCGCCTCAGGGTCGCCGAGGATGTCTTCGCGCTTGGTGAGACCGCCCTTGTAGGCGGCGAAAGCGGCGATCCGGGCAGCCTGATCCTGCCGCCCAAGCCGTTGACGCGCCGCTGGGTGGCGGAAGCGCCATACTGGTTGCTGGTTCAGGAGTTGGGGCATGCGCAGGCCGACGCGCTTCTCGATGAGGATCCGGGGGTGGGGGCGATCGTCGCGACCGGGGAACGTCCTTCGGCCGATGCACTCTCGGCGCAGGTCTGGAGCGACAGTGGGGCGGGCTACACACTCGAAGAGGCGGTCGAATTTGTGCCGACCGCGCTGCTGGTTTCGGACGTCAGCGACGACCCAGCCGAGAACGTGCTTACGGTTGGCGGCTGGACCGGGCTCGGAGACGTGGCCATCGGCACGCTGGCCGCGATTGGCGACGAACTTGTTCGGATTGACGGGGTGAGTGCGACGGCGCTCACGGTTGGTCGCGGCTGTCTCGATACGGTGCCGCTGGCACATCCTGCGGGCACGCCGGTCATCTGCTGGCAGCAGCTCGCGAATGCGTCGGAGGCGGGCTTTGTCGCCGGAGAGATCGTCACGATCAAGATGTTGCCCGAGACCGGCTTCGGGACATTGCCACTCTCGCAGGCACCCGAAGATTCCGTGACGCTTGCCAGCCGCGCGATCCGGCCGCTGCCGCCCGGCGATCTCCGGGGCAATGGCGTCTCGGTCGTGAACCCGAACGTGCTGAACCTCGGGCCGGTCATGTTGACCTGGTCCCATCGTGACCGGCTCACCCAGACCAGCAGCGTGTTCGACGCCTATGACGCAGGCGATATTGGGCCAGAGCCCGGTGTAACCTATGCGGTCGAGATCCGTTGGGTCGAGCCTGATGCTGACACAACGCTTGAGCCACCCGCCGCCGTGATCGACGTGGGCGCCGCCAACAACATCACGCTGACCAAGGAAGATGTGCCGATCCTCGCAGCACCCACTGGCACCAAGCATTTCGAGGTCCGGGTGCAGGCGCGCCGCACGACCGGAACTATCGCTTACGAGGCGTGGCAGGCCCGGTCGATCCGGCTCTTCATGCCGGACGGCATCAAGGTGGCCGAAGTCTCCGCCTGGATGGAGATCGGGGCCGACGCGCGCCTGACTGTCGCCGAGACGGTAATCTTCCTTGATCGGGGCGGGGCGGTGCAACTGACCATCGCTGACGCCGCCATCTGGATCGGCTTTGGCAGTGATGCGCGCCTCACCATACCGGACATCGACATCTTCAACGAATGGGGCGGTCAGTCCCGCCTTACGGCCGCCGAGGCCGCTCTCTACATAGAGGTACTTCCATGAGCCACATCCTCCATCTCGGACACCAGGTCACTGATCTTGCGGGCGTCGAGGGCCGCATCAGTGCCGACGCCGCCGGGTTCGACGCCGATCTCGATGTCAACTGCGTACGGATCAACACGAGTGAGACCAGCGCAGTCCCGTTTTCCGCTTCCTGGTCCTTGCCCGCCGGGGATATCTGGTTGAGCTTTCGATACAAAGCGCCGTCGGTCAACGCCCACATTATCGGCACGGATGGCACCTTCCTGGAGTTCTACGACACCGCAAATAATCTTGTAGCGATTGTCCGAACTGAGCGGGATGACGAGAAGTACCACGCCATGGCCATGGGCGATACGAATGTCGACGGCGCTTCCTCCTTCGTCGCTGCCACGAACCAAGTCTATTGGGTCGATGTGAAGATCGCTGTTGGCGCTGACATCACCATCGAGTTTTACGCTGATGGGGTCCTGCAAAGCAGTGCAACGGCAGCCAACACCGGTGGCAAGGGTCGTCCCGTTCGCTGCGTGTGGAAGAACTACGGCCTCTTCGATTTCTACAACCCCGCCATTTGTTACTACGCACATATCGCAGTCCTTGACGGCGTCTCGACCATCGGGCGGCGGTTTGCGCGGCGCACGCCAGACCTGGTCGCGACCTATGACGCCTTTTCGGGCGGGGTCGATGCGGTGAAGGACGGCGACATCGCCACCCGCGCCGCGAGCGATATCGCCGGTCAGCGAATGTCGTTTTCGCTGGCGGGGCCAACGGGGCCTGCCGGGGCCTCGGCCATTGCGGGCGTGCATGTGAAGCAGCTGGCCCAGCTCGGCACAGCGGGACCGACCGGTATTGCTGGATTCCTGCGGATCGGCGGGGTCGACTATGATGCTTCGCCCGGTACGCCGTCGCCGGATATGGCTAGTCCCGTCTATTCGACATGGGATGTGAACCCGGCCGACAGCACGCCCTGGACCACGGCTGCGCTGCCGACGGAAGTCGGGATCGTCTCGTCATGACGCCAAAGCAAAATGATGTGGGCGACATGCGTATGTCCGAGATCGAATTCCAGGCAATGCTGACGCGCGCCGCCGAAGCGGGGGCCAAACGCGCGCTTGCCGACGCCGGGATCGATGGCAAGGACGCCGCCCTCGATATCCGTGATCTCCGCTCACTGCTCGACTGCATCCGTTTCGTGCGGCGCACGGCCGTTCAGACGGCCGTCCATCTGATCACCACTGGTGTGATGCTGGCGCTCCTCGCCGGGATCGCCCTGAAACTGAAGATCTTCGGCGGCGGCCCGTAAAAGCGCTCCGCCTCAGTTCACCTGCCAACCCGCACCCGCCCTTGTGGCGGGTCTTTTTTGTTTCTGGAGGACACCATGACCACGACATTTTACGATCACTGGCGCGACGTGCCGGACGACACCTGGCGCTGGCCGAATTTCTCACCCGCCGAAATCGCCTGCCGCGGTACCGGCAAGCTGCTGGTCAACGAACCCGCGCTGGATAAGCTTCAGGCGTTGCGGGACCGGCTGGGCAAACCGCTGATCGTCCGATCAGCCTATCGAAGCCCCGAGCACAACCGCGCCGTCGGCGGTGCGACGCGGTCCAAGCACATGGATGGCGCGGCCTTCGATATCGCAATGTCGAACCATGACCCGGTCGTGTTCGAGGCGGCGGCACGCGCAGTCGGGTTCCTTGGGTTCGGCTTCTATCCGCGCTCGGGTTTCATCCATGCCGATCTTGGACCCGCCCGCCAGTGGGGTGAGCGGTTTCCGATCCGAGTGACCTCATTCGCCGAGGACGCGCCGCCCGCGCGCGAGGTTCTAGGCGACAGCCGCACCATGAAGGGTGGCGGAGCGGCCGGAGTGGCGACGCTGGGCGCAGCCGGGGTCGAGGTGGCTCAGAGCGTCCTGGCTGAAACTCAATCCGCCGTCCTGCCGCTGGTCCCCTATCTGGATACGCTTCGCTGGGTGTTCATCGCTGTGGCGCTCATTGGCATCGCGGTCACGATCTACGCTCGCCTTGATGACTGGCACCGGGGGCAGAGATGATCGCCAGCATTCTCGGCGGGATCGTCGCCACCCCATGGGCTAGGACCGCGCTGCGCTACGGTGCGATCGCCCTCACCATGTTGTTATTCCTGTTGTCCATTCGACGCGCCGGGGAGCGCGTCGGCGGGATTGCTGAACGTCTCGAAACCAGGGAGAAGGCCAATGAAATCCAACGTCGGATGTTGGAGGCGGCCGCTCGCCGTCCTCGTGATCGCGACGAGCTGGTTGACCGGCTGCGCGACGGCGGGTTTTGAAGCGACCGGCTCGGCGGCATGTCCGCCGGTCGTGGAATACAGTCGGGAAATTCGGAATCGCGCGATGGAGGAACTCGCTCTGCTGCCGGAAAGATCGGCCGTCGTCGAGATGATGGCCGACTATACGGTATTACGGGAACAAGTGCGCATCTGCAGATAGAAGCGGGTCCGTTTCCCGGTCTTCAGATCGATCTGCAGAGCATCGATCACTCGGATTGCTTGATGTCCATTTCGCCAACTTCAAGCTGCCTGCCGTTGGAGCGGAGCCATGCTGCAAGAAGCTCGACCGTTGCTGCCAATTGGTCAGTCTTGCGCAGTGAACACTCCCACACCGTTGCGACCCGCCATCCTGCCTCTGACAACTGGCCCTGTACAGCGCCGTCCCGGGTCACATTAGCGTCGAACTTCGCCTGCCAGAACTCTGGACGCGTCGATGGAGTGGTTGTGTAACGACAGCCCTCATGGCGGTGCCAAAAGCAGCCATGCACGAAGACGATTGCGTTATGCTTCGGAAACACGAGGTCAGGTCGCCCGGGGACATTCTTCGAATGCAGCCGGTAACGGAAGCCGCGTGCATGAAGTGCCCGCCGAAGCACCAGTTCGGGCTTCGTGTCCTTTCCCTTGATCCCGGCCATCATCCGGGATCGGGTCTGTTTGTCTACGATATCGGCCACGTGCACCCTGGTCTTCGATCTGGAACCTGGTATACACTGACTGAATGAATTTCGTCAGGAGCCTGATTTGTCAGCCACTTTCGGCATTGTCGATCTGTTCGCCGGTCCGGGCGGACTTGGCGAGGGCTTTGCCTCACTCGTCGAGGACGGACATGCGCCGTTCCGGATCGGCATCTCGGTCGAGAAGGAGGCATCGGCCCATCGAACCCTGACGCTGCGCGCGTTCCTGCGTGAATACCGGGCGCTTCACGGCACCTTGCCCGATCAGTTCATCGATTTCCATGCGGGGCTTGTCCCCGAGCCGGACTGGTCAGCAGTCGACGCCGAAGCGTGGCAGCTTGCCATTGATGAGGCTCGTGCACTCGAACTAGGCACTGAGACCGCTGCAAGGGCGATTGACGGTGCCATCGCGAAGCTGCGCAAAAACTATGACGATACGATTCTCATCGGCGGACCGCCCTGCCAAGCTTATTCCCTGGTAGGGCGCGCCCGGGCCAAGGGCAAGATCGGCTATGTGCCTGAAGAGGATGAGCGGCACTACCTTTTCCGAGAGTACATCCGCGTGCTCGACAGGCTTCGTCCCGCGGCCTTCGTGATGGAAAACGTCAAGGGCATGCTGTCCTCGACTGTCGAAAGCCGACTTGTCTTCGAGATGCTGATGGAGGACCTGTCCTCGCTTGGTACGGGCCAAGGTCATCACTACGATCTGCTGGCAGTCCGCGTGGAAGATGGAAAAGTCAGCGTGCAAGAGGCGGCGCGACCGTCAGATTTCATCGTGCGGGCCGAGCAGTTCGGGGTCCCGCAACGGCGCCACAGGGTGATCATCGTCGGAGTTCGGTCCGACCTTTCGGGCAAGGCTGCGCGCGCCGAGATTGCCGTCTCGGGTCTGACGCGAACGGTCAGTGACGTGATCGGGACTATGCCGGACCTGCGCAGCGGCATCAGTCGTGGTCGAGACGATCCATCGGCGTGGCGTGACGAGGTTGTCGAAGCGGCGAGACTTCTGGCCAAAACCCATAAGGGGAAAGATAATGCTCCGCTTCGTCAGGCATTCTCATCCGTTGCCAAGCGCATGAAGTCGGAAGCGCAGAGTCGTCGGACAGCGTCATGCCAGCCGGATGGTTATGGCACCTCAAACGATGAACTGCTGCGCTGGCTTGAGCGGCCAGAATTGCGCGCCATTGCCCAGCACGAGACGCGCGGGCACATGCCCTCGGATCTTGGACGGTATCTGTTCGCCGCTGTGTTTGGGGCAGTCCGCGGCTACAGCCCGAAGGCTGCCGATTTTCCGCTCACGCTCAGCCCGGATCACCGAAACTGGCACAGTGGCGTCTTCAACGACCGATTTCGAGTTCAACTTGCAGACGCGGCCGCCACTACGGTAACGAGCCATATTTCAAAGGATGGACATTACTTCATCCATCCTGACCCTATGCAGTGCCGCAGCCTGACAGTTCGCGAGGCCGCCCGGCTGCAGACCTTCCCCGACGACTACCTGTTCTTGGGCAATCGCACGCAACAGTATGTCCAAGTTGGGAACGCGGTGCCACCATTCCTCGCTCGGCAGATCGCGCAGCTTGTTTTTGAAGCCATACGCCCTCGCTAACGTACCTTTAAGGCCGTCAGTAGCCCAATGGTAAGGAGCGAGCTGCAACGACAGCTTTGGCTTCTTCAAGCGACCACCATGGTCGACCGGCATGGATCATGCGATGGCAGTTTGAGCAAACGAGTGCCAGGTCTTTGAGGCTAGTTCGCGCATTTTCGCCCAGTGACGATATCGGCGCCGTATGATGACACTCAATGAAATTGCGACCACGCTCCCCATAGGTTTCTAAAAAATCGAACCCGCAAATCTCACAGCAAATCCGACCTGCATCTCGGAGAACAGAAGCCTTCTTTCTTTTTACGAGAGTGCGATTCCTCTCGCGATACAGATGAATGCGGGTAAGAAGACGGCCCTCTGGAGCATCAAATTCGTCCTCGTTTTCGGCAGTCGAAGTGGTCTCTGTCGAGCCTGAAAGAGCGATAATGCTGGATGCAGTGCGCTTCAATTCACTTGGGCGGTCTGAAAACTCATTCCATAAGATGGCCTCGAGTTTATTACCACGATTGAGACTTGTCCGACCGTTTTCCGTGTATAATGGGTCATGTGCACTTAGATTGCGCAATTTCATCTCTACTGCGTCGGGGTTCCTCAACGTCACCCCCGCACTTGCAAGACCGAGTGCGCGGCTGACGACGGCGATTTTTTTCGTCAGATGTAAAATGCCTTTAGAATGTGGCCGTGGATCCTCGTTGCGATGGTCAAGATAGTAGTCAAGCGCGAGAATTAGCTCGTCGCGTGTCCAATTCGGATTTCGTTTTCCCGCCTTGTCTTCCATAACTGTGTTTGTCACTCGCAGCTTAAAGGTTTTTAAGAGCTGGTTCTCAGCTCGGGTATGCTTGAAGACGGCGCTGGAAATTCAGCAGCTCTGACCTTCACCCACGTATCCGCGCGCTTCGCGACTTCCGAGAACTGCTGGCCTGGGGCGATCCGGTTGAACTCCGCGTTTACGACTACGGCCCAGTCCCAGAGCAGGTCGCGCAAACCGCCGGAAATCCCCTGCCGCATCCAGACCTGCTGTAGATCGAGCCTGTCGCGAAGTTTCTCCGAAACAACGGCAACGACATAGGTGGCAATGTTCACATAGCCTTGACGAAAAATCTCTTTTGCATCTTTTGTTTTGATCATGCTTTCGATCGCCTTGAAAATGATGACTTTCGCAATCATCGCGCGAAACCAATTTGCATCAAGTGGACTGGGAACGAGATTTGGATTATCATCGAGAGCGTCCATCAGTGCTTTGAAATTCTTTTCGCCGGCAAGAGCGACCTGATTGGGCTTACCTCGCCAAGCTTCATGGTACTTGGCAATGTCGGTCTTGGTCAGTTTGCGCCTTGGTGGGATCATCTCCTTCAGCTTGCGACGTTTGGCAGGTGTGGTGCCCTCTCTCAGCAGCATGACGTTGTAGGCGCCAGCCGCCCGCTCGTAGAACCAACGGGTAGCGCCATCCGGGCACCAAGTGTCGTTTGCTAGTTTTTCAAGCTCTCGATGGAATGGACGATTTGCCGAGAGGTCCGACATTTTCACTGCGTTCTGGCTGTTTGCATAACGCGAGACGTTGCTGATCAACCGCTCACGTGCTTCGTCTTGAGACCCCTTGAGTATGATGATCTTCGCCGGAACCATGACATGACTCAGATCGATGGTACGATCATCACGCGATGCGAAATAGATGCTCGAGGTTGTCTGGCCGCCGTTCACGATCTGCAAACCCTTCAGGAACGACAAACTCAGATTGCCATCGTCGGAACGCTCGAACGCAGCTTCGTCGCAAACCAGGACAAGGCCGTTATTGAACGCGAGAAAGTGCTCCGGTTCCTTTCGTAGCGTTTCGACTATGCCCTTGTTCACCGCACGTTTGTTTCCAAGGAAAGTGCGGATGTTGGCTTCGAGCAGCGTCGTACCGTAACGAAGATAAAGATCCCGAATGAGTTGCCCGGGAATGGCCGTCAGGGCGTATTCGTAATCTGCGTCAGGGTCGGGAACGTGCACACAAGGTAGGGGGCGGCCTATCGACTGGACGAAACTGACTGCAAGTTCATCCCTTGGTTTTCCTTCGGTGTGTCGAAACAGCCGCTCGATGTCCATCGCTTCGACGGCGACCATCTTCTGATGAACCTCCTTGTTCGAGAACCGCTTGGTCTTGGTTCGCCCATCTGTGATCACGAACACCCGAAGCCGGTCGATGTCGTTCCATCGGGAACGGATAGTTGCGACGAGGTCCCTGACTGGGTGGGTAGGGTCAATTTTCGTGTCGAGCTGGCCACTCGCAGCGCGAAAGAGAAAACGCACGCCTTCACTGGCGGTTCCAGTGGCATCCGAGTCGCGCAGATCGTTCAATTCATCCGTCCCGAAATAGTGGGTCACGAACAGGTCGAGTGCCGTTTCATCTGAACTGAGGGCATAACCGGTGATGCGCAGTCTGGCGTTGCCGACCTTGCCGTTCCAATGGCAAACGGTCGGCGCGTCGCATATCCCGGTTTCTGCCACATGCTCCATCACCATTTCGGCAAAGACGAGTTCCTCCGAAGGAAAGGGGCCCTCACCATCCGCCACGCGTTCGGCGATGATCGTCTGCAGGTCAGATCGGAAATTGTGGTGAAATTCTTCAAGGCTCATGTCAGTCCAGTCCAAATTCGTTGATAAGATCGGTTATGCCGACGGAGGCGACTTCCAGAGCATCGAGATCGAGCACATATGCAGCTGAACGGATGGCGACTGGCAGGGCAGCGCGCGTGAGGCGCGGCATATCACCTTCCGAGCGGAATCCCCTCGTATCCTTCAATGTCAGCGTTCGGCCATAGAGCGGCGCATGCTCGTCGAGGTACCCCATCACCATCAGCAAGGCTTCGAAGCCGCGTTGCACTCCAGCATGCTTAAATCTCTCGCGGAGTTCGCAGACAAAATCGACGAGCGAAAAACCGTCCGTGTTTTCTTCAAATCGAAACCCACAAAGAAAAATGGGCGCCCGATTGCCATCCAGCTGCTCGATGCTATTGATCCGGGCAAGGAAGCTGCCGGTCCGAACCGTGCTCTTCACTTCGATCGCGCCGCCGCGTACGTGAAAATCCTGCGCCGCCCTCAATGGTCCCTGCCAGCAGTCGAGAGCACCGGCTCCCAAGGAGGTGTCCGCGAGCAATCTGAGCATCCATAATTCGCCGAGAAGGCCGATCTGTGCATCGGGTGAGAGAGGTCGGTGCGTTCGCGCCATGAACGCCTGCCACTCCCGGACCCGTTCAAGGAAGGCCTCTATCACATCACGATTGGGCGTGCCGGCTGCGGCTTCCAGTGTTCGCAAGACATCGATGACCATGATGGCGAAGATGTCCGGCGACCCTTCCGGCCGTCTCACCAAGGCGATGGCCGTCTTTCCGGCAACGATAGTCTGACCCTCAATAATGGCGACATCGAATCCCTTGCCTTCAGGCAGCCGTGCCGGGTTCGCTGACCACGAGCTGGGAAAGGAGACAATCAGCGCTTCTCGTCCAAGGGGAAAGTGGCAGCCTGCCTCAACCGATACAGCGCCCATCCCAGTGAGGTGAACAAAGCGCCAGTCTTCACTGGCTTCCTGGCGCGCGAGCGCTCTCCATGCCCGTGCAAGCCCCTCTTCAGTCCACCCAGTCATTGAGGCCTCCCCAGAGAACGCTGTTGGCGATGTACCTCGAGTTAGAGACCCTTCTCTCGGAAGTGCTCGATGGGAAACTGATTGCCCAAGCTACTACGGGATGGGCATCTGCGAGTTCTGGAACCTCAGCACCGGCAGGATCGAGCAGGTAGAGCATTAGCAGGCCGCGTTCTCGTCGAGCCGGAATACCCGCTTCAACCACGCCGTTTCCGAGAACGTGACGGATCTGAGGACCTCTTGGTTCGGAAGGTGGTTCCTTACCTTCGTTTCTATCCGTATCATTGCGCCAGGTTTTTTGGCTTAGTTCGAGGGCGGCCTTCCACTCTGCCTCTGTCAGATCTATGGCTTGATCGCGGGGGGAAATGAGAGTTTTGATAGAGTATCGATCCGCATGCTCAGCTGCTCTGCGGCGATCCAACATTTTGACCGAGGCGCCACCAACCGACTTTTCTGTTCCTGGCTGATCTTTTCCGATCAGGGCCACGGTCCAGTTCGTAAGTTCCTGATCTTTGTTCATTTCCTCGATGAAGTCTGCGATCAGTGGGCTCATGATCCGGAAGCTGGCCGCGTGGGTCCTGTACTCACGGAGGAACGAGATCACGCTGAGTGCCGACACATCTCGCCACAGGTGACCGTTCCACTTCTGACCGTCGGGCACGAAGTGCTGGTGATTCAGGTCTGTCGATGGGCCAAGTGCGCTGATGAAGCGATCCGCGGCATTGAAGTTTGCCGCGATGTCGTCCTTCCGGTTCGGAAACACGATGGTCTGCAGCAGATCGCCGGAATAGGTTAGCTGCATCGCGCGCGCGTTTCGCATCTTTGCCCGCGATGTTACGGTCAGCACGGAGTGGGATTTCACGCGCAGGCCGAACTGCTTGGGCGTAGCACCGGCCGCAACCATATTGTCAAACTCTTGGCGTAGCTCTTCGGCTGCATCGGCGATATGGCCGAACCACTCCACCATTTCTTGGGATGTGTATAGGCGGCAGACATCGAGATAGCCGTCACGGTACCCGAACCACCGACCCATTTGCATAAGTGTGTCGTACATGCGTGCAGTTCGCAGGAAGTAGCTTGTACAGAGACCCTCGAGCGTCAGACCACGCGCCAGCTTGTCGCCACCGATGGCAATAACCTTCAGGCCGGTGGCGTCATTCTCGGCATAATCGAGAGCGTCCTTCGCCGTGCCGTTGATCTCGCGCACGCGAATGTCCGACAGAACGTCCGGCAGAACGTCACGAATATCCGTCCATGAGAAGTCTTCCAGCGTCTCTCCTTCGACAAGGGCATCTCGGATCCCGCGCATCCCGGGTAGGAAGGTCGCTTCATATTCCTCGCGCATCGATTCTTCGAGGGAAGCGAGTTCGATACCGCGGGTGTATCGGCCTTTCATGTCCCTCACGTAGGAGGCTACCTGATTGAAGACTTCATTCTGCACTGAGGTGAAGCGGGTCACGTGGATTAGCATGGAAGAGTGCTTGTCGCCGTGTCCGCGCAGTTTCCGTATGGCACAGGCATAAACGAATGACCGGATCGCTTCCGCGAGCGAGTCCGGCACGCGATCTTCGCCCTTCCAGCGTGGTCGATGCCCGTTTTTGTGCGGCTTCATTTCAAGTGAAGTTGTCGACTTGCTAGGCATCCAAGGCTGGAATTCATCGTCTGATAGTGTGCGCACTAGTGGCAGGTCTTCTGGCATGCTTGAAGCGGATCCGAACACGCGCCCCGGTCCGACGTAGTTCGATGGTGCCGAAAGGTTGGTGATGAATGCCGAGGGGAATAGGTCGGGGCCGTGCTCCTGCGTTTCACCTCGCTCGTGAATAAAGATGTTTGCAAAGGGTGTCGCCGTATAGCCGACGTACGCCTTGCGTGCGAAGTGGTGCAGAATCGCCCGGATGAGCCTGTTGATGGTTTTCGGTTGATGTTCGAGATCTGGATTGCCAAAATCATCCACGACGTCTTCGCCCGTATCCACTGAACCATGATCGGACTCGTCGTCGATCACAAGAATTGGCAAATTGGTGACCAGCTTGCGACCTGTTACGGGATCGATGTGATTGGCGACGCGATTGCGGATCCAGTGTAGCAAGCGCTCCAGGACTGTCTTGTTCTTCTTGACCACGAACAGCCACGGTCGCTGTTCGGGACTGATATTCATTTTGGCGGCGACAGCCGTATTGAAGTCGCCCTTGTCACTTCGATTAGTTGCGGCATTGGGACGGACGGATGTGTCGTTGTCGATCAGCCCGACCCCGACCGCGGGAAGCTCATCGGCATCCGCGATCGTGGCAAAGCCGAGGAATCCCTCGTCAAGGCGGATCTGGGTCTGAGCTCTCAGGTTATTGTGCAGACCGGCAAGCACGATGATGATCTTGTAACCGGCGTCGGCAGCCTTGCAGATCAGACCAGTGTAGTTCCCGGTCTTTCCAGACTGCACGTGGCCGACCACCAGACCGCGACGATCCCAAGCGCCTTCACGGATCGGATCCTCGAGGTTTGACAGGACTTCATCGGTGGCAACGTCGAGGGCGTCGAGGGCCGTCCACGGGATACGCGTCTCCATGTATTCGGAGTAGCGTTGCCAGTATGTCCAGCCCCTTTTTCTTTCAGCGTCGAGCCAGGGAATATGGTTCTCTCCGCTTGAGAGGGTGGCATTCTGGCCAACGGTGCGGCTTGATCGACGGATCAGTTCGTCAACGAGCGCGTCCCGATCGACGAGGTCAAAATCGTCTTCCATCATGATCGCGAGCTTGGTCAGCTCCTTTTCGATCATTTCTGGCGTGACTGGGCTCTGAGCCCGCTCTGCGGCGAGGCGAAGCATATTCTGCGCCATCGAGAGTATTGAATCAAAAGCCTTCTGATTGGAAATCGTCATTGTTTATCTTTCACTTCAAGGGATGAAACCAGATCGAGGTGCCTGTCGAATGGGGGCGTGCGACCGAGCCGTTCGCGCGCCTCAGCAGGACTGAGACCACGAAATTCCACGAGTGCTTCAAACATCGAGGACAGCGTCTCCATCACTTCGTTGTCGGGTGCCCCGGCGAAGCCTGTCCTCGGCGTCTCCTTGTCTTCTGCGGTATCCAGCCAGATGCGCTGAACTGGAACTGTCTCCTCGATGAGCCTGAGAACAGCGAGGATGTCCGGCTTGAGCGATCCGGCGCGGTTCAGGATCGAGGCGACGAGGTCATGGTCACGGGCAATCCGGTAGGATGTACCTTGTGCGGAGCGCCGCACTTGCCAAGCTTCAGCAACAGCGTTCGAGCGCGTGCCCGAAACAGGCGTGATGTGACCCCGGTGGGCGAAGACCCGTCTCGCGGTATCTCGCGTTTCTGATGCCAGACGGTGAAGCTGAGACCGCAGACGTACCGGAGGACTGGCTGTCGACTTCAGGACATTGATCTTCCATTCGGCGTCCGCGCTGTTCGGTATGTCGAGACGGATTCGGGCAAGCCTGTGGGCTTCATCGCGCGGCCATGGCTTGCCTCCATCGCCCAGGCCCAGCCAGCCCCCAGCGAGAAGGAGACGCTTGTTGCGGTAGACGTAGAAACCTTCCTGCTGCGTCCAACCTCCGGGCCCAGCGGCGATTTCCTGTTCGGCGGACTTAAGCATGTCGCGATGCGGCAGTACGTGGCATTGAACCGTCACACCCGTGGTGTGGAGGATGCGATACTCGGGGCTTTCAAGTGCCTTGCCAGGATGTCCCGTCAGGTATGGGTCCCAAGGCTTCATACCTCTACCGTTGAGAAGGAGGCGAAGCTTGGGCTGCTGGCCATCCAAAAGACGATGAAATGTCATCGCAAGATGCGCCTCGACACGATCGGCGAGCTCGATCATGTCAGTGGCGGCGAAGCCATCGGTCACGATACGGTCCAGCTTCTCCCAGAGGACGATGGTGCCGTGGTCCATCTGCTCAAGCGGCGCAAGCAGATGCTCAGATCCTTGCGCAGGCCCTTCAAAGAGTGGCCATTCGGCGCCCGGCTCTTGACCAATGAGGTCAAGATCCCAGCGCAGGCACACGACAGGTCCGCCATTCTGCCGACTGGCTACAGTCAGTCGTCGAGCCTGCGAGAAACTCGCTGTCTTCAGGCCCAGCCCGAAGCGCCCGAGGTCGCTGGCGGCGCGTTCTGCCCGCGGATCGCGTGCGCCGAGCCGCATCCCTGCCTCCAGAGCCGCGTCGTCCATGCCGTCGCCGTCATCAACGATCCTTACCCAGCTCTCCGGACCAGCCCATTCGAGATGAATGGCCACCTCGCCTGAGTTCGCAGCTATGGAATTGTCGACCAGATCGGCAAGTGCAGTAGGAGGCGCGTAGCCGAGCCCCCGAAGGGATTCGAGCAACGAGCCAGGATGAGGAGGAGCATTTCTTACACCCATGCCATTAAATCCCTAGCAATTCCTGGAGGCGCCGCTTGCGACCGGGATGGGAAAGACGGTCGAGGCCCTTTGCCTCGATCTGTCGAATGCGCTCGCGTGTCACTCCATAGATTTGACCGATCTCCTCAAGGGTCATGTCGGCGTCGCGTCCTATCCCGAAGCGCATCCGGATCACATCAGCTTCACGCTCCGGCAGCTCAACTAGGGCGTCCGTAATGATACTTTCGGTTTCTGCCTGATCGAAGGCATTCGCGTCCTCCTGTTCGGGCAATACCTCGTCCCAGTCGTCGATGCTTTCGGGATACTCAGCCTCGCGGGGGATCGCGCGAAACTGACTCACCTCGTCAGTGGTCCATTCCAGATCCACGGCGAGATCGTTGTCGGAAACAGTGCCGTCAGCCCGGACGTCGAGCTTTTCCATAGCGAGATCAAGCCTCGCGATTTTCTCTTTCCGATGAACGGGGATACGGATCGCTGCGCCTTCGTCAGCGCGCCATCGCATGATGGCCTGCCGCATCCAGTAGGAGGCGTAAACAACAAAGCGATAACCGCGTTCTGGATCAAAGCGCCGTGTGGAACGCTGAAGACCCATGAAAGCCACTTGGAAGACGTCCTCAGGGTCTTCGCCTTCCTCCACGTTCCGTGCAGCAAAGCGCCGCACGTAAGGCAGGTGCTCGTGGATGAGGCGCTCGTTGGCGGCCTCAAAAACCGAGATCTGTGCATCCAGCCAGTTGGCATGCTCTGGGTTAGCCTTGCTTTGTTCGAGCGAGCTGACGAGCTCCTTGTGGAAAGCCAGAGAGAGATCGAGCGACTCGAGCGCGGCGAGTGCCTGCCTTCGCCGTTTACCGTCCAACACGCGACCATTCGCCTGCCAGAACTTAAGGGCTTCCGCAGCTGCCATGACCTCGGCCGTCTCGGCGTGGCCTGGGCGTGAGGGGATAATGGTCTTCAGTGAGACAGAACCTGGGTCTCGGACCCCACCCCCGATGCTGTCGACGACATCGAGGATCGTTTGGACAGCAGCTTCGGAGGCGAGAATTCCCAGCTGAAGCTCTTGCTTTGCCCGGACCATGGGCTCCAGCAGTTGTAGTTCGTCGGACTTGTCCATGACGAAGCGTTGCGTTCCAGGCAGCCGCGTCGATCGCGTTAGGGCTGCCTCGATTGCTTCAGCCAGCTCGTCGGAGGATATGTCCGATTTGGCGTCCCAGAGCCCGACAATATGCGCGGAACTCTGATCGACCGGGTCGAAACCTGCAGCCTCCAGGTTGCGCAAGAGATTGGTGCGTAATTCCTCGAGATCGCCATTGCCTTCGCAAAGTGCGACGAGGCTCTCGATATCGCTGAATGAGCACCACCCCTTTGCCAAAGTTTCCTCGGCCCAAGTGATGCAAATCTCCGGATCGATCGACAGTCGCGTGCCGGTCTGGACGACGGCGCGTTTGACCGATTGGCGCCCGCGGTTGCGGACCTTCAGGAAGTCATGCTCTGCGCCATGATCCGTGGTTACGGCGGCGGCGGCACCGATGCCTTCTCCGGCAATCGATGCAGGTGAAAGGTCAAGATCCCAATCTCCGTCCTCATCGTCCGAAACCACAGGTGCCGGACTGACGAGCGCGACGAATGTCCCCGAAACCGTTTCGCTCGCGGACTCGCCGAAGAACTCCTCTGGCTCTTCCTCGGCCTCGAAACTAAGCAAATCGTCAAGGTCATCCAGCTGGTTGGGCACCGCCGCAGTTTGCGCAATTTCCGGGCTAGGCCGTTGCTCTGGCCCCGCAGAGGGCTGCGCGGCAACATACGGGGGTACTTCGCTAATTATTTCGGAGCTGCTAGTGTCCGCATTCTTCTTTTCCCACAAGCCGAGACGGTGCGCCTTGCTCAGCACTGCATTGCGGCTGACTCCGCCCAATTCCCTCGATATCTGGTTTGCGCTCCGGCCCTCGGACCACATCCATCTCAGAAGCCCGACCCGGTCATCAGTCCAAGAGGTTTCCGCGCTCCTCTCCTGGCGATTCCAATCATCGTCATCCGGCTCAGTCTCCTTGACTACTGAGAGATGAGTTGCGGGAATGGCCTCGATCATGTCCGCAGTGGTCTCAAGTATCGGGCTCTCCTCGCACGCGTCGAGGCTGGCGATCTCCTGCGAGTTCGTAACAAGCGAAGACAGAAGCTGCGATGCGAGCTTGTGGCCCTCTGCATGCGCCACGTCAGCTGGGGTCTGCCGTTCATGGTTCAGTGCATTAGGATCTGCGCCAGACCGAATGAACAGATCGCAAAGCGCAAGACTGCCCGTTCGTGCAGCCAGGTGGAGCGGAGTGTCGCCCTTCGGGTCAGCCGAATATAGGCGAGCAGATGCAACGAAATCGGCAAGTTTCTCGAGCTTTCCTTCGGCAATCAGCCGGATCTCGAAAGGGTCAAGGATATGGCTTTCGGGTTCGCTCATCGGCTGGGCACGACTGCCGAGGATACGGGACAATTTATCCAGTAGTTTCATGAACGGCCTCCCGGTTGAGAAGCACGATTTGCTGATCCTGAGGCTTCCTTGCGCCGGGGTCGGTATCGAGTCCGAGACGCTTGAGCGCGTAGTAGAGCAGAGCGCGTCGAACCTTGATTTGCGCCTTTTCACCGCTCATCCCATAGTCCAGCGCGATTACCTTCTTCTGGTTCTCGGAGAGTTCAGGGTGGGGGCCGATCTCAAGCGTTACATGTTGTTGCCAGTCGGAATCGGCTGCATCTGTGACTTCGCTGGCTTCAACTCCGCGCGTCTTGAGGATACGAGAAAGCAGGAAGTCCTTGAAGACCTCGTCAGTCTTACAGAACGCTCGTGCGTGCCATCGAAAGCCATCGAACCCGATCGCGTGAGGCGCGATCCACCTCCATGTCGGCTCGGGGCGTGAGAGGGACTGATACTTCACCTCGATCGACTCTGCACGGCGGATGGCTCCGACAACTGATCGCAGAGTGACAGGATTTACACCGCGGGCGGGCGTTGGTGCAGCATCGTAGGATGGCAGTTCTGCGATCCAGGTATCGTCGCTGTCCATGATGCCGTCAGCCAAAGACCGCAGCTGTGCGAGGTAGCGGCTGGCGTCAGGTTTCAGGAAGTGTGGGGCGTACTCCGGCCCCCGGACATATGCCCGCGCACTCTTATCGTAGACCATGTTGTCCGGTACAAAACCGATATAGCGGTTCAGATCGGCGGACGCCTGGTTCACCGACAGCCCGAACTGCTCCATCAAGTCGCTGCGGTTTACATGCCCCTCCCAAAACAATCGGAACTCGATAAATTCGAGGCGCTGCGCGACTCCCCAACGAAGCTCCGACTTGTCACTATCCACTTCGCACTCCCGACTCAGCGCGTTCAATTAATATGCGCGCCCACTTTATGTGCTGATCGAACGCTAGCGGGGAGTCATGTCGTGTTCAATCAAAATCCTGCTTAATTACGGGAGTTTGCTGGGGCAGGACCCGTTTTGGCGAGAACGAACGATAAACCAAGCAGGCGTGCCGATCCGCGCCAACCCTCGGCACGCCTGCAAATGTCGCAACCACATGCGTGGTCGCGCGGTCGGCGAAACCTCAGCCGACCTGGTGGGCTCCGAGCGGGTTCGCCGCCATCCCCACCGCCGCGCTCGATCCGGCCCACTGTCCGGCGTCTCCTGCGGTCCCCGCGCTTGTCGGGTCCGGGTCCCCATCAGTTCTGGCAGCTTTGGCTATTCCAACTCGGTTGGTGGAGCGGAGGTCATCTCGGTGATCGCTTGAAATTCTGTCAGAAACTCCGGCCGATGCTGCATCAGATACCGGACGATTCTGGCGTTCCCTAGTAGCTTTCCCAGATACCCTTTGATGACGGTCAGCTGCAGGTGGTCCTGGCCGTAGGGGTCTTGGATCGATGTGATCCCTTCCTGCAGCCGGGCCAGCTCGCGCTCCATGCGGGCCATGGCCTCCGGGGTGATGCCCCTCATCTTCTTGGGTTTCTTGGTGTCCACCAGCTGCGCCTGGGGCGTCCCCGCCAGAATTGCAGAGATGTAAGCCGGAGAATAATTGTTCGCGTTCATCATCAGCTCGGCGGCCTCAATCTGGCGCATGGCTTTCATTTTGCGCAGGATTTCGAACACGGCGGTCGCACAGTGTTTGTCCTTCAGGATGCCGACGGCCTCTTCGCAGATCCCGTCGAGGAGCTTGGCCTTACGCACAATGCTGCGCGGATTGAGGTCGAGAGCCAGAGCGATCTTTTCCTCGGAGACACCGCGCTCAATGGCCTTGCGGATCATCTTGTGCTCCTGGATGGGCGCAAGGCGGCTGATCCGCTTGTTGTAAGTGAAGGCCTCGTCGTCAGTGGAGATCAGACATTCGACCCGTTCGATGCCGAGATCCTTCAGCACCTCGATCCGGATGTGCCCATCCAGCAGCATATAGGTGTCGTCCTCACCCGGGGATCGCGTGACCACCGGCGGCTCGACCAGGCCAACCTCTTTTATCGACGCGGTGATCTGGCGGTACTTGCGGCTGGATTTGACGGATGCGCTGAGGGCGCGCACAGGCAGGACGGCCTCTACCGGCACCGTGACGCAATCGCTCTCGAAGCCAAGCGTGACCGCGTCCGGGGTTTTGCGCTTGCCCCGGCTCATTCTGCCGCTCCCGCATCCAGTGATTGCCCGAGATAGGTAGGCAGGGTATCCAGCCCCTCCGCGCGCAAGAGCGTCAGGAAGTGGTCATCGTCGCGCAGCGAGCGAAACGCCTCCACGACGAACATCAGGCGGCCTTGTGTCAGTTCGGCTTTCTTGATCAGTAACTTCTGTCGCTCTGCTTCCTGTTGATAGGCTCTCACAAGCGCGTCGCTGGTCAGGGGCCGCTTGGTGCCGTCGCTTCTGCCATAGCGGTTGCGATGAAGGTGCGGGCCCTGTGCATCGCGCTGCTGGATGAGGCGGCGCACGGCGGCCAGTTTCTTGCCGCGCAGCTTCTTCTGGGTGTAGGCGTCCATCAGAGCGCGCTGCCCGCCCTCGGCATCTGTCTTTGAAATGTCGATGGCGAGGTTCAGCGGCAGAAGGCCGGTTTCCACGGCCGAGACCAGCCGTTCTTCCCCGCGTTCCAGAAGCCCCGCGATCATGCCGACATAGTCTGGCGTGACCCCGATCTTGTTTGCGATCTGCCGATCATTGTAGCCGCGTTTGCGCAGGTTGCCGATCTCGCGCATCAGGTCGATCGGGTTGTGCTGGCGGCGGGCGCAGTTCTCGACGAGGCTCATGACGAGGCAGTCGCTCTCGTCGGCGTCGATGATGATGGCCGGTATGGCATCCTGCTGAAGCTCCATGAACGCCTCGAGCCGACCCTGACCACAGACGAGGTCATATTCTGCTGGGTCAGTTCCAGCACGTTGCGCCACAGTGATTGGTCGCTTCAGGCCGATCTTCGCGATGTTCTCGACCATTTCCTTGAAGGTGCGGCGGTTGCGCACACGGGGGTTTAGGATGCGAATTAGGTCGGTGGGGATGAGAGTGACCTGTTTCTGGGTGATGTCTTGGGCGTCGTCGGGCATCAGGCGGCCTCCGTGATCCGGGCCCGGCCAGCGAGCGCATAAAAATAGTCGAGCGTGTCAAAACGATAGGCGTCCAGCGACAGCCCGTTCTGCTCGGCCAACCTCAGCCTGGCCATGGTCATGTCGATGCTCGGCAACAGGTAATAATCGCGCGGCGCTTCGTTCAATTCGTCCATTCGCACGGCAATCGTGATGTCGGGCACCAGGCCAGTATCGAGACGGATGCGCCATCGCAGGGAACCGCCCTGCGTCTCGAAACACCGGGCAAGCACCACCGACGCCGTGAACTCGTCATTGATGCGGATTAGGTCCGTTTCCGGATCTTGGACAGCTTGGCCGCCGCGTTCGCCGATACCGTCAAGGATCCGGGCTACGATGCCGGGATGAGCCTGCCGCAAGGCCAGGTTGATCTCGACGTAGCGATAGTCGCGCTCCGGCTCGTAACCGATCATCTGGTAGGCGCGCGAGCCAAGCTGCCGAAGCGGTTTTGAAAGGCGCTGGACGACGGCAGGTTGTCCTGTTCATCGATGATCAGTCCGGACAGCACGCCTTTCTGTTTCAGCACGGCGCGCAGGGCTTCGAGCAGCTCGGCGTCCGTGAAATGCTGGCTGCGCGCGTCGACGATTTCGCGTGCGCGCAGAAACAGCACCTCGTCCACAATGGCGGGGTAGGCGCCCTCGGCCCGTATCCACATTTCGCGTGGGTTCACCACTCGCTTGTGCTTCAGCTTGAAGGACACCTTGTTGTAAACGTTGTTGCCGATGTATTTTTCGTTGGTCAGGACCTGGTGCACCGATGCCCGGGACCATTGCCGCTCAAGATCCGTCAGATGCCCCTCGGCATTCAGGGTTTCCGCAATCTCACGCTTCGAGCGGCCATCTTCGACGAACATTCGGTACATGCGGCGCACGACATCCTGTTCCTGCTCAGGGCCCGGAACGAGAACGGCACGGTCGGTCTGAAGGCTCTTCTGCTCGCCGCGGGACAACGCGCCCTTCGGGTTGCCGTGTTCGTCGATCAGTACCCGGCGCAACCCATATCCAGCCGCACCGCCTTGGCGGTATCCAAGCTCCACCAGACGGCATTGCCCGGCGAAGACCTTTACCGAAAGCTCGCGGCTGTATTCGCCCGCCATCACCCGCTTGACGGTTTTCAGCAGGTTGGAGCCGATGCTGCCGTCGTTTTCGAACTGCTCACCGCAATAGTGCACGCGGATCCCGGCACGGGAGCAGACATGCTCGTGATACGCCCCTTCATCAGCGTCCTGAAACCGGCCCCAGCGGCTGACGTCATAGACCAGAATGGCTTTGAAGTCCGCGTGGCCGGTTCGGACTTCGGCCATCAGGTTCTGAAGCGCTTCGCGGCCGTCCAACCGCAACCCGGACCGACCGGAGTCCTCGAAGACGCGCAGGATCTGCAGGCCCCGGGCGGTGGCGTAATCCCGAATGATGTCGAGTTGGTTCTCAGTCGAGTACTTCTGGTGATCGGTCGACATTCGCACATAGGCGACCGCCGGGATATCCTGTCCAGCCTCGTCGCCTTTGTCCTCGCTGTTGTATCGACCGTTATTCAAATCGGGTTTTCCTTTTCAGCCTTTGTTGGTTTCAATTTTTCCATCTGGCACAAACGCGTCTGGAAAGTCGTTTCCTGAAACGGGCAAGGTGTTTCCGTTTGCCCGGCAGTCAGTTCTCAAATTCCAATTCATTACTGCACTCCTAAAATCAGTAGTGTCCGTCAAGCGCGGTCCAATGACCCGCACCGGACAAAATCGACTCCCGCCGTTTTCATGGTTCTTCAATTATTTAACGAAGAAGGACGTGAAAATGCGCGTGAAGATGGGCACATTGTGCCGAAAATGGGCACATTTGTGCACCTGGTCGAAGAACCAACCGATTATCGAACCGCCATAGCGATGGCTCTGCACGAAGAGTTGGACGACACACACAGGGCAATCAAAACGGCCATGCGCTGGACAGGTGCCAGCGAACGCACCGTGAAATACTGGTTTTCGGGCGAGCGGGGGCCAAGCGGCGACCATCTGATCGCCCTCGCTCGGCATTCGGATGCTGTGCTCTACGTTATTCTTGCACTTGCAGGCCGCCACATTGTCGAGGAGGGCGACGAATGAGGCGCAAACGATGATTGGCAGACGTAGGGGGCAGCTCACTCTTGTTTTGTGTGCGTTTTTGGTTATATTGAATACAGGCGAGATGTGAGGTGCCGTGCCATGTCCCGAACGACCACGATGACCGTCCGCCTTGGTGGGGCACTGAGTGACTTCGTGTCGGCCAACGTAGGCGATGACGGGTCCTATGAGAACGTCAGCGAGTACATCCGTGACCTGATCCGGCGTGACAAGGAGAGGGCGGAGCAGGAAGCCTTCAACCGGCTGAAGGGCGAGCTGACCCATGCCTTCGCGGCCCCAGAGGAGTCGTATCAGGCGCTGACGTCAGCAGAGGTGATTGCACGGAACCGGGCCTGACTCCGTGGCCGCCATTCGTATTCAAGAAAGAGCGTCCCATCGCCTCGATGACATCTACCGCTACACCCGTGACAGGTGGGGAGATGATCAGGCCGAGACATACATCACCGGCCTGTTCGACGCCTTCGACAAGATAGCAGCGCACGGTGTCGCGTCGAAACCGATCCCAGCCGAGTTTGGTGTTGAAGGGTTCTTTTTTCGATACGAGCGTCATTTCGTCTACTGGCGTCATCTCTCGAATGGTGACATCGGGATCGTGACCATCCTGCACGAGCGCATGCACCAGATCGACCAGTTTCGCGATGATTTTGGGCTCGGATGATCGGAAGCCTTTTCAAGGCGCATCAGATTTGCGCAGCGTGGAATCGTCCATGTTTGCACGGTCCAGCGGTAACAGTAGCCACCTACTTACTGGAGGTGAGGAGGATGCCGCTCTCACCAGACGGCATCACCACGTGAGACGCTTGCAGTGCTGGAAGCGCTCGTGGGGTGCATTGCGCGAAGAATAATAATTTAAAGTCAATGACTTGATGTGGAGAAGGTTCGACGCCAGTCTCGTTCCCTCCGCCATTTAATCCATAAATTTTGATATATTTCAGTGGTTTGGGTTATGTTTTGTGGCCCGCGTGCCCCACTTTTAGATTGTCTTTGCGTTATGCAGGAAAACCTTTGAGTTTCCGATTAATGCTTTCTCCGTCCAATTTTGGCATGGTGTTTTTGCAAGCCTAGAGGCCGGATGTAAAAAACTGCGAAGCGATTTCTCACTGCGCAGTTCCTTTTCGTGTTCTGGAAAACCAAGCGTCACATGGATTTGTTCGGTCTCTTGCCCGAAAGTCTCCAAGCTCTGAGAGCCTTACCAAGGCTGACGCATGCCATGTCGGCAATGCGATCAAGCCAAGTTGGAAGGGCCGAGTGTGCACAGGCGCTTTGGTTCCATAAGAATGTCCTGCACGATTAAGAGCAAAATGGTGAAGTGCTGGTCGACACCAATTTGATCGTCCATGTGCAGGGAAAACCGACAGGGATGTTCAAGGCCTATCGACATCTTCGTGCAACCATGATGAAAACGGCTGCCTAAGTCTGTCGGTTTGCGTGATCACCAGCAGGCGGAGGCAGGGAGAGCGTGTCAGTCTCGAATAGAGCCTATCGCTTTTCGTGCCATGCCCAACGCGATGTGATCCAAGCCAAATAGAGCCTAGCCGGACACACTTTCGACCGTCTGGGGAAACCATAACTGGCCATTTGGGAGACATAATCGAAGCAGCATTCAAAGCCCCCAAAAGGATCGCCAAGCCCCTATGTGTTACAATGTTGGTGTTTTTTCCCGCGAGGCCGCCATAATGGGCGGCTCTTGGCGGGCACTGGGTTTTATGTTGCGTTTGATACAATGCGGTGTTGGCGGTGGGGTGTCTTGCTGATTGCTATTGATGGTGAGCGATGCGCTGTGATCACAGTCTGCGCTATTCGACCGCATGCTCGCCGAAGGTATCACGCCATTTTTCGATAAAGCGCGCGCGCCTGTGCCGGTCCATCGCCACGAGCAAGGTCGGGCCGATTGGGATATAGCGCTCGGCACTGTCGTTGGCTGCGGTTTCATCGCTGTTGCTGTCGTGTATGAGCGTGCTTTGGGACAGCACGGCCCGGCCCTGTGGCGAGAGTAGAAAATCCAAAAACGCCCCCGCCGTCGCGCCATGTTGTGCGCCCTTCGGGATCATAAAGGCACGCGATAAAAACAACGTGTAATCCTCGGGGTAGATCACGCCCAAATTCTCATGTGGGACGGTGTCGACATAGGAGCCCAAGACATTATAGGCGATTTTGTAGCGCCCACTGTCGACCCCTTCGATGATTTCCGCCGAACAACAGGTTGCCACCGCATCGACGCGGGCGAAGCCTTCCAAAAGCCCGCCAAAGGTTGTGGCCTCTTGGCTGTCCATAAAGGCGAAAAGGAACCCAAGGCCTGAGGCTTCGACGTCATAGGTGGCAATTTTGCCCATAAAGTCGCCGGACGAGCGCCGCATCAGATCCAAAAGCGCAAAGCGCGTGCGCGGCGCGTCCTCAGCAGAGACCAGATCGGTGTTGTAGATGATCACGGCGGCTTCGCGGGTGATCCCCCAAAGTTCGTCACGCCACCGACGCGCGGCGGGCAATTGGGCCGTGAATTCAGATTGATAGGTGTTGGCACAGGCGCGGTTGACCAAATCCACCATCTGATGCACCCCGGACGAGATCACCACATCCGCAGGTCTGACTGTCCCCTCACAGGCGGCAAGGCTGTCGGCATAAAGCGCGTTGGACCCCCATTGTTCATAGTCCACTTCGACGCTTGGATTGGCTGCCACAAAGGTCTCAAGCGCAGGGGCGAAAATCGAAATATCGGTGGTGGAGCGCACCACGAGCACGGTGCTTGGCACAGCGTCTTTGGCGATAAATTTTTGACGGGCCTCTTGGCTGATCGCCGGGGCGGCGATGAGGCAGAGCACGACGACACTCAAAGACCGCAAACTCAATAGAGACCGCATCATAGCTCCTCCGCATTTTGATCCGCAGGCAAGGCCAAGCTGACACGAAAGCCTTGATCATTGCGGGCCATATGCACCTTGCCGTCAAAGGCTTCGGCCACCGCGCGCACAATCGAGAGCCCCAATCCTGCGCTGTTGCCCTTTGAGGCGGCCGAGCGTTCAAACCGTTGCCCGATGGTGTCGATCACATCTTCGGCCGGGCCAGACCCCGCGTCTTGCACCCAAATTTCGCCCATGCCCTGATCGACACAGACCCCGATGGTGATCGGCGAGGTGCCGTGACGCAGTGCATTCGCCAGCATGTTTTTCGCCGCTTCACTCAATGAAATTTCATCGGCCATCACGATCACGGCCATATCGCCAATCTCCAATCCGACCTCGGCCTGCGGGGCCAAAACTTCGTGGTCGCGGTCCTCAAACACCTTCAGCGCCACGTCACGCAAATCCACAGCGGAAGGTGGGGCGTTGTCTGTGCGGTGGATGACCATGGCGCGGGACAACATTTGATCCAACAATGTGCCCAAAGAGCGCGTGCGCCGCACCAAGCGCTCCAGCCGTTGGCTGCGATATGTGGGATCGTCTTCTATCGCCAATTCCGCCTGCGCCCGGATCGCGGCCACGGGGGTGCGCAACTGATGCGCAGTGTCCGATATCAGATGTTTCATCGCGCCGACTTGCCGATCCAGACGCTGCATAAAGCGGTTCATCGCATGGACCATGACGGCAACCTCAGCAGGCCCATCGGCGGCCATGGGCGTCAGATCATAAGGGTCGCGTTGCGACAGGTCTCTGGTCAGGTGTTCAAGCGGACGCATGGCCGAGCGGATCACCAAAAACGCCCCTAAAAGCAACGCGATCCCGCCAATCCCCGTGACCAGAACCGCGCCCTTGGTCAGGTCCAGCGCCATCGCATTGCGGGCGCGCAATGTCTGGCCGACAAAGACAAACACAGCGCCGGAAAAATCCCGTTCTGAGAACCGTCTGGCCACGGTGACAAACCGCGCGGGCTCGCCTTGGAGTGTGCTGTCAAAAAACGCAGGGGTGGTGAGCGTGCCATGGGGGACATCACGCATCACATCGCCCGTGTAGCCCGTCAGAACCTCGCCCTCGGGGCCGCGCACCGAATAAAAAATCCGGTCATCCGCCGCCAAGGCCAACAGGCCAAAGGCAGAGACCGGGATGTCGGCAATGGGCGCGCCATTCACGATGTTGATTGATTCTGCCATGTCATTGGCCGCACCCAATAAGATACGATCAAACGACTGGCGTGCCGCGTTTTTACCATAGGCAAAGGCGGCGATGGTCACCAAAATACCGCCCACGGCCAAAAGCGACAAGACCCCGCCCATCACCCGCGACAAGAGCGTGCGTTGGTGGGGGAGGGCGATCCTACGGGGCGTCATTTTGGAAAATCCGATAGCCGAGGCCGCGCTGGGTTTCGATGCTCACACTTGAGGCCGCGAGCTTTTTGCGCAGCCGCGCGATGTAGAGTTCGATGGCGTTCAATCCCACATCGGCGTCATCAAAAGCGAAGAGCCCATCATAGAGACGTTTCTTACTCAGCGCGGCCTTTTGATTGCGCAACAACAGCCCCAAAAGCGTGGCCTCGCGCCGGGTCAAATTCAGCGGCACCCCCTCAAGGGTTGCACTCAATGTGGCAGGCGAAAATACCAGCGGTCCCAAAGAGATAGCATCCGATTTTTGATCCGCCTCACGCCGCACAAGGGCCCGTAGACGTGCTTCCAATTCGCGTTGATCAAAGGGTTTGACCAGATAGTCATCGGCCCCAAGATCAAGGGCGGACACCCGGTCATCGACGGAAAACAATGCGGTCAGCATCAACACCGGCGTGCGGTCGCCACGCAGGCGCATGTCACGCAACAAGTCGGTGCCATTGCGGTCGGGCAGGTTGATGTCGAGCACAATCGCATCATAGCGTTGTACCGCCAGAAAATCCTCCGCCGCCTCACAACATTCGGCAATGTCACAGGCCATGCCAGATTTGTCCAAACGAATGGCCACGGCTTCGGCGACATCGGCCGCATCTTCGACGATCAATACCCGCATGGTGCTCCGATCCTCCCGCTCCACAGACCTGCACAATCTGCCGTGACAGGTTCATGACAGCTTTGCAGTCTACACCTCCTTCATAGCCATTCGCGAGGAGACCGCAAACCTGTGGTGCGTTGGCAATTGGATTTCGGGCGGCCTTACAGCCCGACAGACATAAATGTGGAGGAACATACACATGATCATCAAGGCCACTCGCCTCACCGTTGCCGCAGCTTTGCTTGGCGCATCCACCCTTGGCGCTTTCGCGGACGGTTTCACCCCCGAGAACCCCGAATGTATCGCGCCCGCCAACCCCGGCGGCGGTTGGGATTTCACCTGCCGTCAGGTTGGAAAAACACTGCAAGACCTCGGCCTTCTTGAGAAGACCATGCAGGTTGTGAACCTGGCTGGCGGCGGCGGCGGTGTGGCCTTTGCCGAAGTCGTCAACAAGCGCGCTGATGATAACGATCTGATCGTGGCCGCCTCATCCGCAACCGCAACCCGTCTGGCGCAGGGCGCGTTTCCAGGCAACACCATGGATCAAGTCCGTTGGTTGGCCTCAATCGGTGCCGATTACGGCGTGATCGCGGTGGCCAAGGACAGCGATATTGCCGATCTTCCAGCTCTGCTTGAAATGATCAAAACCGACCCGCGCTCCATCTCCGTTGCGGGCGGGTCCGCTGTGGGCGGTTGGGACCACCTCAAAGTTCTGATCGCGGCCAATGCCTATGGCGTCGACGATGTGCGCACCGTGAAATACATCGCATTTGATGGGGGTGGCGAGGCGGTGACCCAGCTTTTGGCCGGGTCTGTTCAGGCCTTCACCGGCGACATTTCCGAAGCCAAAGGCTTTGTCGACAGCGGTGACATCCGCGTGCTTGCCGTGTTGTCGCCTGAGCGTCTTGGTGGCGAATTTGCCGATTTCCCGACGGCAAAAGAGCAGGGCGTGGATGCCATCGGGGCCAATTGGCGCGGGTTCTACGCACCGGGCGACATGAGCGATGAGGCCTATGACGCATGGGTGTCCAAAATCGCTGATCTCTATGCCACACCTGAGTGGAAAGAGATCATGGCCAACAACGGCATGGCACCGCTTGACCTGCAAGGCGCGGCTTTTGAGACCTTTGTGTCCGACAGTGTTGCGCAAATTCAAGCCATCTCGAAAGAGATTGGCATCATCAAATAAGCCATTTGGTTTGCGATGATGTGATGGGCGCCGCATCCGTTGCGGCGCCCCGCTCATATCCATCACTGCTTCGTTTCCACATCCTCCAAAGGAGATCCCCATGAGTGATCGTATTTTTGGTTTGGTTGGCCTGCTTATTGCCATCGGCTTTGCCTTTGCCGCCTTGGCGATCGAGGAAAGTTTCCTCTCCGATGCGGTTGGTCCCAAAGCCTTTCCGCTGATCATTGCCACCATTCTCGGCCTCAGCTCCATCGCCATCGCGCTCAAACCCGATGCGTCGCCCACTTGGCCAAGCCTTGGCCGTTTTGTCGAAATTATCGCGGCGGCTGTGGTGATGATGCTGTACGCCGAATTGCTTCCCGTCTTTGGTTTCGTGATCGCCACCGCCTTTGCTGCCGCCTATCTGACATGGCGTCTTGGGTCGGGCGCGGTGGCCACCGTGCTGACCGGCGTTGGCACCTCGGTCGGGATTTATGTCATCTTTCACCTCGTGCTTGGCCTCTCGCTCGCGCGCGGCCCGTTTGGGTTTTAAAGGACCACCATCATGGACACTTTTATGTCTCTCGCGGATGGTTTTGCCATTGCACTGACGTGGCAGAACATCCTTTTGGCCCTGTTGGGCTGTTTTCTCGGCACCATTATGGGCGCGCTTCCGGGGCTTGGTCCGTCAAACGGCGTGGCGATCTTGATCCCGCTGGCCTTTACCCTCGGTCTTGGCGCTACACCCTCGCTGATCTTGCTCACGTCTGTTTATTACGGCGCGATGTATGGCGGGCGGATTTCCTCCATCCTGCTCAACATTCCCGGCGATGAACCGGCGATGATGACCTGTCTGGACGGCTATCCGATGGCGCAAAAGGGCATGGCAGGACAGGCGCTGTCGCTCTCTGGGATCGCCTCTTTCGTGGGTGCGTTTTTTGCCACTTGGGGGCTGATTTTCCTCGCGCCGCAGCTTGTTAAGATTGCGCTTTTGTTTGGTCCCGCCGAATATTTCGCACTGTTTGCTTTGGCCTTTATGACCTTGGGCGGCGTGTCTTCGACCAACCAAGCCAAATCGGCCTTTGCCGCAGCACTCGGTCTTGGTCTTGCGATGATCGGCGTCGATACTCAAACCGGTGTGCCGCGTTTTACCTTTGGCGAAGTGCACCTCTATGATGGCTTGGATTTCCTCGTGGCTATCGTTGGCCTGTTTGCGCTCTCCGAAGTGTTCATCTTTTTGGAACACCGCCACGGGGATGCCGACGGCACGGCGTCGAAAATCAAGGTCGGGCGTCTCACCCCGCCGCTCTCGATGCTCAAACAAACCACGCCGACCATGATCCGCTCCACGCTTTTGGGCTTCTTGGCGGGGGTTTTGCCGGGGGCAGGGGCATCGCTTGGGTCGTTCATCTCCTATTCGTTTGAAAAGCGGTTGGTCGATAAAGATGGCAAAACCTTTGGCAAAGGCGATCCGCGCGGTGTGGCCGCCCCAGAGGCCGGCAACAATGCCGCCGCCGGTGGTGCGCTTGTGCCGATGTTGGCGCTGGGTGTGCCGGGCTCTGGCACCACGGCGGTGTTGTTGGCGGTGCTTTTGTCGCTCAACATCACGCCGGGGCCACTGTTGTTTTCGCAAAACCCGGATGTGGTCTGGGGCCTGATCGCGGCGCTGTTCATCGCCAACTTCATGCTCTTGGCGATGAACATTCCGATGGTCGGCCTGTTCACCCGCGTGTTGATGGTGCCGCCGCGGATTTTGATGCCGGTGGTTGCCATGGTGTCTTTCGTTGGCATCTACGGCATTTCGGGCTCGTCTTTTGATCTGTTGGTCATGGTGGGTTTCGGCATGTTGGGCTGGATCTTGCGCAAGTTCGACGTGCCGCTGGTTCCGATCATCCTTGGCACTTTGTTGGGCAATGCGATGGAAAACAACCTGCGCCGGGCGATCACCATCGACAATGGCAATTGGCTAACCTTGGTCGATAGCCCGCTGTCGATCACACTTTGGTTGATTGCCATCGTCGGGTTTATTTTGCCGCTGATCATTGGCCGTAAAGTGAAATCGAAAATGCACGCGCCACGGGACGAAGAAGGCTCTCTCGCCGACTGAGGCGAGAGACTGGCGGGTGTTTGGGCTCAGGTCGCAAACGCCCGCTTTTGCTCACAGCTCTATTTTTGCCGCAAGACCGAAATCAAGTCTTGTGCGGCGCCTCGCAGCGGGTGGCCACGGCGAAAAAACAGGATCAACGGCACATTCGGCATGTGACGCACCGGGCGACAGATCAGGTCGGGCGTGGTGAGCCGATCCGCCGTCAACCGATCAATCACCCCAATTCCGCCACAGCTCGCCACCATTTCGCAGACCGTTGAACAAAACGGCACTTCGCAGCTTGGGCGGTAACTCAGCCCGTGGTGTTGAAAGGCGGATCGGATCGCATCTCCCATGGGGGACCAGCTTGGGTCATAGGCGACCAACGCGTCATCTGCGAGATGATCGAGGGTCAGTTCCGGGGCGGCGCTCAGGCGATGGCGCGCCCGCATCACCGCCCAAAGCGGCACTTCCATCAGCGTCTCAGCCTGAAAATCCGCCTTGGTCGGAAAGGCCATTTGCAGCCCAAAATCCGAGCGCCCCGTGCGCACGTCTTCTTCGGGATCGGTGACCCAAAGCCGCAATCCCCGTGGCCAGCCTTCAAATCCCGCTTGCGCCAATTTTGGCCCCAAAAAACCCTCGACAATTGCGGGGGTGGCGGACAGGCGCACTTGTGAAATGTCGTCATGGCGCAGGCTGCGAATGCGCTCATTGACCCGCGCTTGGGTGGCAAAGATGCCCGTGACTTCGGCAAAAAGCGCCTGCGCCTCAGAGGTGGGTTCAAGCCGGTTGCCAACCCGTTGAAACAACATCAGACCGAGCCGAGATTCGAGACGTTTGATCTGGCCGCTGACGGCGGGCTGTGACACGCCCAGCACGCGGGCGGTTTCGGTGGTGGTGCCCACACGCATCAGCGTGCCAAACAACTCGATTTCACGCAGATTCATTATCACCTCAGTTATAGAATGACTATTTTATATAATTTTACTTATCATAAATGCGGGTGCTATCCAAGATCAACAGCGGCAAAAGCCGTATCTCAGGAGTGACACCCGTATGTTTTTGACCCAGACCCAAGAGTGGACCCGCCGTGGCGCGGCCTTGATGGCCGAGATGCAGGCGCATTTTGATCATCGCGGGTTGCGGGCCGATGCCATGGGGTTGGTGGTGTTTGAACGGGGTGCATCCGGTCAGGCCGAAGGCTTTGCCTGGCGCGGTGATTGGCCGTGTTACCCCTGTTCTTTGGTCAAGGTCTTTCATCTGGTGCATGGGCTGTCCATGGTCGAGCGCGCTCAGATTGCGATGCACGCCGACCTTGATCGAGCCTTGCGCGACATGATCCTGTGGTCATCGAATACGGCGACCAATTACGTGATTGATCTGGTGACGGGCACGACGGGGGACACGTTGCTGTCGGGGCAGGCGTTTGACGAGTGGCGCACGGCGCGGGAGCGACTGAACGGGTTTTTTACCGATCTCGGTTGGGCGGAGTTTGCGGGGTGCAACCTGTCGCAAAAGCTGATGGACGACACGCGCTATGGCCGCGAAGCGCAATATGCCGGGGCCGACGGGGCCTATTTGAACGTGCTCACGCCGCTCTCAGTGGCGCGATTGATGTGGGAGCTGTTTGAGGGCGATGTGCCGCTTTCTGGGCCGTATCTAGAGCGTGCGCGCGGGGAATTGTCGCGTGTGTCGACGCATCCAGAGGCCAAAAATTCGGCCTATCAACTGACTGAATTTCTTGGTGGTGGTCTGCCGGATGGCACCGAGCTGTGGAGCAAAGCCGGGCATAATCTATGGACCGGCGCATTGGAAAGCTCCTATTTCAAACACGACATGCTGCGTTGGGTGCGCCCGGATGGCCGCCCGATCTATGTGGTTTTGATGACCAAAGGTCAGGCCTTGGCGGAGACCGATCCACAGGTGTTCCCCGACATCGGGCAGCTGCTTTATGCGCGGCTGAATATGGCCGAGCCGGTCGAGGCGCTGTGATGACGCACGGTTTTGATCCCACGCCGGCTTGGTTTGGCGATTGGATGCCAGTCGGGCAAGGGCATCGGATTTGGATTGAGCAGTCCGGCAATCCCAAGGGCAAACCTGTGGTGGTGCTCCATGGTGGTCCGGGCGGCAGCAGTGGCCCCGAACTCCGTCGGTTTCATGACCCAGAGCGCTACCGCATCATCACCTTTGATCAACGCGGCTGTGGCCGCTCGACGCCTTTTGCCTCCATTGACGCCAACACCACATGGGATTTGCTCGCCGATCTCGAAATCCTGCGCGCATATCTCAATTTGGAGCGCTGGCAGGTGGTTGGCGGCTCATGGGGCTCCACCTTGGCGCTGGCCTATGCGGTGCGCCATCCAGAACGGATCAGCGAATTGGTCTTGCGTGGGATTTTCCTTGGGACAGAGGCCGAGGTGGCATGGTTTTACCAATCCGGGGCCTCGATGATTTTCCCCGAAGCCTTTGCCGATTTCTGCGCGCCGATCCCCGTGGCAGAGCAAAACGATCTTTTGGCGGCCTATCACGCCCGGTTGTTTGGCACCGACCCGGTGGCGCAATTGGCCTGTGCGCAGGCCTGGAGCCGATGGGAGGGCGCGGCGCTGTCGCTTATTCCCGATCCGGTGCGTATCGCCGACTTCGAAACGCCCGAGACCGCCACGGCTTTGGCGCGGATCGAATGCCACTATTTCACCCAAGGCTGTTTCTTTGAAACGGACGGTTGGCTTTTGACCCAACTCGACGCGCTGCGCGGCATCCCCGGTCATATCGTCCATGGCCGCTACGACATGGTGACGCCGATGCGCAGTGCTCATCTTTTGGCGCAGGGCTGGCCTCAGGCGGGCCTGAGCATTGTCGATGACGCGGGTCATGCCGGGGCCGAGCCAGGCATCACATCGGCAATGATCGCCGTAACCCAAGGCTTTGCGGATCTTCCGCCCTGACCAGATTTCACACAACGACCCCCGAAATGGGGGCATCTTCTCTTCCAACAGATTGGACACTCTATGACACAGACGATACCCCACCCTCTCAAACCTCTCCTGATGCGCAGCGCCGCTGTCGTGCTTGTTGTGTCGATGGCCACCGCCGCCATGGCCGAAACCACGCTCAACCGGGGCAATTTGGATGACCCTGAATCGCTTGATCCGCATCGCACCTCGACATTGGCCGAGGCCAACCTGATGCGTGATCTGTTCAGCGGTTTGGTGTCACTTGACGCTGGCGCGCATCTGATTGCGGGCGCGGCCGAAAGCTGGGCCGTCTCTGAGGATGGACTGACCTACACCTTTACCCTGCGTGCCAATGGCACATGGTCGGACGGCAGCCCGGTGACGGCAGAGGATTTCGTCTATTCGTGGCGCCGGGTGGTGACGCCTGAAACGGCGGCTGAATATGCCTATATGCTTGCCCCGGTGAAAAACGCCTCTGCGATCACGGCGGGCGAACTGGCCCCCGAGACATTGGGGATCAAGGCTCTTGATGCTCATACGCTTGAGATTTCGCTCAACGCGCCGACACCGTATTTCTTGCAAATGCTGACGCATCAATCGACCTATCCGGTGCAAAAGGCCAATATTGACGCTTTTGGCAATGCGTTCACCAAGCCCGGCAATCTGGTGTCAAACGGGGCTTATGTTTTGGCGGATTTCGTCCCCAATGATCACATCACCCTGACCAAAAACGACGCGTTCTTTGCCGCCGACACGGTGTCGATTGAGACGGTGAACTATTTCCCCACCGCCGATGCCGCCGCCGCAGTCAAACGGTTTGAGGCGGGCGAGTTGGACATCAATCGCGATTTTCCGACAGAGCAAACCGAAGATTTGAGCGCCAAACTGGGCGATCAATTGCGGGTCGGACCGATCCTTGGCACCTATTACTACGGGTTCAAAATGGACAAAGCCCCATGGAACAACCCAAAGCTGCGCCAGGCGATTTCGATGTTGATTGACCGCGAATTCCTGGCCGAAAAAGTGTGGCAGGACACGATGTTGCCAGCCTATTCGTTCGTACCACCGGGCATTGATGGCTATGATGGCGTGGCTTTGGATTATGCCGATATGTCGCCTTTGGACCGCGAAGATGCCGCTGTGGCCATCCTGACCGATCTTGGCTACGGGCCGCAAAACCCGCTGGCGATGGAGCTGCGTTACAACACCTCCGACAACAACACCAACACCGCCGTGGCGATTCAAGAAATGCTTGCGCCCTTTGGCATTCAGGTCAGCCTGGTCAATGCCGACACCAAATCGCATTATGGTCATCTTGAGGCCAAGGGCGATTTCGACATCGCCCGCGCCGCGTGGTTTGCCGATTATTCCGACCCGGAGAACTTCTTGTCGCTGTGTTCCTCTGGGACGGGCAACAATTACACGCAATATTCCAGCGCTGCGTTTGATGATCTGATGGCACAAGCCGCAAATGAGGCCGACCCAGTCCAGCGCATGGCCGATCTCGCAAAGGCTGAAGCCGTCGGTGTCGCACAGGATTTGTGTGTCATGCCTTTGATGTTCTACAGCTATCACAACCTCGTCTCGGACCGGATTTCCGGCTGGCAAGACAATGTGATGGACGTCCATCCGAGCCGCTTCCTGAGCGTCGAGTAAACCATCTCCCTCGGCCTTCGGGCCGGGGGCCATCCCCGGAGGACGCGCCGATGCTCCGCTATATCCTGAGGCGCCTTGCGACCGCCATTCCGACGCTTTTTGCCGTCATCACCCTGTCGTTTTTCATGATGCGTATCGCGCCCGGTGGTCCGTTTGACCAAGAGCGCGCCCTGGACCCGGTGATCCGCGCCAATATGGAAGCGGCCTATCACCTCGATCTGCCGCTGTGGCACCAATATCTGATGTATCTCGGCAATCTGGTCCAAGGCGATCTGGGGCCAAGTTTCACCATGCCCGAATTCACCGTCGCCGAACTGTTCAAATCGGGGCTACCGGTCTCTGTCCAATTGGGCGGCTGGGCCTTGCTGACGGCGCTGATCCTCGGCGGAATTTTGGGCATCATGGCGGCGCTGCGCCAAAACGGTTGGGTGGATTTGGCCGTGGTGTCGATTGCAACCGCGGGCAGCACAATCCCGACCTTTGTCGTCGCCCCGGTGTTTCAGTTGGTCTTTGGCCTGAGCTTGATGTGGTTGCCTGTTGGCGGCTGGCAAGACGGGGCGGTCCAAAACATGATCGGCCCTGTGGTGTGCCTGATGTTGCCGCAACTCGCCGTGGTCGCGCGCCTGATGCGCGGGTCTATGATTGAAGCCTTGCGTGCCCATCACATCCGCACGGCGCGGGCCATGGGCCTGTCCGATTGGTCGGTGATCGGCCGCCACGCTTTGCGCTCCGCCGTTTTGCCGGTGGTGTCCTATGCGGGGCCTGCGGCGGCGGCGTTGTTGACCGGGTCCGTCGTGGTCGAAACCATCTTTTCCGTGCCGGGTGTGGGGCGGTATTTTGTCGATGCGGCGCTCAATCGCGATTACACTGTGGTGATGGGTGCGGTCGTGGTGGTGGCGATTTTCACCATTCTTTTCAATCTGATCGTGGATGTTCTTTATGCGGTTATTGATCCGAGGGTGCGCTATGCGTGAGCCGTCCTCTTCCCGACAAAGCCAACCCCGGCAAAGCCAATCTTTGTGGAGCAAAGCCTGGGCTCGGCTCAAACGCAATCGGGCGGCGATGGTCAGTCTGGCCTATTTGCTCACGATGGTTTTGGCCTGTGTCTTTGGCCCGATGTTGGCCGCCAACAGCTATTCCAAACTGTTCCAAAGCTACACCCGCGTGCCCGCCAGCCTGACCGCCTATCCCCGCGCCGAACAGATCGGTCCGGCGATTGAGGCGACAGCGGCACGGGCGCGGGTTGAGATCAAGGACTGGCAGATTGAGGAAGACAGACTGGTTCTGTCGGTCAGCTCAAAGCGGGCGATTGATCCGCGCGTTGTGCAGTATTTTGACCGCTCCGATCTGTTCGAAGGCGCGACATTCACGCCCGTGGATGACACCCACGCACAGATCACCGCAGACATTGAACGCCATTACTTTCTCTTTGGCACCGATGCCACCGGGCGCGATCTGTTTGCCCGCACCTTGATCGCCGGGCGGGTGTCCTTGTCCATCGGTGTTCTGGCCGGGTTGGTCGCGGCGGGGATTGGTGTGTTTTATGGCGCGATTGCCGGGTTTGTTGGCGGGCGCACCGATCAGATCATGATGCGCATCGTTGATGTGCTCTATTCGCTGCCGTTCATCTTTTTCGTCATCATGCTGGTGGTGTTTTTTGGCCGCAACTTCCTACTGATGTTTGTTGCCGTGGGCGCGGTGCTGTGGCTTGATATGGCACGGATTGTGCGCGGGCAAACCCTGTCACTGCGGCGTCAGGAATTTATCGAGGCGGCGGAGGCGATGGGGGTTGGTCCCTTTGCCATCCTGACCCGCCACATCATTCCAAACCTGCTGGGGCCGGTGATCGTCTTTATGACGCTTTTGGTGCCGAATGTGATTATCCTTGAAAGCTTTTTGTCCTACTTGGGCTTTGGCGTTCAAGAGCCGATGTCAAGTTGGGGCATCCTGATCGCCCAAGGTGCGCGCGCCATGCCCTCGGCCAATTGGATGTTGATCTTCCCGGCCTTTTTCCTGATTTCGACCCTCTTCGCGCTGAATTTCCTCGGTGATGGATTGCGCGATGCTCTTGACCCAAAGGACCATTGATATGACTGCTGTGCCAGACGCCCCGCTGTTGCAGGTTCGTGATCTCAACGTGCATTTCGCCACGCCCGAGGGCGAAACGCGGGCGGTGAAAAACGTGTCTTTTGAACTGCGCGCGGGCGAAACCATCGCCATTGTCGGCGAAAGCGGCTCTGGCAAAAGCCAATCCATGATGGCGGCGATGGGGCTTTTGCCGGACAATGCCCGCACCGAAGGCGACATTCTCTTTAAAGGCCGCAATCTTTTGGGGCTGCCGCGCCGGGCATTACGCGAATTGCGCGGTGCGGAATTGGCGATGATTTTCCAAGAGCCGATGACCTCGCTTGATCCGCTCTACCGCATTGGCGATCAGTTGATCGAACCGATCCGTCGCCACAGCCGTCTGAGTGTGAAAGCGGCACAGGCGCGGGCGCGCGAAATGCTTGACCTGGTGCATCTGCCCAATCCCGAACGCATTCTGCATGCCTATTCCTATGAATTGTCCGGCGGTCAGCGCCAAAGGGTGATGATCGCGATGGCGCTGGCCAATGATCCGGCGCTGTTGATCGCGGACGAACCGACCACGGCGCTGGATGTGACCATCCAGGCCGAAATTTTGACGCTGATGGCCAACCTCAAAGACCGGCTTGGTATGGGGATGGTGTTCATCAGTCACGATCTGAATGTGGTGCGCCACATTGCCGATCGGGTCTATGTGATGCGTCAGGGTGAGGTGGTTGAACAGGGACCGGTGGCACAGATTTTTGACGCACCACAACATCCCTACACCCGCGCTTTGATTGATGCCGATCCCAAGGGGCAAAAAATACCCGCCGCGCCTGAGGCGCCGGTGGTCCTGCGCGCGCGCGATGTGTCGGTGACACTTGGCACCGGCGCGCATGAGGTGAAAGCCGTACAGGGGCTTAATCTTGATCTGCATGAGGGCGAGACGGTTGGCATCGTTGGCGAAAGCGGCTCTGGCAAATCGACCTTTGCCCGCGCGCTTTTGCGGCTCAATCAATCCTCCGGTGACATCCGTTTTGATGGCGTTCCGATTGTGGGTCTGACACGACGGCAAATGCGACCACATCGCGCGCAGATGCAGGTGGTGTTCCAAGACCCGTTTGGCGCCCTCAGCCCACGTATGACCGCCGGGCAGATTGTGACCGAGGGGCTTTTGGTCCATCGCCCCGATTTGCGCCGCGCCGAGCGGGACCGTCTGGCGGGAGAGGCCTTGGCCGAGGTTCAACTCGATCCCGATCTGCGCAATCGCTATATTCATGAATTCTCCGGCGGTCAGCGCCAGCGCATCGCGATTGCCCGCGCGTTGATCCTTAAGCCTCGGCTTTTGGTGTTGGACGAACCCACATCGGCGCTTGATCGTTTGGTACAGGCGCAGGTGGTGGATCTGTTGCGCGGGCTGCAAACGCGGCATAACCTGACTTATCTGTTCATCAGTCACGACCTTGCCGTCGTGCGCGCAATGGCGGATCGGGTGATGGTGATGCAGGCGGGGCAACTGGTCGAAGAGGGCATGTGTGCCGATGTGCTAAGCGCGCCGCGTGAGGCCTATACGCAGCGCCTGATCGCCGCCGCTTTTGAGAAAACGGTGGAGCGGCCTGACATGGCGCTGTGAGCGGGGAGGGACCGTACAGGCGTGTCATCTTTTGAGCCAACCGATGCTGATTTTCCTACACAAGGGACACGGGCTCGGTTAGGAATTTATCATGATGAAACGTGACACAGAGCTGAACCGCCTGCCTTTGGCGGACCCCAAAATGACCGATGCGCCGCGCGCGCAAAAGCGATCGCGCCCGGTCCGGGTGGCGGATCAGATCAAGCGCTGGGTGGTCGAACGTGATTTGCGCAAAGGCGCTAAATTGCCAAATGAGGCGGAGATGATCACCCAGTTTGGCGTCTCCAAAGGCACGGTTCGCGAAGCCATGCGCATCCTTGAGGCACAGGGGTTGATCGTGACCAAAACAGGCCCCGGAGGCGGCAGTTTTGTGGGCGAGGTTAGCAAAGACAGGGCCATGTCATTGCTTGGAAACTATTTTTATTTCAAAGACTTGTCTCTGTCTGATATTTATCAGATCCGAAAGGTGCTTGAGCCTGAATTGGTTGCGGATCTTGCCGGGCATTTGTCGCAGGCGGAGTTGGCGGAGCTGCGTGAGTTGGCGCATCAACACCCCGAACCGGCGCGCAGCCCCGAGGAAGAAAAACAGCAACACATCACCTCATTGCAGTTTCACGCGCGTTTGGCCGATGCCGCAGGGAATGAATTGATGGGGTTCGTGATCGCCTTTATGGCGCGTATTTTGACCGATTTGACGGTCTATCGCCGCCTCTATGCGGCTCCGAACAAAGCGATGTGGGAGCGGGGACGCAACCACCAGATTGAGCTTGTCGAAGCGTTGGAGCGGGGCGATGGCGCACGGGCGCGTGAGATCATGCGCTCACATATGGAAGGCGCAGAAACGATGATGCACGCGCAGGAAATGCGGATCACCCGCGAATTTATGAGCGAATGAGCCGGGCAGGGCGCGCGCGCCTATGTTGATGTGTCGGGCCGGTCTGCGGGCTGATGGGGGGCATGGGTGCGATTGTTGAGCACCGGAACCTCGCCCAACCAATTGCAATAAGGAGGCTGGGCGACATGGTCGGCTAAGTTGGCGAGGGCGTTCAGAGGGGTCTCACTATAATCAATGCGCAAGTCCAGCGGCGGGGCATCGGGCGAGAGAACCAACAGCGCCGCCGATTGCAGTCCGCGCACATCGCTGCCCGCAGATTCAGCGGCGCGCAAAGCGTGGATCAACCGGATTTGCGGCGGGCCTAAGCTGGTTTGAAACCCCTCGATCAGGGCGTCAAGCACGACGCGTGATTGGATCATATTGCCCGCCACAACAATGTTTTGCGCGGCAATCACCCCGGCATAGGCCACGCTTTGCGCGCCGGTGAACCCGGCGGTGCCACCAAAGCGATCAAGCACGCTCAATTGCCGATGGTCGCGTCCGCTGTCGGCACCGGTGAGGGAGGCAACCACATCGGCGGCATGGTCTCCGGCATAAAGGCGGCGCATCGCGTCGTCGCGCCAAAAGCTGCTGGGGGCGGTGCCTTGTGATGCGCACAGGCCCGATTCGATGTCACCCCGCAAAACCCAGCCGCCAACACACAAACTGCCCGTCGCGGCCGCCCCGGCGTAAACGCCTGTTTTTACGTCATATGTAAGAATGGAAAATGTCATAGTGGTCTCTCTAACATATTTTTCTTGAATTTATCATGATGATTTGAGCAAATACAATTAATCATGATAAATAAATTGAACAGTGAGGACCCGCTATGACCTTCCTAACTTTGACCCGCCGCGCGTTGCTTTCGGTGACGGCCGCGACGGCACTCGCTTTGTCGATGGGCGCGGTACAGGCGCAAACCCCGGAAGATGTGTTGATCGTTGGCCAGATTGCAGAGCCGCAAGCGCTTGATCCTGCGGCTGTCACGGCGGTGAATGATTTCCGCATTCTGATGAACATCTACGACGGTCTGGTGCGCTACAAGGACGGCACGTTAGAGGTCGAACCCGCGCTGGCGCGAGACTGGACGATTTCAGAGGATGGCACGGTTTACACGTTCACCTTGCGCGATGGGGTCACATTTCATGACGGCAGCGCTTTTGACGCCGAGGCGGTGAAATTCAATTTTGAGCGGATGCTGGATGAGGCGCACCCCTATCACGACACCGGACCTTTCCCGTTGGCGTTTTTCTTTTCCTCGGTCAAAAGCGTCGATGTGTTGGACCCGATGACCGTGCAATTCACCTTGGACGCGCCTTACGCGCCGTTTTTGTCCAATCTGGCCTACCCAACGGGGTTGATCGTGTCGCCCACCGCCGTGAAAGAATTCGGGGCGGATTTTGGGCGTCATCCTTCGGGCACGGGCCCGTTTACCTTTGACACATGGCGCAGCAACGAGGCCGTGGTGGTTCAGGCCAACCCGGACTATTGGGACGGCGCGCCAGAGCTGCAAACAGTTGTGTTCCGCCCGATCACCGATGCCAACACCCGCACCGCCGAAATGCTCGCCGGAGGGATCGACTTGATGGTCGAAGTGCCGCCCGTGGCCCTGAGCGAATTTCAAGGCGAGGCTTTCAACGTCTATGAACAGGCCGGGCCGCACCTTTGGTTTTTGATCCTGAACGCGAAAGAAGGCCCCTTTGCCGACAAGCGGCTGCGTCAAGCGGCGAACTATGCGATCAACAAAGAGGCGATCGTCAATGATGTGCTCGAAGGCACGGCTGAGGTGGCCGCTGGCCCGACCCCGCCCGCCTTTGCCTGGGCCTATAATGATGCGCTTGACCCCTATCCCTATGATCCCGAGCGCGCGCGGGCGCTGATTTCCGAGGCCGGAGCCGAAGGGGCGGAGCTGACGTTTTATGTCACCGAAGGCGGATCGGGGATGTTGGACCCGGTGGCCATGGGCACCGCGATGCAAGCCGATTTGGAAGCCGTGGGGTTTGACGTCAAGATTGAGACCTATGAGTGGAACACGTTCTTGGGCAATGTGAACCCCGGTCTTGAGGGCAAAGCGGATATGGCGGAAATGGCGTGGATGACCAATGACCCGGACACGTTGCCGTTCTTGGCGTTGCGCACCGAGGCATGGCCCGACAAAGGCGGGTTCAACTCCGGCTATTATTCCAACCCGAAGGTGGATGACTTGTTGGATGCCGCTCGCGTTGAAACCGATCAAGCGGAGCGCGCACGCCTCTACAAAGAGATGCAAACCCTCGTGCATGAGGACGCGCCTTGGGTGTTTGTCGCCAACTGGAAACAGAATGCGGTGACGTCGGATCGGGTCGAAGGGTTCTCGCTTCAGCCATCGTTCTTCTTGCTTTTGGGCGATGTGACCAAAAACTGATCGCGGCTTTTGACGCTTTGGCCCTGTCGGCGGCTGGCTGGCAGGGCTCCTTTTTCAGACCGTCTTTTATCACGGGATTAGGACATGACTGGATATATCCTCAAGCGGTTGATCTCGGCCATCCCGGTGTTGCTTGGCATCAGCATCATCGTTTTTTTGATCATGGCGATGATCCCGGGCGATCCGGCGACGGCGATCCTTGGATCCTATGCCACGCCGGACAATGTTGCAAAATTGAACCGTGATCTGGGCCTCGATCAAGGTCTGGTGCCGCGCTATTTCATCTGGCTGAGCAATATGTTGCACGGCGATTTTGGCCGCAGCTTTGCCCTCAATCGCCCGGTGTTGGATGAGGTGACGGATCGGTTCGGGGCCACACTTGTGTTGGCGGGAACGTCTTTTGTGATGTGTTCGATCCTTGGCATCGTTGCCGGGGTGATTTCGGCGGCGCGCCAATATGGTTTGGCCGATAAGGCGATCACTTTTGTCGTTCTTTTGGGCATCTCCATCCCGTCATTTTTCCTCGGCATGATGATGATTTTGATCTTTGCCGTGCGGCTGAAATGGGTCCCGGTGTCGGGCATGTGGCCGATCTACGGCGACCGCACTCTCTGGGTGTTGCTCAATCATTTGGCCATGCCTGCCTTTGCTCTGGCAGTGGTGGCGACCGGGGTGATTGCGCGTCTGTCACGCTCGGCGATGTTGGAAGTCCTGCGCCAAGATTTCATCCGCACGGCCCGCGCCAAAGGCGTGCGCGAGCGTGGCGTGATTTGGCGGCATGCCCTACGCGCGGCGATGGTGTCGATCATTCCGGTGCTGGGCATTCAGGCCGGGTTCGTGCTGTCCGGCGCGGTCTATATCGAGATGGTATTTCAATGGCCCGGCGTTGGCCGGATGTTGGTGGATGCGATCCTCAAACGCGATATTTTACTGGTGCAGGGCGGGGTGGTGTTCATTGCCGCCTGTTATGTGCTGTTCAATATCCTTGTCGATGTGGCGCAGGCGATGCTTGATCCGAGGATCAAGACATGATGGCGTTTCTCAAACTTTTGGCCCGCAATCGCTTGGCCTTGGTCGGGCTTGTGGTGATCTGCGCCGTCGTGGGGTTGGCTGTGATCACGCCGCTTTTGCCGCTGGCCGACCCGAATGTGACGGACACGGCCAATCGGTTCAAACATCCATTCACCGCAGGCGCGCTCTTGGGCACCGATCATTTGGGCCGCGATCTGTTGAGCCGCTTGCTTTGGGGCACCCAACTCAGTCTGGCGATGGGCTTTGCCGCCGCAGTGATTGCGGCGGCTTTGGGATCGGCGGTGGGCATCATTGCGGGCTATTATGGCGGGCGCATCGACAACCTGATCATGCGCGGTGTCGATATGTTGATGGCCTTTCCCTATATCCTCTTGGCGCTGGCGATTGTTGCCGCGCTTGGCCCCGGTTTGACCAATGCATTGATCGCGGTGGCGGTGGTGAACGTGCCGTTCTTTGCCCGCAATATACGCGGCATCACAGTGGGGATCGCGCATAAAGAATTCATCGACGCCGCACGTTTGGCCGGGATGCGCGACCGCGACATCATCTTTTCCGAAATTCTGCCCAATGTGGTGCCGGTGATCGTCATCGCCATGTCGACCACGATTGGTTGGATGATTTTGGAAACGGCAGGCCTGTCGTTTTTGGGCCTTGGTTCGCAACCACCACAGGCGGATTTGGGGTCGATGTTGGGCGAGGCGCGTTCGGCGTTGATCACCAACCCGCACACTTCCATCGTGCCGGGGGTGATGATTTTGCTGATCGTGATGGGGATCAACCTGTTGGGTGACGGGGTCCGCGATGCGTTGGACCCGCGGTTGAAATCCGGCGCATTGAGCCGTCCGATGGCAGCGACAAAGGTGGATCGCACCGGTCCGGGTCCAGCCGCGCAGAGCCAAAGCCTGTTGGACATCACCGGGCTGCGCACCGAATTTCGGGTGCGGGGCCGGGTGTATCAGGCCGTTGGTGGCGTTGATTTGCATGTGGCCAAGGGCGAATGCCTTGGCATCATTGGGGAAAGCGGTTCCGGCAAATCGGTGACCGCGCTCAGTATTATGGGGCTTGTCGCCTCGCCGCCCGGTGTGATCACCGGCGGTGCGGTGCATTTTGACGGGGTGGATCTGATCGGCGCGCCTTATGAGGTGTTGCGCAGCCTGCGTGGGCGCCGTGTCGCCTATATTTTCCAAGACCCTTTGGCGACCCTGCATCCGCTCTATAAGGTCGGCGATCAGTTGATCGAAGCGATCCAAAGCCATGACCCGGTCTCGCGTCAAGCGGCCCATACCCGTGCCATTGCTTTGCTCAAATCGGTACGTATTCCCAATGCCGAAAGCCGGATCGACAGCTATCCCTTTGAAATGTCAGGTGGAATGCGTCAGCGCGTGGGGATCGCGATGGCCTTGGCCAATGATCCCGATGTGATCATCGCGGACGAACCGACCACTGCGTTGGATGTGACCGTTCAGGCGCAAATTCTTTCGGTTCTAAGCGATCTGCGCCGCGAACGCGGCTTGGCGATCATCTTTATCACCCATGATTTTGGCGTGGTTGGCCAATTGTGCGACCGGGTGGCGGTGATGTACGCGGGCCGGATTGTCGAAGAGGGGCCAACCGAGGCGGTGCTGCGCGCGCCGCAACATCCCTACACCAGCCGTTTGATCGACTGTGTGCCAACATTGGGCGGGGGACAGCGCAAATTGGCGGCGATCCCCGGTCTGCCGCCGGTGGTGGATCGACTGCCGGAGGGCTGTGCTTTTGCCGAGCGCTGTGACAAGGCGCACTCTGCCTGCCGAACGGGAGAGATCGCCTTGGCCTCCACCGGTCCAGGCCGCAAAACCCGCTGCATTGCCCCAGACCAACCGAAGGAGGCGCTGTCATGACTGCGGCTTTGACCCTGACGAACCTGTCGAAATCCTTTCCCGTCGGCAAGCGCCTGTTTGGCCGCCCAAAGGCGATGGTCCATGCGGTTCAGCCGCTCGACATCACGGTGCAGACGGGGGAGACATTGGGCATTGTGGGCGAGTCGGGGTGTGGAAAATCGACCTTGGCCAAGATGTTGGTTGGGTTGTTGCCCCCCAGCACTGGCCATATCGAGATTGAAGGCGCGGCTTTGGACACTGCATCGGCAGCCGCCTTTGGCAAGCGCATTCAATACGTGTTCCAAGACCCGATCAGTAGCCTCAATCCACGCAAAACCATCCGGCAAATCATGGACGTGCCGCTTCGAAAGTTGCACCGGATGGACGCCGCCGCGCGCGCTGTGCGCATTCGCGAGATTTTCGATGCGGTGAACCTGCGCGAAGAATTCCTTGACCGCTATCCGCATGAGTTTTCTGGCGGGCAGGCGCAGAGGATCGGTATTGCCCGCGCCTTGGCCGCACAGGCGCGCATTTTGATTTTGGACGAACCTGTCTCTGCGCTCGATGTTTCGGTGCAGGCACAGGTGTTGAACCTTTTGGCCGATTTGAAACAGGAGTTTGGCCTCACCTATCTGTTCATCAGCCATGATTTGGCGGTGGTTGAGGCAGTCAGTGACCGGGTTGCGGTGTTGTATTTTGGCGCGGTGGTCGAGATCGGTGCGGCCCGCGACATTTTTGCCAACCCGCGCCATCCCTACACTCAGCTTTTGGCCCAAAGCGCACCTGTGGTCGGGCGACCCATTGCCGCGCCTGAACAGGCCGAAACCGAATTGCCCGACCCGTTGTCTCCGCCCACAGGCTGTGCGTTCCATGACCGTTGTGCCTATGCAACGGATCGGTGTCGTGTGGAAAGGCCGGTTTTGACGGCGACGGGGGGCGATCGCGACATTGCCTGTTTCAACCCCCTGCCAGTGTCGATGCCAGTGTCGATGCCTGCGCCGTTGCCCGAGTAGTTGCCCGTATCAGAGCGCGAAACGGCTCCATCTGCCTTGACTTCATAAGGCGACAGCGGACACTACATGTCACGGGCCTGTTGTAGGCCGTTGGCATGGGGCGTCTTTGGGCCTTGGACACGCCGTTTGAGACCGATCAAAGAAGAGGAGCCGTCAATGCGTGAAGGCGCTGTCAGATTGTCAAAGCGCGCCCAGCGTCAAAAGGACATTCTACGGATTTTGTCCGACGAACCCACGATGCGGGTCAAATCACTTGCGGCGCAATTGGCGGTGACGACGGAGACGATCCGGCGTGATCTTGAGGAATTGGCCGAACAGGGCGTGATCAGCCGGACCTATGGCGGGGCGATGTTGAAGGCGGAAAACGAGCCGGTTTTGTCGCATCGTGAACGCCATCTGGTACGAGAACGCGAAGCCATCGCGCGTCAGGCCTTTCCTGTGATCGCGGAGGGGCGCACGTTTATGATTGGGTCGGGGGCGACGACAACGATTTTGGCCAAACGGCTGGCCTTCGAGCTGCGCAATGTCACGGTGATCGCTCATAGTTTTGCGGTCGCCACCGCCTTGGCACAAAACCCAACCATTCGCACCATTATGGTGCCCGGCCTTTATCATGCCGGAGAGGGGGCGATGCATGGTGCGCAGGCGGTTCGGTTCCTACAAGATTACACCGCCGATTGGACCATTCTCGGCGCCTCCGCCTTGTCCCCGGATGGGCCGAGTGACGCCCTGATTGAGGCCGCCGATGTCTATGCGACCATGCTGCGCCAATCGACGCAGAGCCTTGTCGTCGCTGATCATAGTAAATTCGACCGCATCGCCACGGCCCGCTATGCACAGTGGAGCGACATTGACGTTTTGGTCAGTGACGGTCGGCCCGAGGGTCCGTTGATGCGGGCGCTGGAGCGCAGCGAAGTTCGATTTGTACAGGCCTCGCCACGCTGAGCCTCGGGGGACACTCTCTGTGTGGCCCGTGGGGATCACCGCGACAACGCGGTTTTGAAACAGGTGATGAATTGTGCCGCTTCGGCCTCGTTGAGGCAGAGGGGCGGGCGGACTTTCAGGGTGGCACCATAACGCCCCGCCGCGCCGATCAACACAGCTTGTTGGCGCATGGCATCCATCACCCGCACTGTCAGATCGGGATCCGGGCGCCCGCTGTGCTCATCGGACAGGTCGATGCCGATGAACAGCCCTGCGCCACGCACATCAGAGACGCGCGCATCCACAGCGGCGATCTCGCGCAGGCCGTCTTGCAACAGCGCGCCGATGGTGCGGGCGTTGGCCTGTAGCGCCTCGTCCCGGATCACCTCCAACACGGCCAAACCGGCGGCGGCGGCGACGGGATTGCCGCCAAAGGTGTTGAAATAGCCAACATCGGCGCAGAACCGATCAAGATACTCGGGGCGTGCCGCCAGTGCGGCCATCGGAAATCCATTGCCCATCGGTTTGCCCATGGTGACCAGGTCGGGAATGATGCCGTGGCGTTCGAACCCCCAAAAGGCCTCGCCCGTGCGGCCAAACCCCGGCTGGACCTCATCGGCAATGAACAGCCCCCCGGCGGCGCGGATGGTGGCCACGGCGTCGGTCAGAAATCCGGGCGGATCGGCAAAAATACCGTCCGACGAAAAGATTGAATCGACCAAAAGGGCGGCAGGCCGGATGCCGCGGCGGGCGAATTCAGCAAGCGCAGTCTCGACGCTGGTGCGAAAGCCCTTGGCAATCTCGGAGCCATAGTGATGTCGGCTGGGCGGGGGCACGGCGATGACATGCGGGGGCAAACTGCCGCGTTTGAGCGAAGAGGGCGAGACCTCCGTCACAAGCCCGGTGTTGCCGTGATAGGCGGTTTCGGTGACGATGATGCCTTGGCCGCCGGTTGCAGCTTGGGCCACTCGGATGGCAAGGTCATTGGCCTCACTGCCCGAACAAGTCATGGCAATATTGGACAGGGGCTCCGGCAGGTGGGATTTGAGGGCCTCGATATAGGTGTCGACGATGGGCACGATGTAGCGGGTGTGGATGTTGATTTTTTGAATCTGCTCCGCCACGGCCTGTGCCACCTTTGGGTGGCTGTGACCGACACTGGGCACGTTGTTGTAAAAATCCAGATAGCGCGTGCCGTCCTTTGCGGTCATCCACGCGCCCTTGGCAGAGACCATTTCAATCGGTTGGCGGTAAAACAACACCGAAGCGGCCCCGAAATTGGACAGCCGACGTTGCACGGCCGCGCTGCCTGTGGTGGCGGGATCAAACGCATTCATATCAAGGATGGGGCGCGCCCCGTCGCGGGGAGGAGAGGTCGTCATAGTTGATCCTCCAGATAGCGGGCGGCCAACTCTATGGTGCCTTGGGTGTAGCGGCCATGTCCGGCCTCGCGCGCGGTTTCTGTTTCGGCGTGGCTGGCAATCCAAGCGGTCAAAAGCGTGCGGCGGAACATGATGAAGTCGGGGATCATCGCGATGTCAGCCTCAGAGAGGGCACGCGCGCTGGCGTAGCCCTCAAGCCACGCGGTTTTCAAATCCGGTACAATCGGGTTGAGTTCGTGAAAGGAAATGGCGGCGGCAAAATCATAGATGAACCAAGAAAAACCGCAGTCGTCAAAGTCGATGACGCCAATGCCGTCGTCGCGTTGGAGCAGATTGGCCAACCGCAGATCGGCATGGATCAGGCCGAACCGATTGCCGCTTTTGCCATAGGCGTCAAGCCGGTCTTTAAGTTTATGGAGGGCACGGGTGATGAGGGTTTCGCCCGCCTCACTCAGCCCGATCGCGTCGCGCCAATCGCCCCAAAGTGGAGATGCCCCAAAGGCGCTTTCATAGTCCCATGTTTTGCGCGTGAACCCCGCCGGTTTGACCCAGGTTTCGACATGGCTGTGCAGCCGGGCAGAGATGTTGCCCAAAAGACGAAAACCGGCGATCAAAGAGGCATCTGCATCCGGTTCGCGCCCGGCCATAAAATCAAATGCGACCACATATCGGGTGTCCTCACCGTCCTGGAATGAGGTCAAATATGTGCCGTCAAGTGTCGGGACGAGGGCCGGGGTGTCGACAGCGCCTTCTTGTCGCAACGCAGAAATCCAGGTCAATTCAGACTCAATTTCTGTGACTTGATGGTAGTTTGGTCTGTGAACTCGCAGAATTATAGATGACTGCCGGTCTGGGTCCTGCGCAATGAAAGTGGCGTTCTCCGAGACTGTCAAAAGCCGCAATTCGGTTGAATCACTCAATTCCCATTGAGGAAGAAGGGATTTTAGCCCGTTTTCGAGCCGCGCGATGAAGTCGTCTTGATAGAGCACGGTGAAATTTTCCTCATTCGCCAATCTACAGTGTCATTAGTAAATCAAAAAATCTGTGACTTGCAACATTTCTCTTGCAACTGCGGAAAATTTTTGGAAGCGTGACCATAAGGCGCTCATCAGAAGCCGCTGTAAATGTCTTTCCCTCGATGTCCCGCGGCCTATGCGTGTCGCGGCCCACCTCTAAATGTCTCGGCTCGTTTGGGCCGGATGTCCGACAGATATGGAGAACACCATGAACCTTACCCGCCGGTCTTTCACCGCAGGCCTTGGGGCCGCAGGAGCCGCCAGTCTGATCCGTCCCACACGTGCTTTTGCCGAGCGCAGCAGCGAGCTTAATATCCTGTGTTGGGAAGGCTACAACACCGATGACGTGTTGGGCCCGTTCCGCGATTTGCATCCGGGCGCAACCGTGCGTGCCGAAAGTGGCACCTCTGATCCTGACATGATCAACAAGCTGCGCGCAGGGGAGGTGAAGGTTTGGGATCTGATCAACCTCAATCAGCCATGGGCGCGCGGCGAACTTTACCCGGCTGGCCTGATCAAGCCGCTCGATAAAGAGCGTTTCATGCCATATTTTGAGAAAATGACGCCGGACTATGGCACCCCTCCGTACCCGCTGGCCTTTGGTGAGGATGAGGAATTGATTGGGATGCCGCAACGCTACGGTCCATTCTCTTTCGTCGTCAATACCGACAAAATCAGTCGCGAAATGGCCGAAGATATGGGCTGGAAACTGTTCCTGGAGCCTGACATGGCGGGGCGGTTTGGCATCCTGACCTATGACAATTGGAACCTAATTCACATGTGCCTGACCGGGGATCTCAACCCGTTCAATCCGCTGGATGAGGCCGGGTTTGCCACTTTTGAAGCGACTGCCAAGACCCTTTTTGGCGGCGCGAAATTGATGACGGATGATCTTGTGGCGATGAACACCGCCTTGATCAACGGTGAGATCGACGCCTATTTCACTGGCGGCACCTATACCTCATCACCGGCGCGTCTCGATGGCATGACCCAAGTGCGGGCGGTGACGCCGAAATCCGGGCCGATTGACGGCAAAGGGGGTGTGGTTTGGGCCGAATTGACCTCCTTGGTCAACAACCCGGACGCAAGCCCCTTGGCCTCCGATTTTCTTGAGTTTGTACAAAAGCCTGAGATTGCCAAAGCCGTTGGCTTTGCCGAAGGCACCTATAATCCAGTGGCGCAAATGGGCGATCCTGAGGTGTTTGCGCTTTGGGATACGGACGAGCTTGATGCGATCCAATGGGACAGCCTCGAAGAGGAAAGCGCCCGGTCGGTCGAATACAGTTCCGTGGCCGATTACGACAAGTTGATGGAAATTTACACCAACGCACGCCGCGGATGATGTCCCCCGACGGCTGCGCTTGGCCCCTTTGGGCGCAGCCGTCCTTTTCAGAGATAGAAGAAGACGATGACGCAAGCCTCCCCGATCCTGCGGATCAACGCGCTGACCAAGACCTTTGACACGTTCACTGCGCTGCATGGCATTGATTTGAATGTCTCAGATGGTGAATTTCTGGCCATCGTCGGACCTTCCGGGTCTGGCAAAACCACTCTGATCCGCATTTTAGTGGGGATGGATGAGCCCTCGGATGGGGCGGTATGGCTGCGTGACACACGGATCGACGTGATCCCCGCCAACAAACGCCCGACCTGTATGGTGTTTCAGTCGCTGGCCCTGTTTCCACATCGCACGGTGGGTCAAAATATCGAATTTCCACTAAAGCTGCGTGGCGTGGCACGCGCGGACCGCAAGGCGCGTGCGCTCGAGCTGTTGGATCTTCTGCGGTTGCCACAGGAGTATTACGACAAGCGGATTCAGCAATGTTCGGGCGGGGAAAAACAGCGCGTCGCTTTGGCGCGGGCACTGGCCTATGATCCCGAAATCCTGTTTTTCGACGAACCCCTCTCCGCCCTCGATTACCGCCTGCGCAAGACCTTGGAGAAAGAACTCAAGGACCTGCACCGCCGCACCGGCAAGACCTTTATTTACATCACCCATTCGCTTGAAGAGGCGATGGTGATGTCAGACCGGATTGCGATCATGAAGGCCGGGCGGTTTGAACAGATCGCGCCTGCCGAAGAAATCTATGCCCGCCCGGTGTCCAAATTTGTCGCTGAATTCATGGGCGAGGTGAATTTCTTTGATCTGAGCGCGGGGGATGCCGCCGGGGTGACGATATCGCCAAGGGCCAAAACCGCGCTTGGGGCGGCCACGGGCACGTTGACGATCCGACCCGAAAGCCTTCGCACATTGGGTGCGCAGGAGACGGCGGATTTGTCCTTTGAAGGGGTGATCGTCGCCGAATATCTGCTTGGATCGCGGGTGCAATACCGGATGGAATTGGCCACGGGCCAAGAGATGATCGTCGAAGTGTTGCGCGAAAATGCGGTGTCGGGCGGGATTGGGGCGCGCTTGATCGTGGGCTGCGATCTGAAGGCGGCGCATTTGATTGAGGAGGCCCATGATGCAGCGGCGTGAACGCAAACTGGGGCTGCTCTATTCCGCACCGTTGTCGCTTTTTCTCGGGCTGACGTTTCTTGCGCCCATTCTGTTGGTCGCGGCGTTTTCGATCATGCCTGAAAAGGTGTTTACCCTGACCCAGATGCCAGATTTTTCCGCCTACCGGGTTGTGGTTGAGCAGGGCTATTGGCGCTCAGTGGCGTGGTCGCTTTTCATGGCTTTCGTGGCGACGCTGATCTTGTTGGTGGTGTGTTGGCCGCTGGCCTTTGGCATGGCGAAAGTGTTCAAACGGTTTTCACTGGTCTTGACCATCGGCGTGGTGATGACGCTGTTCGTGTCGGAAAACATCCGCCTGTTTGGCTGGGTTTTGACACTGATGAAGGGCGGGTTGATCGAAGGCTATTGGCGGCACTGGACCGGCACGGGTTTTGATGCGCCGCTGTATAATGGTCCGGTCATCGTGTTTGGACTGGTCTATGTCTATTTGCCCTTCATGTTGTTTCCGTTGGCGCAGGGCATTTCGATGGTGCCCGATGATGCCCGTCAGGCGGCCTATGATCTGGGAGCGTCGCGGTGGCAAATTCTCAAAGAAATTGATCTGCCGCTGGCGATGCCGGGGATCATGGTCGGCGCGCTTTTGACCTTTGTTTTGGCGGCGGGGGCGATGGCGGAATCCAAACTTTTGGGCGGACGCGCCATCATCACCATCGCAGACGAGGTTCAGACCGCGTTCACCTATGGCCAAAACTGGCCGCTGGGATCGGCCCTTGCGATGGTGTTGATCGCGATCATTGGCACGGTGGCCATTTGGGCGATTTCCAAAGCGGATTTGGACAAAATGATGGGGCGAAAATCATGAAAACCTCTCGTCTGTCTGCCGCATGTCTTGTGGCCTATGGCTGTGTGATCCTGGCCTTTTTGTACCTGCCTTTGGTGTCGGTCGGCCTCGCGTCCGTGTCGAAAGCGCGCTACCTGTCTTTTCCGATCAAAAAATACGCCTTTGGCTGGTATGAAGAGGCGGTGACCTCGGGCACGGTCCACACGTTGTTGACGATTTCTCTGAAGGTTGCGGGCATCGTCACTGTGGCCTCTATGATCATCGGGTTCTTTGGCGCACTGGCCTTTGCCCGCTACAATTGGCGCTATCGCAAGACCTATCAAAAGCTCATCCTGTTGCCGATTTTCTTTCCTCAGACCGTGCTTGGGCTGGCGCTTTTGATGTGGTTCAACGCGCTCGGGATCATCCCGTCATGGAAAACCGCCATCATCGCGCATTTGGTCTGGATCGCGCCCATCGCCACGCTGGTGGTGTCGATCCGGGCATTTTCTTTTGATGCCGCGTTAGAGGAAGCCGCGCGCGACATGGGGGCGACACAGTGGCAAACCCTGAAAGAAGTCACCATTCCTCTGTTGATGCCGGGGGTAACCTCAGCGGGGTTGTTTGCCTTTTTGCTGAGCTGGGGCAACTTCCCTCTGTCGCTGTTTTCAACTGGCGCTGACAGCACCTTGCCCGAGTGGTTGTTTGCGAAAATGGTGTCCGGTTATTCGCCACTTGTGCCCACAGTCGGCATGTTGACTGTCGCCACCTCAGCCATTTTGGTGTGCGCGGGCTTGCTTTTGGCTTGGGCGTTCAAACGGCTGCGCGCGCCCTCCTGATACAGATCACACATCCATAAAGACCATCCATAAAGACCATAAGGGAGCCTCCCATGTTGAGCACAATCGCAGGAAAAACCACCATCGTCACAGGCGGTTCGAAAGGCATCGGCAAAGGCATTGCCAAGGTGTTTGCCGCCCAAGGGGCCAAAGTGATGATCGCAGCCCGCACAGAAGAGGCCGCCAAAGCCGCCGTTGCCGAGATTACAGCCGCAGGTGGCACAGCGGCCTATCATCTGTGCGATGTTGCTGATTGGGCCGAGGTCGAGGGGCTGATCACGGCGACAAAAGCGGCCTTTGGCTCTGTTGATATCCTCTGCGCCAATGCCGGTATTTTCCCGCAAAAGAAGATGGTCGATATGAGTGCTGAGGACTGGGACGGGGTCATGGCCACCAATCTCAAATCGACCTTCCTCTGTGTCAAAGCCTGTATTCCCGAATTTGAGGCCAACGGGCAGGGTCGCGTGATTGTCACCTCTTCGATCACCGGGCCGGTGACCGGCTATCCGGGGTGGTCGCATTATGGCGCATCGAAGGCCGGTCAACTTGGCTTTATCAAAACCGCCGCGATGGAACTGGCGCGGTACAACACCACGATCAATGCGGTCATGCCCGGCAATATCGTGACCGAGGGGCTTGAGGGGTTGGGAGAGGGGTATCTCGCCACGATGGCGGCCTCGATCCCGTTGAAACGGTTGGGCTCGGTCGAGGACATTGGCAACGCGGCGCTGTTTTTCGCCTCTGATGAGGCGGGTTATATCACCGGACAGCAGATCGTCGTGGATGGCGGGCAAATTCTGCCGGAAAGCCTTGAGGCGATTGCGGAGATTTGAGCGATGGGGTGGAAAACGGAATGGCGCTCCTTTTATTATGAGACTGCCGAAGAGCCTGCGGATCTTCTTCTGGAACCACAGGAAACGGCGCTGTTGGTGATTGACCTTCAAAACACCTATCTTGAGGTGCCAGAGGCGCCCGAAGACGCGGCGCGGTGGCAGCCGTTTTTGACCCGGATGCAGGAGATCGTCCTTCCCAACACCCGTGCGGTGCAAGACTGGGCGCGGGGGCAGGGGATTGAGGTGATCCATGCCCGCATTGCCTGTCTCAAACAGGACGGGCGGGACAGATCGCTGAGCCAAAAGAAACCGGGGTTCAACCATTTGCTTCTTCCGAAAGATCGCGCCGACAGTCAGATCATCGAAACTGTCGGACCGCTGGCGGATGAGATTGTGGTGACGAAGACCACGGATTCGGCGCTGACCGGCACGAACCTGCGGATGGTGCTGCATAATATGGGGATCAAGCGGGTGATTTGCGCCGGGATTTTCACCGACCAATGCATCTCCTCCACCGTGCGCAGTTTGGCCGATGAGAGCTTTGATGTGATCGTTTTGGAAGATTGCTGTGCGGCGGCGACGCGGGCGTTGCATGAGCATGAGCTTCGGGTCATCAACATGATTTATTGTCAGGTGATGGCCGCTGATGAGCTAAAATCGTTGATCGTCTGAGGCCGCTGAACGCAAGCCCCGCTCATTTGTCATGGGCGGGGCTCTTTGGTCAGGGATCAGTCAGAGGGCCTAAAGCAAACTGCCCGCATCGACGGTGTCGATCCCCAAAGCGTTCCCAACCGCAGCATAGGTCAATTGCCCGGCATGGACATTGAGACCGTTCAACAGATGCGGATCGGCGCGGCAGGCCTCTTTCCATCCCTTGTCGGCCAGAGCCAACATGAAGGGCATGGTGGCGTTGCCAAGCGCCAACGTCGAGCTGCGCGCGACCGCACCGGGCATATTGGCGACGCAGTAATGCATCACGCCATCGACTTCATAGATCGGATCTTGGTGGGTGGTGGCACGCGAGGTTTCGAAACAGCCGCCTTGGTCAATTGCCACATCGACCAGAACCGCACCGGGTTTGAGGTCTTTCAACTCATCACGCGAGATCAGTTTGGGGGCGGCGGCACCGGGGATGAGGACCGCGCCGACGATCATATCGGCCTGGCGCGCCAGATCCAGAGTGGCGGCTTTGGAGGCGTAGCCGGTTTTGAACATGCCGCCGAATTGATCGTCGAGCTGCCGCAACCGGGGCAGGGAGCGGTCCAACACGGTGACATCCGCCCCCATGCCCGCCGCAATCCGTGCGGCATGGGTGCCAACAACGCCGCCGCCGATGACCAGCACACGCGCAGGGGCCACGCCCGGCACACCGCCCATCAATACGCCGCGACCGCCATTGGCCTTTTGCAGGGTCCATGCGCCAACTTGCGGTGCCAAACGGCCCGCCACTTCGGACATCGGCGCCAAAAGCGGCAAGCCGCCGCGCGCGTCGGTCACGGTTTCATAGGCGATACAGGTTGCGCCGGAGGCCATAAGCGCCTTGGTTTGCGCCGGATCGGGGGCGAGGTGCAGATAGGTGAAGAGAATTTGACCCGCGCGCAGCATGGCGCATTCGACCGGCTGCGGCTCTTTGACTTTGACAATCATGTCGGCGCGCTCAAACACGGTTACGGCGTCGGGGGCAATTTCTGCACCTGCTGCGATATAATCATCATCGGTGAACCCTGCGCCAACCCCCGCGCTGGTTTCGATCAAAACGGTATGGCCATGCGCCACGGCTTCGGCCGCAGCGTCGGGGGTGAGGCCGACACGGAATTCTTGAGGTTTAATCTCTTTCGGACAACCGATGCGCATAAATGTCTCCTGTTGGATTGCGGTGTGGTTGCCGAGAGTTTCGCCCGATTTTAGGGAGAAATCGTACCGAAATACGGGATATATGCAAAAAATATGGGAGAATAATTTAGTTTAATCAAAAATACCGGGACGTATCTGCGCTGCAATGCAGCGTCATCTGGGATTTATCCCGCGCTTAGAAATCGCGCCGAAACGAGAGAGAGCAATCGACCGCGTTGTAATCATAAAGCGCCACGTTTGAGCCGTGATCGCGTAGGGTGCAAGAGAGCATCGGGGAGGTGTCGCGGAGTTTGAGTTTGGCATGAGACAGGCCTAAACTTACCTCATTGACTTGATCCTCGCGGGCATAGGACAGCGCGGTGAACGTGTCATCATAGGACCGCAACGTGGCGGCCGCCCCCAATTCCCAAGACAGGCCGGATGCAGTGGTGCGGCCATATCGGGCCCCCAGTTTGATGGAGCGGTAGGACAGGCTTTCACGGGTGAGATCGGCCTGTTCCAGAGTGGTTTGAACCGCGATCTGGGATCTGCGGGACAAGGGGTGGGTGTAGCCGATGGACAGCGCGGTGGTGAGGCCATCGCGATAGGCGTAATAGGCCTCATCTGAGTTGCGGACACTTGCGGTGAACGACCCACGCAGGGTGTCGCCGGAGGCAAGTTTTCGCGCCGCAGACATTGAAAGACCAACGGCGGTCCAATCGAGCGACGGGTCTCCATCATGTTCAGAGTATTGCGCCATGTCGTGGAACAGGCTGAGCGCATAGGTGGCGCCGGTGCCGTACCATTCATGACCCAACCTCAGGCGTAGAAAGGCCGAAGACAGATCACGGTCACTGTAGAGGTTGCCCCCAAGATCCACACCGATCGAGATTTCCCGCCCCGGCTGATAGGCGCGGGCGGCGCTGGTGGAGAGGGTGAGGTTGAGGCCAAGGCCGCTGTGATCTTTGTCGCTGTCACCAAGGTAATAGGTGCCACCGTCGGTGTAAAAATAACTCTGCGAGCTGGCGCGTTTGAGGTTGGTTGAGGGGGCAAGGGCGGCCGAGGTGCCAAAGGTGAGGGGCTTGCCGTCCCGCAGTTTGGCCAAGGCTTTTTGATAGGTCAGGCTATGGGAGGGGTGATCCGTGTCGGTGAACAACAACCAACGCAGGCGGTCGTAGGCGCGCTCCTTTTTACCAGCCCGTGCATCGGCCTGTGCGCGGACGAGGTTTGCGATCACCTCTTGCGGCTCAAGCGCGTGCGCGGGGAGAGCGACAAGCGGCAGCCCGAGTGCCAAGAGGCAACCGGCAATCCGTGTCAATCTGCGTGCGAGCCTCGCGTGGTGTGGCGTTCGGCGCATCGCGCTTATTCGCCGCTGCACAGGCTTTCACAAACGACAAAGCCGGTTTCGTTTCCGTTTGGGGCAAGAAAGTCGTACCCATCGGTGAGGTCATAGATTGTGCCTGTGGCGTCCCCGATCACGGTGATGTTGCCTTCAAAGTTCCCAATGGCTCCCAACTCCGAGAGGACACCGTCTGTGACCGTGTAAAACGTCCCTTCCATATCGACGTAAAGGTCATATTGGGTGCCATCAGTGCGGGTCAAAATTCCATCAAAATGGCTGACGGCCGTGTTTCCGGAAATGGTTCCCGAATAGGCCATTGAGCCAGAAAGCGGTTCAACGGAGCCTTCGACATGCGCGCCGCTTGCATCATCAAAGGCAATGAAGTTGTTGGTCATGGCGCCAGACACCGTGTCATTGCCGAAATTCGCGGTCATCGACATTTCACCAAGGATCGCGTCGGTGCCAAGCAGGTCATCGGATTGGATGCCATAAATGCCGCTCATTTCGACCGTGTCACTGCGCGCATTTGCGGCGGCAGTGTCCAAAGCACTGGCGGTGGCGACCAAATTGTTGTCCTCGATGGCGTCATGGGCGGCGTTGTAGGTTTCATAATCACTTTGCGACGTCCCGGAACTGTTGGAGTCTGCGTCCCCACCGGCGGTGCCGCAGGCCGCAAGGCTAAAGACAATCAAAGACAAGCCGGTAAACGTCGAAATATTCATAAAGTCCCCCAGAGGATTACGGGTTTTATCGTGGTTTTGGTCGACCTTTATGGGCCGACATCGTGGTCCGGGACATCAGGAATCCCAGAGGGCGAAAGCATCCAATGTCAGATGGTTAACCGATGACAGGTCGGGGGTCGATGAAAACTTATGTCTGAGGGGATGCCAAAGATCATCTTGATCCTCACTGTGGCCTTTGTTCCACATGACAAGAGACGAACCGGCTTTGAGCCTTGGGCGGGGAAGGGATGGTTATGCCGGATGGGTGGAATCGTCTTGCACGATGGACGTTCACCCCCTAGAAGGGCGTCTGATTTAGTGGTCGCCTTGTTGCGGCCTGAGAGAGACGTAAGAAGGACGCCCAAGATGCAGGTCACCGAGACCCTGAATGAAGGTCTGAAGCGCGGCTATCAGATCACGATCACTGCCGCTGAGCTTGACGCCAAAGTCAACGCAAAGCTTAAAGAATCTCAGCCTGAGATCGAAATGAAGGGCTTTCGTAAGGGCAAAGTCCCGATGGCGCTTTTGAAAAAGCAGTTCGGCCCGCGTGTGCTGGGCGAAGCCATGCAAGACGCCGTTGATGGTGCAATGAACGAGCATTTTGAGGCCTCCGGCGACCGTCCGGCGCTTCAGCCGGATGTCAAAATGGATGCGGGCGAAGAGTGGAAAGAGGGCGACGACGTTGTTGTCACCATGTCCTACGAAGCTCTGCCCGAGATCGCTGAGACCGACCTGTCCGGTGTGAAACTTGAGAAATTGGTGGTGAAAGCCTCTGACGCCGAAGTTGACGATGCTTTGGCAAATCTTGCTAAAACCGCTCAAAACTTTGTTGAAAAAGACGGCGCAGCCGAAGATGGCGATCAGGTTGTGATCGACTTCTTGGGGAAAGTCGACGGCGAGCCTTTTGAAGGCGGTGCAGCCGAAGATTACCCGCTCACGCTGGGCTCCGGGTCTTTCATTCCGGGCTTTGAAGAACAGCTTGTCGGCGTCAAAGCCGGTGAAGAAAAGAACGTCGAAGTCAATTTCCCCGAGGAATATGGCGCCGAGAACCTGGCGGGCAAAGCCGCTGTGTTTGAATGCAAAATCAAAGAGGTCAAAGCACCTGCGGATGCTGAGATTGATGATGAGCTGGCGAAAAAATTCGGTGTGGAAGACCTCGCGACCCTCAAAGGTCAAATCGCTGAGCGTCTTGAATCCGAATATGCCGGTGCTGCGCGCGCTGTGATGAAACGCGGTCTTTTGGACCAGCTCGACGGCATCGTGTCGTTTGACTTGCCGCCGTCCTTGGTGGAAGCCGAAGCCAAACAGATCGCTCACCAGCTGTGGCACGAAGAAAACCCGGACGTGCATGGCCACGATCACCCGGAAATCGAGGTGACCGACGAGCACAACACGCTGGCCGTGCGCCGCGTGCGTTTGGGTCTTTTGTTGGCGGACATCGGTCAGAAACAAGAGCTTCAGGTCTCTGACGCAGAATTCACCCAAGCGGTGATGACGCAGGCCCGTCAATATCCGGGCCAAGAGCGACAGTTCTTTGAATTCGTTCAGCAAAACCCGCAAATGCGCCAGCAAATTCAGGCTCCTTTGTTCGAAGACAAAGTGGTGGATTGGATCGCTGAGCAAGCTGACGTGACCGAAAAAGAGATCTCGAAAGAAGAGCTCGAAAAGGCTGTAGAAGCTCTCGACGAAGAGTAAGACACGCCACTCGTTTGAACGAACGAGGGACAGATCAAGCCGCTCCAGAAATGGGGCGGCTTTTTTATGCGCTGCCTTTGGGTGTCCTAAGGGAATGGCTGCAACATCGGAAAATTTCCCCATGCATAGCTCCGGGATCTTCACATATGCGTGAGCATCACATTTGGAGAAAGATGATGTTGAAGAAACTTATGGCCGAAGGCGTTGGTACGTTCTGGTTGGTTTTTGGCGGGTGCGGCAGCGCGATCTATGCCGCCGGGGTGCCGGGTGTTGGGATTGGCTGGCTGGGCGTGGCGCTGGCCTTTGGTTTGACGGTTTTGACCATGGCCTATGCGGTCGGGTCGATTTCCGGCGGCCATTTTAACCCGGCTGTCACGCTGGGTCTTGTGGTGGCTGGGCGTCACCCGGCACGCGAGTTGCCAGCCTATTGGGGCGCGCAGGTGCTGGGGGGCATTCTTGCCGCCGCAGCCCTCTATGTCATTGCCTCCGGCCAGTCCGGGTTTGAGGGCGTGGGCGGTTTTGCTTCCAACGGCTATGGCGCTTTGTCGCCAAACGGCTATGGCATGACGTCGGCTTTGGTCATTGAAACCCTGCTGACGGCGGTGTTCTTGATCATCATTCTGGGGGCCACGTCATCGCGTGCTCCGGCAGGGTTTGCGCCGATTGCCATTGGGCTGGGTCTGACGTTGATCCACCTGATCTCGATCCCGGTGACCAACACATCGGTGAACCCGGCACGCTCAACTGCGGTTGCACTTTTTGCCCAGACCGATGCTTTGGGGCAGCTTTGGCTGTTCTGGGCCGCGCCTCTTGTGGGGGCTGTGATCGGGGCTGTGATCTGGAAGATCATGTCCACTGAGGATTGAGGCTGAGACCCGCTCACGAGAAGGCCGCCCATTTGACCGGCGGTCTTTTTTTTGGATAAGGCCTGACAGAACATAGGGTGCAGGAGATCAGATGATGCGTTTTTGGCTTTTGGCTTTTGGCTGAGCTGATGATGCCAGGGGCGGCACAGGCGATTTCGCCGGAATGGACGTCTGAGAAATGTGCCCGGTTTGAACGGGCATGGGACATGGCGACAGATGGTGAGACGGTCGACGGTTTAACGCCGGAGTTTGTCGCGGCCAATCGCGCCTTTCTTGAGGCGGGCTGTGCCATCCGAGGGGCGGCATGCCCACAGACGCCGGAAGAGCGGGAGCTTGCAGATATGCTGTCGCTTATGGCTATGGCTGAGGGCGCAACCGGGTCGTTCCTGCCCTTTCGCTGCCTTGCCGACTAGCTTCTGAGACCCGTTTCATAAAGCAGGCCCTTTTTCTTGGCCTCGTAATAATAGCCTTTGGCATACCATTTCATCGCGGCATCAATGTTACCGCCGGACACGATATAGGCCCCACGCAGGTATTTTCCGGCGTATTTCAGGTTCACATTCGGATCCAAAAGCTCGCTTGGCGGACCGTCATGCCCCATGGTGCGCGCGGTTTGCGGCAGGATTTGCAGCAGGCCGTAATAGGGCCCGTTGCGCGCTTCTGGGCGGTGGGTGGACTCTCGGATGGCCTGACGATGGATCAATTCGCGCGGAATTTGGTAGACGTCAGCCCATTTGTTGATGAGCTGGCGCAATTCCGGCGTTTCATTGGGATACAGCGGCGGGTTATAGGCGCGGCTGACCTCCGGCTCTCGCTGGCCGCAGGCGGTGAGCGCGAGGGTTGATACGGCGAGAGTGGACAGCATAAAGGCACGGCGGGTCGGGTGAGGCATGTAAATCTCCGAAAGGTCTTGGGGACAAAACCACGGGCGCTGTGTTTCGCCAAGAGCCGAAGCGTCGCGGGGAGGGGGCATCGGCAAGGATACGCTGAGGCCTGAGGCTGTGGGGCTCCTATAGAGGCGGGATTTGGCTTTGCTGAGCGCCATAAAAAAAGCCCCGCCAAACAGGCGGGGCTTTCTGATCAGTGATGTGAGAAGATTAGGCTTCGTCGGTTGCCGGAGCAGAATCGTAATCGTCGTCATTCGCAGCCGAACCCATCTCGTCGAAGAGTTCGGAGATTTCGAATTCAGCTTGAGCTTCGGCTTCTGCGGCGAGTTCCTGAATGGATTTGCCTTCGGCCTGAAGCGTTGCTTCTTCGACAGAGCGCGCCACGTTGAGAACGATGGTGGCGTCAACTTCCGGGTGCAGGAGGACGTGCAACTCGTGCAGGCCAAGGTCCTTGATCGGAGCTTTGAGAGCGATCTGTTTGCGATCCACGGTGAAACCGGCTTCTGCGGCGGCATCTGCGGCGTCACGCGGAGTAACAGACCCGTAGAGCGAACCGGAATCGGACGCGGAACGAATCACAACAAAGACCTGACCGTCGAGTTTGGCGGCAGCAGCTTCGGCCTCTTTTTTGGTTTCCAGGTTGCGGGCTTCGAGTTGCACTTTCTGAGCTTCAAACGCCTTGATGTTGGCGTCGGAGGCGCGGAGGGCTTTCTCTTGCGGCAAAAGGAAGTTGCGCGCGTAACCGTCTTTGACGGAGACGACATCGCCCATTTGACCGAGTTTGGCCACGCGTTCGAGAAGGATAACTTGCATGTGCTTTCTCCTTACTTCACGGCGTAGGGCAGCAGGGCGAGGAAACGGGCGCGTTTGATGGCACGAGCCAGCTCACGCTGTTTCTTCGCAGAGACTGCGGTGATACGGCTTGGCACGATCTTGCCACGCTCAGAGATATAGCGCTGAAGAAGGCGGGTGTCTTTGTAGTCAATCGCAGGCGCGTTGTCGCCGGAGAACGGGCAGACTTTGCGACGGCGGAAAAATGGTTTAGCGGCCATAGGTTAGGTCCTTTCCTAAGATCAAGGGCGACGCGGGCGGCGCTCTTCGCGCTCGTCACGTTTCTGCATTTGGACGGACGGGCCTTCTTTGTGCTCGTCGACTTTGATGGTGAGAATACGCATCACATCATCATGCAGACGCATCAGGCGTTCCATTTCCTGCACGGCTTCCGACGGGGCGTCGGTGCGCAGGAAGGCGTAGTGGCCTTTGCGGTTTTTGTTGATCTTGTAAGCCATCGTTTTGACGCCCCAGTACTCGTGCTCGACGAGTTTACCGCCGTTGTCGGCGAGGACGGTGCCAAAATGTTCGATGAGACCTTCGGCCTGCGCGTTGGACAGATCCTGACGCGCAATGAAGACATGCTCGTAAAGCGGCATGGAGACTCCAGTTCATAAATCAAGCGCATTTCATAGGGCGGGCATTTTGGCCTTTTCACGGCCCGTCCACGAGAGGCTGCGCGGTTCACATGTCGTGTGAAAAGGATGTGCCCTTATACGCATCTTAGGTTTTGGTTCAAGGTCCAAATCCCAAAGGGATGCGCGAGGGCGATGGGTGTTTCTGTCCTGTGGCCAGTCCGGTCTGTAGTGGGCATGGGTGGACCTGTCCAAAAACGACCTGCGCTGGTCATATTCGTGCCTTTATTAACCATAATTTAAGCATCAGGCAATGTGATGAGGAAGGCTTGAGACGATGGCGGTGACCACAGCTCGGCTGAGCGAGACAAGACGCAGTGGAAAGACATCTGGGCGGTTAGGGTCGGGGATTGTCCGACACGACACCGCTTGGGGGTATTGTCTTTTGAATGACTATGGCGGACCGACTCAAATTTTATGTCGTTTTGAACAGGTGGCGCGCGCAGTGTCTATTTTGGCCTTTGCGATGATGGCGGGGCTCTGGCTTTTGCCGAACGCCAATTTCACAGCGGCCGTGATCGGGATCAAAGCGGCGTTGTCGCTCAGTCTTGGTCTGATTGCGCTGGCGTTTGGCAGTCTTGCGAAGAGGGGATTGCACCGTGAGGTTCAGATCGACACCCAGCGCGGTCAAGTGCGCGTTGTCTGGCGCAACCGCAAATCGGCGGTGCGATTGCATACGGTGATCGGGTTTGACGAAATTGGCTCGGTGTTTTTGCGCCGCTCGCTCGCGCCGTTTAATGGGGTCCATTTGGATGTGCGCTATGGCCGCAAAGGTGAGGTGATCACCTTGCTCAAAGGCGAGGAGGCGCGCCTTCGTGAGATTTGGCGGGATTTGAATGTGGACCTGCGTCAGGTTTCTAGTCCTGCGGTTCCCCCCGAAAGAGGCGTGCAGAGTGTAACGCGGCCCTCCCGGCGCGGCACGCCGCCGCCACGCAGAGCCCATATGTCGTCCTCAGCTGTTGGATCGGTCTCTCAGGTGCCGCAAACTCTGCGCTGATCACGGGGGGCTCCACTGGCGCACCAGAATCGCTTTGCGGCGAATTTTGGTGCGTTTGCCATATTTCGCGACCTTTGGGCGCTGATCTGTTTCTGATGGGGCAGAGATGTGGCGCGGCGGCGTTGATGCCGTGTCTTCGAAAATTTTATGAAAATATGCGACGATAAAATCGGTAAATAATCGGCGATAATGCCCCCCTAATATGGGGATGAAATTCCGATAATGTACTCATATTAAGTGACAAAATATGTTTTAGTGCCGTTAACCAATGCCTGATCTTTTGCTAGACGTTGCCCCTACGTCAGGGGCTACTCTAGGGCAGAGATGAAGGTGATGACCATGTTTATGACTCGGATGAAAATGAACGATGCGGCGGGACTGCCTGATCCCGCACATGCCACGTCCTATTGGACTTGGGGGCAGGGTATTTTCTTTGCAGCGGTCTTTGCTTTTGTCGTGGTTGGCTTTTTCGGAATGGTTGTAGGGGCGAGTTTCGATTTTCCAGGCGCGCTTGAAGATCATATCGACGCGATTGAGGCGGGAAACATTCCGTGCCCGATCCATGATGGTATGGTGCTGACACTTGAAGGTCATCGGCGCATCGCGGATCCGAGCTAAGTGCGATCGAGCGTATGCGGACGTCTTTTGACATTTGAGCGCCCGTCGAAGCATCCCCCGAGATTTGTGTGACGTTACGGCAGGGTGTGACGGTGAAATGCGCCCGCCCGGGCTTGCCGCGCGCCTGTTGGGCGGGTAGACCAATGTCCAACTTAAATCCAAATTAACACATGTCCGCTTTCAGGGCGGCATGGGGAGGGGGCGAAGATGACGCGCGCATTCGTGTTTCCGGGGCAAGGGGCTCAGACGATTGGGATGGGCAAGGCTTTGGCCGAGGCCTACCCCGCAGCAAAAGCGATTTTTGATGAGGTGGATGAGGCGCTTGGTGAAAAGCTCTCGGCGCTGATTTGGGATGGTGAGATCGAGGCGTTGACGTTGACGCAGAACGCCCAACCGGCACTGATGGCGACTTCTTTGGCGGCGCTGCGTGCACTTGAGGCTGAAGGCTATGCGGTGACGGATGCCGCCTTTGTGGCGGGGCATTCGCTGGGCGAATATTCCGCGCTGGCGGCGGCTGGATCTTTGAGCATTGGCGACACCGCGCGACTTTTGCGCATCCGCGGTGAGGCGATGCAAAAGGCGGTGCCCGTGGGCGTTGGCGCGATGGCGGCGCTTTTGGGCTTGGATTTCGAAGCGGTCAAAGAGATCGCCGCAGAGGCGGCGCAGGGGCAGGTCTGTCAGGCAGCCAATGACAACGATCCGGGCCAGGTTGTGGTGTCTGGCCACAAAGACGCGGTGGAACGCGCGGTTGAGATTGCCAAGGGCAAGGGCGCGAAACGGGCGGTTTTGCTACCAGTGTCCGCACCGTTCCATTGTGCGTTGATGGGGCCTGCGGCGGATGTGATGGCCGAAGCGCTTGATAATGTTGATATTAACGCTCCTGTTGTGCCGCTGGTGGCCAATGTGCGTGCTGCGGCTGTGACGGATCCGGCGACGATCCGGTCGCTTTTGGTTGAACAGGTCACAGGGTCCGTGCGGTGGCGCGAGAGCGTTGGCTATATGGCAGCGCAGGGCGTCACGGAGATGTGGGAAATCGGCGCAGGCAAGGCGTTGTCGGGCATGGTGCGGCGGATTGACAAGAGCATCGCCTGCACGGCCATCGGGACGCCTGAGGACATCGCGAAACTGAAAGAATAAAGGGCAGGGGCGCTGCCCCTCGCCGGACCTTTTTGAAGGCCCGGCTCATCACGGGATATTGCCCGGAATATTGCAAGACAAAAGAAGCAGGACGCTTCGGGAGAGAGTCACATGTTTGATCTGACAGGAAAAAATGCGCTGATCACCGGTGCATCGGGTGGCATTGGCGGCGCGATTGCCAAGGCGCTTTATGAGGCTGGCGCAACGGTTGCACTGTCTGGCACGCGGGTTGAGCCTTTGGAGGTGCTGGCCGCAGAATTGGGCGAGCGCGCGCATGTGCTGCCCTGCAACCTGTCCGACAAAGAGGCCGTTGAGGCGTTGCCGAAACAGGCGGCTGAGGTGATGGGCTCGGTTGATATTTTGGTCAACAATGCCGGGATCACCCGTGACAACCTGTTTATGCGGATGTCGGATGACGAATGGGACAGCGTGTTGAGCGTGAACCTGACCTCGACGATGAAGCTGTGCAAAGGCGTGATGCGGGGCATGATGAAGGCGCGTTGGGGCCGGATTGTGAATATTTCTTCGATCGTTGGCGCGACGGGCAACCCCGGTCAGGCCAATTATGCAGCCTCGAAAGCGGGAATGGTCGGCATGTCGAAGTCGCTGGCCTATGAGGTCGCATCGCGCGGAATCACGGTGAACTGCGTGGCTCCCGGATTCATTGCCACGGCGATGACGGACAAATTGACCGACGATCAAAAAGGCAAGATCAACGCGCAAATTCCGGCGGCACGCATGGGCACACCAGAAGAGATTGCGGCGGCTGTGTTGTATTTGGCCTCACAAGAGGCTGGGTACACCACCGGGGCCACCCTGCATGTCAACGGCGGGATGGCGATGCTTTAAGCGTAAAAATCCCTTTTGGCATGTTGAGCCCGACGTGGGGTCACAAACCATTTGCCACGGGGGAGGATTGTGCTATGAGCAGCGAAGATTGGGCCTAGGGAGCGTCAGCGACCGTGGTGTATGCCGTGGCGAAAACTTGATTATCGTTTCGCAATGGACATGTAAGAAGAGCGGCCCGCGGGCCAAAGCTAATGTGGGCACTTCGCCCCAAACTATGAGGAAAGAACATGAGCGACATCGCAGATCGCGTGAAAAAGATCGTTGTCGAGCATCTCGACGTTGAAGAGGACAAAGTGACGGAAACAGCGTCCTTCATCGACGATCTTGGCGCTGACAGCCTCGACACAGTTGAGCTGGTTATGGCTTTTGAAGAAGAGTTTGGCATTGAGATCCCGGACGATGCAGCCGAGACCATCCAGACCTTTGGCGACGCGGTGAAGTTCATCACGGAAGCCTCCTAAGTCGGCTTTGATCCTGATTTAGGATCGTAAGGTTTTAAAGCGGCGCTGTTTTGCAGCGCCGCTTTTATTTTGACTGAGCGTCCTTGAAGGGGCGACGGGTCAGGCGGCCAGATCAGGATCTGGGGGCCGAGGATTTGAGGCGGGCGTGAGGTCCTGTGTGTCTTCGCGCGTGCTGTCCCCCCGATCGGAAGACAGGAACGCCTGTTCTAGCGCCGCCGCATCATCGGCGGGTGCGTCCGCATTCGGATCAAAAAACGGCGCGGTGTCGCGATCCAAGCCAACTTGTTGGGCAAAATCCCCCAAAAGATATTTCATTTCCGCCTCTGTGAGCAACTTGTCAAATTTTACACCGATAAAATGATTGCTGCGCCACATCACACGGGCTTTGCGCACAACGGGACCAATGGTGAGTTTGATCTTTTGTCGATCATAGAGCTCCAGCGTGGTTTCGAGCTTGGCGCCAATTTGGCTCATATCCAAAATTTCACCGAGAACAGGAACGATGCCGTCGAAAATCACCACGGGTAGGGTGCAGGGATAGCGTGTGGCGCGGCGTTGGACGATGCCATAGCGCATCCAGGCCCAGGAGGTGATGGCGGAAATGAAGGTGAAAATGCCAAGGGCAAAGGCGGCGTTTCCTGAGGGGCTTAGGGTTACTGGCGAAGCTGTGGGGGCCGTGGCTGCTGTTGGGCGGAACTCATCAAAATTATTCGGATCAAAGGTCAAAGCCGTCTGGGCTGCGGGTTTTGGGTCTTCATGGGCCACGACATCGACAATTTCTTTGACCCCTTCGCGAACACGATCCAGGAAGGTTGATTTTTGTTTGCCGTCAGATTCAAGGAAATCCGGAGCACTGGGGTCGCATGCGGTTGCGGAGAGGAAATGTGACAGGCTTTGAGATTGCGACGAAAAACGTGGGTCGGTGCCGTAGCGACGGGCCATTTCGCCCCAATTGTCACGCTGTAAATCGAGCAGGTGGTGACGTGAGGCGATGAAATCAAACAGGGCTTTTTCATTGGACCCCAAGCCTGCCGCATTGATTTGTTTGAGCAATTTGTCGCGCTCATACCGTTCCATTTCGATGCGAAAGCTACGAGCAGCTTGGAGTTCGTCGGCTGTACCGAGGGATTTGATATAGGTGTTGGCGCTGTCATCGAGCGCGCTGAGCCAGCTTTCCAACCGGCAGGACGGGGCGGAAAAGGCGGGTGTGGCGATGAACAGCACTGAGGCGAGGCAAAAGACTGCGATCGGAGCAAAGCCCGCGCGGAAAATCCAAAAAGTGCGTTTCAAAGCAAAGGTCATCGGAACGGGCCACGCGTTTTGATCTTTGATAGCCGAAAAAGCGTCAATATCTGGTTTACACGACCGGAGCGCAGCAACGGTCAAAGGGCATATGGCGATTTTCCGGTTGCGGAAATGCGCCCGAGCACGGTCTCGGACTTCCATCAGCGGAAAAGGCCGTGTATTGAAGGGCTGATCAAAATGAGGGGGCCAAAATGCGCCGAGTAGTTGTCACAGGACTTGGGATGGTTTCGCCGCTGGCGTGCGGTGTTGAGGAAACATGGACGCGCCTATTGGCGGGGGAATCGGCCGGGGGCACGATTCAACGGTTTGACGCGAGCCATTTGGCCACCGATTACGCCTGTGAGGTGAAAATCGGAGATGGCACCAATGGGACGTTCAACCCCGAAGATTGGATGTCGAACAAAGAGCGTAAAAAGGTCGATGATTTCATCCTTTTTGGTATTGCGGCGGCTGAACAGGCGCTGACAGATGCAGGATGGAAGCCGGAAGACGAGGAAGATCGTCTGCGCACGGGCGTGTTGATTGGCTCGGGCATTGGCGGCCTGTCGTCGATCGCGGATGCTGCGGTTTTGCTAAAAGAAAAAGGTCCGCGCCGGATTTCGCCATTCTTTATTCCGGGCTCGTTGATCAACTTGATCTCGGGCCAAGTGTCGATCCGCTACGGGTTTAAAGGCCCGAACCATTCGGTCGTGACCGCCTGTTCTACGGGCGCACATGCGATTGGCGATGCCGCACGTCTCATCCAATGGGGCGACGCGGAAGTGATGGTCGCGGGTGGCGCGGAAGCGGCGATTTGCGAGCTGGGCATCGCAGGCTTTAACGCCTGTAAAGCGCTTTCGACCAAACGCTCTGACGATCCGGCCAAGGCCTCGCGGCCCTATGACGATGATCGTGACGGTTTTGTCATGGGCGAGGGCGCGGGCATTGTGGTGCTGGAAGAATACGAGCACGCCAAAGCGCGCGGCGCGAAGATTTATGCGGAAATCGTTGGTTATGGCCTGTCTGGCGATGCCTATCACATCACCGCACCGGCCTCCGATGGCGATGGCGGGTTCCGGGCGATGCAAGCGGCGCTGAACCGCGCCGGTCTTGAGCCGAAAGACGTGGATTACATTAATGCCCACGGCACATCGACCATGGCGGATACGATTGAATTGGCGGCTGTGGAGCGGCTTTTGGGTGATGCGGCGGCGAAAACCACCATGTCCTCGACAAAATCCTCCATCGGCCACCTTTTGGGCGCGGCTGGCGCTGTCGAGGCCATTTTTTGCGTCTTGGCGATCCGCGACCAAGTGGCCCCGCCGACAATCAACCTTGAAAACCCGGCGGTGGAGCCGGTGTTGGATTTGGCACCGAACGCGAAACGCGAGCGTGAGATCAATGTCGCGCTGTCCAATTCCTTTGGCTTTGGCGGCACCAACGCGTCGCTTGTGCTGAAGAAGGTGACAGATTGATGTGGAGGTCTATTGCCTCGAATGCGCTGACACTTATGATCGTGGTGTTGATTGCTTTTGCGGGAGCAATTGCATGGGGCAAGCGCGAATATACGGCGGCAGGTCCTTTGGAACAGGCCGTGTGTTTGCGTGTGCCCTCCGGGTCGACGATGCGTCGTGTGTCGGATGATTTGGCCTCACAAGGCGCCATTTCGCACCCGTCTATTTTTCGCATTGGTGTGGAATATTCGGACAAATCGCAGCAGTTGAAAGCCGGGTCGTTTTTGGTGCCGGAAGGCGCGTCAATGGCGCAGATCACCGATCTGATCACCCGGGGCGGGGCCTCCACCTGTGGCACCGAAGTGGTGTACCGGATTGGGGTGAACCGGGCACAGATGCAGGTGCGTCAGTTGGATCCGGCGACATCGGCCTATGTTGAAACGGTTGAGTTTTTGCCGGGCGAAGAGGGCGTTGAGACGCCTGAGGCCTATACCAAGGTGCGCGGCGAGGCGGACACGCGGTATCGCGTTTTGGTGGCCGAGGGCACAACGGTGTGGCGCGTGGTGGAGAGCCTGAAACAGGCGGATTTCCTCAGCGGCAGCGTTGAGGCCGAGGAGATGCCGAAAGAAGGCATGTTGGCACCTGACAGCTATGAGGTGCGTGCGGATTCCGATGTGGATGATCTGATCGCACGGATGCAAGAGGCGCAGCAGATGCGGATTGATACGATCTGGGCGCAGCGCACCGAGGGCTTGCCGTTTGCGACACCGGAAGAGATGCTGACACTGGCGTCGATCATCGAGAAAGAGACCGGCGTGGCGGAAGAGCGGCGTCAGGTGGCCTCGGTGTTTGAGAACCGTTTGAAACGTGGCATGCGGTTGCAAACCGACCCGACGGTGATTTACGGCGTGACCAATGGCGTGGGTGTTTTGGGGCGTGGGTTGCGGCAATCTGAGCTGCAATCGAACAGCCCGTATAACACTTATGTGGTCGAAGGCTTGCCGCCGGGGCCGATTGCCAATCCCGGGCTTGCCTCTTTGGAGGCGGCTGTGAACCCGGATACGACGCCTTATCTGTTCTTTGTGGCAGATGGTACGGGCGGGCATGCCTTTGCCGAGACCCTGGCCGAACACAACGCCAATGTTGTGAAATGGCGCGAAATCGAGGCGCAACGCGCGAGCCAGTAAGTCAGTGATATCGTTTTAAGAAGGGCGCGTTCATCGCGCCCTTTTTCGTCTTAAGGAACGAGAATGGAAAACATTGGCATTCTGAGTGTTACGGTGATCATCGCAGGCATTTTGATTTGGCCCAAGGTGTCGCAGGCCAAACTTTGGCGAGCGACGGTGACGCCTTTGGCCTCGATCATCGGCAGTGGGTTCTTGGTGCTTGGGCCGATCTTGGCGCAGTCTTATGGCGCGTGGACGCCGCTGGCGATGGCGCTGTTGTGTCTGTTGGCCTATGCGATTGGTGCGGCGGTGCGGTACAATATCATGGCGCTGGACCGGCAAGATCACAGCCCGCTGTCGGACAGGTTGGAACGCATGGCGTCTTGGGCGCTGGCCTTTGCCTATGTGATTTCAGTCGCCTATTACCTCAACCTTTTGGGGTCTTTCGCGGTCAGCCTGACGCCATGGGACACGCCGACAGCGGGGCGGATCGTGACCACCGCCGTGTTCGCACTGATCCTGTTTTTGGGCTGGACCAAAGGCTTTCACGCGTTGGAGCGCTCAGAACAGATTTCTGTGGGCGTAAAATTGGCCATTATCGCCGGGCTGTTGTTTGGGCTGGGTTGGTACTTCGTTGGTCGTGTGGGCGAGGGGACATTGGTGTTTTCACCGACACAGGTCAGGGGGTGGGGGGCGGCGGGCCTTTTGTTTGGGCTGTTGGTGACGGTGCAGGGGTTTGAGACGTCACGCTATTTGGGCAAAGAGTACAGCGCGCAAACGCGGGTGCGCTCCATGCGGTTGGCGCAATGGATTTCGACTGGGATTTACATGGTGTACGTCATTTTGATTGCCTATGTGTTTCACCCCGATCAGATTGAGACCTCAGAAACGGCGATCATTGACATGATGGCGCTGGTGGCCCCGATCTTGCCAATGATGTTGGTCGCAGCCGCCCTTGCAGCGCAGTTTTCGGCGGCCGTGGCGGATACATCCGGGGCAGGTGGATTGGTTGTGGAGCTGACCAAGGGCCGGGTCCGGGTGAAGATGGGCTATGCGATTTTGGTGGCTCTGGGGCTGGTGCTGACCTGGGGATTGAACGTATTTCAGATCATCTCTTGGGCGTCCAAGGCCTTTGCGGTTTACTATACGATCCAAGCGGTGATGGCGGTCATTTTGTCGAAACGGGACGGGAAATCCGCAATGGTTTGGGGAGGCTTCGCCTTTGTGGCCGTGTTGGCGGCGATGGTGACGATATTTGGCGCGCCAGTGGAATAGAACTCAGTTGAGCCCTTCGGTGTCGATATGGACATAGGCGCCGCAATGTTTGCAATGGATCGCATCGGCATCATGCAGCATCAAGCCGCAGGTGGTGCATTCATAGCGGACCTTTGAGGGGCGAAACAGCACCTGTGCGAGACGCAAGAACAGGGTGACGCCAAAGAACATCACACCGATGGAGAGAAGCCGCCCCGTGGTGCCCTGAAGGGTGATGTCACCAAAGCCGGTGGTTGTGAGCGTGGTGATGGTGAAATAGAGCGCATCGGCATAGTTGCGGATTTGCGCGTTATGCCCATGTTCGAGCGCATAAATCAGGCCGGTGGTGACAAAGATAAAGACCAAAAGGTTGATGGCGGCGACAACGACCTCTTCGTGTTTGCGAAAGAGTTTAAAGTCTTGGCGCAGGCGGTTCATCAATTGATAGGTGTGCAAGAGGCGCAGGGTGCGCAGGATGCGTAGAAAGCCCAAGCCTTCGCCCGCGAAGGGCGCGAGAAAAGAGATCATCGCCGCCACATCAGCCAGCGTGGAGGGGCGGGTGAGATAATGCAGCCGCCGCGATGACACAAAGACCCGCGCCGAGAAATCCATCAGGATCAACAGGCCGAAAATCAGGTCCACGACTTCGATCCAAAGGGCGCGGGCGAAGAAGGAGGTGACGATGACAAAGCAGATCGTGACGAGGTCAAATCCCAACAGCACGTAGCGGAAACTGTGCGCACGCGGGGTCTCGCCTTCATAGAGTTCGGTGAGTGTGGTGGAAAAGCCGGATGCCATGGGAAACTTTCATCTGCGCGTCTGTCCGCGTGGTGATGTTCGATTACGCGTTTGTTTTCAAGGGGAAAGGCGCGGGGGTGCAAAAGGTTAAGGGCGTGGAAAGGTCGGCGTTCTTTTGATTAACCTATTGAAAGTATTAAATAACTTGACGTGAGGGCGGTTTGATGGCAGCCTTGTGGCATGCTAGAAGACGTGGGTGAAGCGGCCAAAGTGGGTGCCTGAGGGGGTGCGCGCGATGGGCCGCTTTTTCTTTGAGCGGTCGGTATGTCACCACCGCCAAAGCGCTCGCCTCTCTCGTGCGGAGATTCAATGCATGAGAGGCAGATCCTATGAAAATAGAGACTTCATCTGTGGGGGATGACCGCAATCTCGACAGTCTTGTGGAGATCGCAAATGAGAGTGTGGTCCGGGCGATCCGGGCCATTCACGATGCCATTGACGGCGTGCGTGCCGGAGATCCGAAATCGGCGAGTGAGATCGCCAAACATATGGCGGATCTGAACAAAGCGCTGAATATTTCGTTTGAGGAAAGGAAGCGTCTCGATGACCACAAACGCAAAACCGGAGAGCTTGGGGGCGGAGAGCTTGACCTTGGGGCAGCCCGATCTCAGATCCTTGATGGCCTGGGTCGCCTCAGAGCCGCGAGAGGTTCAGGACCAATTTCTCAATGATCTCGATGAGGGGGCGCTTTTGGCGCTCCCTTTTTTGTTTGAGGCTTGGGCTTTGGATCACCAATTGCCCCCGAGGGGGATTGGCGCACCTGGGTGATTTTGGGCGGGCGCGGCGCAGGCAAAACGCGGGCCGGGTCCGAATGGGTGCGCGCCATGGTCGAAGGATCGCGGGCGTGTGATCCGGGGCGCGCCAAACGCGTGGCCTTGGTGGGGGAGACCTATGATCAGGCGCGCGAGGTGATGGTGTTTGGCGACAGCGGCATTTTGGCCTGTAGCCCGCCGGATCGGCGTCCGAAATGGGTGGCAACCCGGCGGACGTTGGTGTGGCCCAATGGGGCGGAGGCAACGGTGTTTTCTGGCAATGACCCGGAGGCGTTGCGGGGCCCGCAGTTTGATGCGGCCTGGATTGACGAATTGGCGAAATGGAAAAAGCCGCAAGAGGCGTGGGACATGCTGCAATTCGGCCTGCGGTTGGGCGATGACCCGCGTGCGGTGGTGACGACGACGCCGCGCAACATTGCGATTTTGAAGGCGCTGTTGCAGCGGTCCTCGACGGTCTCGACCCATGCGACGACGGAGGCGAATGCGGCGAATTTGGCGGCGTCTTTCTTGGAAGAGGTGAAAACGCGTTATGCGGGAACACGCCTTGGCCGGCAGGAATTGGACGGCGTGTTGATTGATGAAGAAGAGGGCGCGCTATGGTCTTTGGCCCGACTTGAAGAGATGCGGGCGGACGCGTTGCCGGAGTTTGATCGGATCGTCGTGGCGGTGGACCCGCCGGTGACAGGTCATGCGGGATCGGATGAATGCGGGATCGTTGTGGTCGGCGCGGTGACGCAGGGCGCGCCGCAGAATTGGCGGGCCTATGTGTTGGAGGATGCAACGGTGTCGGCGTCCTCACCGACGGTGTGGGCCAAGGCGGCGATTGATGCCTTGGCGCGCTGGGACGGTGATAAGATCGTGGCCGAGGTGAACCAAGGTGGCGATTTGGTTGAAACCGTGCTGCGGCAGATTGATCCGATGGTGTCATATAAATCGGTGCGCGCGACGCGGGGCAAGGCGGCAAGAGCGGAACCTGTGGCCGCGCTCTACGATCAGGGCCGGGTGCGGCATGTCTGGGGCGGGTTGGATGCGCTCGAAGATCAGATGATCAAGATGACGGCACAAGGGTTTCAAGCGCCGGGCAGCCCGGACCGTTTGGATGCGCTGGTTTGGGCCGTGCATGAACTGATGATTGTGCCAGCAGCGGGGCATTTGCGGCCACGGATACGGACGCTTGGGTGATTGTGGTGGAGCGGGGTTTGTGAGCGGTAGCGGCGCAAAGCCCGCTTTGCCCATTGCAGGGCGATATAGCCAGAGAGGGCGAAAAACCCAATGAAAAAAAGATGTATCGAGATCAAACCCGCAGTCAGTTCGATGAAGCCGCGCGGATCGCTTTTGGGCGTGCCATTATTTTTGGGCGTGCCATTATAGAGTGTCGTGCCCCAGACCATCCAAAAGAGGAGGAGGAGGGCGCTAAAGGCATGAGCAAAATAGGCACTGAGGGGCTTGAGCTGTACGATGAGGCGTTTTTCCGTGTCACCGCTCATAAAAGTGTCGCAGTGAACCATCCCAAACAGACGAAGACTGAACGGGGGCCGATTGAGCGCAGTGTTTTGGATCTCAGAGATTTTGGTTTGAGGCAAGTCAGCCAAAGCGTGGTTTATATCGACCAGAGGCAGGTCGTGTGACGCCGCAGAGATGGCCCAGTTGGCAGGCCAGAGATATTTGAAATTCATCCAATATATTTCTTTGGTACAGGCTGTTTCGCGGCCGGTTTTTGGGTCAAGGGCATGCCTTTTGGGGCTTGATTTCAAGAGGCGTAATAATTTTTTCAAAGAAATCAAGGCAAAGTCAGAGATTTAAGCGGGTGTTGCGTGTCGCGCGGAGCAGCGCACGGTCTGCTTAGAACTTCTTTTACCCTGTCGTTTAGAACGTTTTTACCGAAGGCGCAGGGATGGAAACATCAAGGAGCCCAAGGGGCGGGAGAGCCCGCGAGAGGTCTCGGGGAGGCGCGGGCGCCACGACAGGTTTGGTGAGGTTGAAAGACCCCATCATGCTCCCTTTCCGGGCCTCGTGAGCCTCAGGCGGATCGGGGCAGATGCCCGGACGCGCCAACGCCACGAGGCCGAAACATTCGAGAGTAACAGCCAAGGCTTGGCGGGGTTCTTTGAGGGCCGCGCACAGTGGCGGCATGGATGCCAAAGCGGCATCGCCGGACAAGAGATGAGGAGAGACACGGATATGGTGTTTGACTTTCTGAAGCGGGGCGCAAGCGAGATGCCCGAGACGAAGGCCTCGGCGACCGGGCCGGTTGTGGCGTCGGTTTCCGGCGTGGGCCGCGTGGCCTGGAGCCCGCGCGATACGGTGACGTTGACGCGGGTGGGGTTTATCGGCAATCCGGTTGGGTTTCGCTCGGTGAAATTGATTGCGGAAGCGGCGGCGGCTTTGCCTTTGGTGTTGCAAGACGCAGAAGCACGCTATGACGCGCACCCGCTATTGTCGGTGATTTCGCGCCCCAATCCGGCGCAGGGCCGGGCGGAATTGTTTGAGGCGCTCTATGCGCAGCTTTTGTTGTCGGGCAATGCCTATCTTGAGGCGGTTGGCGACTGGGATGCCGCCCCGCAGGAGTTGCATGTGTTGCGCTCGGACCGAATGAACCTTGTGCCCGGTGCGGATGGTTGGCCGGTTGCCTATGAATATGCGGTGGGCGGGCGCAAGCATCGCTTTGACGTCATAGATGGGCATTCGTCGATCTGCCACATCAAAACCTTTCATCCGGCGGATGATCATTACGGATTGTCTCCGATCCAAGCCGCGGCGACAGCGATTGATGTGCATAATTCGGCCTCGCGTTGGTCGAAGAGCCTTTTGGATAATGCGGCGCGGCCCTCGGGCGCGATTGTATACAAGGGCGTGGATGGTCAGGCGTCGATGGGGGCGGATCAATATGATCGGTTGCTCAGCGAGATGGAGAGCCATCACCAAGGCGCGCGCAATGCGGGTCGGCCGATGTTGTTGGAAGGCGGACTTGATTGGAAGCCCATGGGGTTCAGCCCCTCCGACATGGAATTTCAAAAGACCAAAGAGGCGGCGGGGCGCGAGATCGCGCTGGCCTTTGGGGTGCCGCCGATGCTTTTGGGCATCCCTGGCGACATGACCTATTCGAATTATCAAGAGGCGAACCGGGCGTTTTACCGCCTGACGGTGCTGCCGATGGTGAGCAAGGTGACGGCGGCGATTGGGCATTGGTTGTCTGAACGCACGGGGGCGGCGATTGAGCTGAAACCCGACCTTGATCAGGTCTCCGCGCTGTCGAGTGAACGCGACGCGCAATGGAACCGGGTGGCGAGTGCCGATTTCCTCACCCCGGAAGAGAAGCGCGCGATGTTGGGGTTGCCGCCACTGGCGACGGACCTGGCACCTCAGAGCGCTGAGGATCAGACCCAAGAAGATGAGGGGAACTGAGATGAACAAGGAGTTTCAAGGCGGTCTTGAGCACAAGTTTAGCCGATTGGGCGAAGATATTGTGGTGACGGATGGGGTTGAGATCGAAGGCTATGCTTCGTTCTTTGGGCTGACAGATCAAGGCGGCGATGTCGTTTTGAAAGGGGCCTACGCCAATTCTCTCAAGGCGCTGAAATCGAAGGGCCGTTCGGTAAAGATGCTGTGGCAGCATGATCCGAGCCAGCCCATCGGCATTTGGGACGAGGTGCGTGAGGACGCGCGCGGTCTCTATGTCAAAGGACGCCTGCTGACCGACGTTGCAAGAGGTCGCGAAGCGGTGGCGTTGATCGAGGCGGGGGCGATTGACGGATTGTCGATCGGATACCGCACCGTGAAGGCGCAAAAGGACGCGAAAGGCGCACGCCTTTTGTCCGAACTGGAGCTTTGGGAGGTGTCTTTGGTGACATTCCCGATGCTTCCCGAAGCGCGGTTGAGCGCGGAGGCAAAGGGGGATGACCCGTTTGCGACCGAGGCGATGCTGCGTGACCTTGCGGACGCTTTTAGCAGTGCCCGCAAGCAGCTGGCCAGCGAGAGCTAACGCCAGCGCAGTCACCCGCGATACCCAACACAACAACGAAGGATTGTTTGGATGAGCAAAACCGAGACGAAGGCCCAAGGCGGCTTTCAGGCCGGGACCGGTATGTCCGAGACCTCGGCCTATAAGGGGGGCCAAAGCGGTGCCCAAACCGGGGCCCATGTTGGGACCGGACCGGCCAATGAGGTGAAGACCGCGCTGGCCGAATTCGTAAGTGATCTCAAAGACTTTCAAACTGAAATTAAATCGAAGCTTCAAGAACAGGAAGAGCGACTGACCATGCTTGATCGTAAATCCCACACCTTTGGCCGTCCGGCCTTGTCCGCAGCGCGTGATGTGGACATGTCCCACAAATCGGCTTTTGTGACCTATGTCCGCAATGGCGATGATGACGCGTTGCGTGGCGTTGCCCTCGAAGGGAAATCCATGTCCACCGCCATCAATGGCGACGGTGGCTATCTTGTGGATCCGCAGACCTCCGATGTGATCAAATCGGTGTTGAAATCCACCGCCTCTATCCGGTCCATCGCGACTGTGGTGAATGTCGAGGCGACCTCGTATGATGTGCTGATCGACACCACGGATATTGGCTCCGGTTGGGTTACGGAAACCGGCGCTGTGGGCGAAACCTCCACGCCGACCATTGATCGTATTTCGATCCCGCTGTTTGAGTTGTCGGCTTTGCCGAAAGCCTCTCAGCGTCTGTTGGACGACTCTGCGTTTGACATTGACGCTTGGCTTGCTGGTCGTATCGCTGACAAATTCGCCAGCGCTGAGGCCTCGGCCTTTATCAACGGTGACGGCCTGGATAAACCGACCGGCTTTTTGGCCCATGCACAAGTGGCCAACGACAGCTGGGCCTGGGGCAGCCTTGGCTATGTCGCCACAGGCACTGACGGTGCATTTGATCCGACCAATCCGGCAGATGCGATTGTGGAGCTGGTCTATGCGCTTGGCGCACAGTACCGCGCCAACGGCACTTTTGTGATGAACTCGAAAACCGCAGGCCAAGTGCGCAAGCTCAAAGATGCGGATGGCCGTTTCTTGTGGTCTGACAGTTTGGCGGCGGGTGAACCAGCGCGTTTGATGGGCTACCCGGTTCTGATCGCAGAAGACATGTCGGACATTGCCTCTGATGCGGCTGCGATTGCCTTTGGTGATTTTGCCTCTGGCTACACTGTTGCCGAACGCCCGGACGTACGCATCCTGCGCGATCCGTTCTCGGCCAAACCGCATGTGCTGTTCTATGCCACCAAGCGCGTGGGCGGTGATGTGTCTGACTTTGCAGCGATCAAGTTGCTGAAGTTCTCGGTCTCCTAAGATCGTTTGAAGACGTGCCCATGGCCGCACCGCACCGGTGAGGTCATGGGCAATGGATGCGCGCCCCATAAAGCCCGTGTTGTCTAGCTGCTCCCCCTCCGTCCGAGCAACAAGGGGGGATGCGCATCCATACTCACTGCAACCAGGGGGACCCGGAAACGGAGATGTACCATGATGTTAATGGAGCAGACCCAGGTGCCAAGCGCGGCATTGCCGGTCGCTGAATTCAAAGATCATTTGAGACTGGGCACCGGGTTCGGCGATGATGGGGTTCAGGACGGGGTCCTTGAGACGTTCCTACGGGCGGCGATGGCGGCTGTCGAGGCGCGGACCAACAAGGTTCTGATCACCCGCGACTACACCTATACGCTCTCGGCGTGGCGTGATCTTGGCGCACAGGGGCTTCCTGTGGCTCCGGTCAGTGCGATTACGGCCTTTGTGATTACGGATCGTTTGGGCGTGGAAACCACGATTGATCCGGCCAAATATGTGCTGGAGCAGGATATGCACCGCCCGCGGCTTGTGTCGACGGGGTTCGTGTTGCCGCAGATCCCGGTCGCCGGACAAGCGCGGATCGAATTTACGGCCGGGTTTGCAAGCGTCTGGGGCGATTTGCCTGCGGATATTGCACAGGCCGTGATGCTTTTGGCGGCGCATTACTACGAACATCGTCATGAGACGGCGGTGGGTGAGGCGACCATGCCTTTTGGTGTGAATGCCCTGCTTGAGCGGTATCGCAACATGCGTCTGTTTGGAGGGCGTCTGTGATGGCGGCGGTCGTTCATCTCAACCGCAAACTTGTTTTGGAAGAGGCCAACCGGGTCTCTGACGGGGCGGGTGGCTATGTCGAAACTTGGGCGCAGGTTGGCACGCTTTGGGCGTCCATTCAGTCGGGAACGGGGTCTGAGACCTCGGAAGATTTTCTGACCGTGAGCCGGGTGCCGATGAAGATCATCGTGCGGGGCGCCCCGGTTGGATCGCCCCGACGTCCGAAACCCGATCAGCGATTTGTCGAAGGCGGGCGGATGTTTCGCATCCTCTCGGTGACAGAGCTTGATCCACAGGGGCATTACCTGACCTGCAATGCACGTGAGGAGGTGGCGTCATGAGCTACGGTGTTGCGGCAGCTTTGCAGACAGCGGTGTATCAGGCGCTTGTGGCCGATCCGACGCTGACGGGGATGGTGGGCAGTGCGATTTACGATGCGGCCCCGACCGGCACATTGCCCGCTTTGTATGTGAGCCTTGGCCCGGAGGACGTGACAGATGCGTCTGACAAAACCGGAGCGGGGGCGCGCCACGAATTCACGGTGTCCGTGGTGGCGGATACGGCGGGTTTTTTGACGGCAAAACAGGTGGCCACGGCCATTTCCGACGTGCTTGTCGATGCGGATCTCACGCTGAGCCGCGGCGTGCTCGTTGGGCTCTATTTCGTGTCGGCCAAGGCCCGGCGCGTTCAGGACAGTGATGTGCGCAGGATTGATTTGAAATTCCGCGCGCGGGTTGAAGACAACTGATTATTCCAAGACGGAGTACACGAAAATGGCTGCTCAAAACGGCAAAGACCTTCTCATCAAGCTGGACATGACGGGTTCCGGCTCTTTCGAAACCATTGCGGGGCTGCGGGCCACGCGGATTTCCTTCAACGCCGAAAGTGTGGACGTGACCTCGTTGGAAAGCTCCGGCGGCTGGCGCGAACTGCTTGGGGGTGCTGGGGTGAAGAGCGCGACGATTTCGGGCTCTGGTGTGTTCAAAGACCAAAGCACGGATGAACGGGCCCGCCAGATTTTCTTTGACGGTGAAGTGCCCAATTTTCAGGTGATCATCCCGAATTTTGGCGTTGTCGAAGGGGCGTTTCAGCTGACTTCGATTGAATACGCCGGCTCGTATAATGGCGAGGCCACATATGAATTGGCGATGTCGTCGGCCAGTCAGCTGACCTTTACGGCGGTGTAAGTCATGGCAAACCCCTTTCAAGGTGAAGTGGCGCTGACGCTTGATGGTGAACGCCATGTCCTGAAGCTCACGCTTGGGGCGTTGGCGGAACTCGAGGCAGGTCTGCAAACGGATACGTTGGTGGAGTTGGTCGAGCGCTATGAAGCGGGACGGTTTTCGTCCGCAGATGTGCTGCGTGTTGTTGTTGCGGGTCTACGCGGCGGCGGCTGGAAGGGGCGCTATGACGATATTCTGACGGCAGAGATCGAAGGCGGGCCGCTTGAGGCGGCGCGGGTTGGCGCAGAGCTGATCACGCGAGCCTTCATGGTGCCGGGTTGAGGGGGTCTCCATGAGCCTGATGACAGATAAGGGCGGTTTCGATTGGCCGGCGCTGATGCGGCTCGGCATCCGGGGACTTGGGTTAAAACCCGATGAATTCTGGCGACTGACGCCTGCCGAACTGTTGCTGATGTTGGGCACAGGAAGTGGCACGGCCCCAATGGGGCGCACCCGGCTCGATGAATTGGCCAAAGCCTTCCCTGATGAAGGCGTAATGAAAGGGCAAGACGATGGCTGAGATCAATGGCACAGATGTAAATGGCCTTGACGCCTTTGAAGATAAGGTCACGCAGATGGAAAGCGCCATTGGCGGTGCCGAGGCGATGGCGGCAGCTTTTAACCAAGAGATGGTGCGGTTACAGGCAACGGTGGCCGAGACCCAGCGCGAGATCTCCGTGCTTGAACGCGGGATATCCCGTGGGTTGAAAAAGGCGATTGATGGTTTGGTCTTTGATGGCGACACGCTGGCACAGGCGCTCAAGGGCGTTGGTACGTCGATGTTGGATGCGGCTTACAATGCGGCATTGAGGCCGGTGACGAGCCACGTGGGCTCTGTGTTGGGCTCCGGTCTTGAGAGTATCATTCAAGGTCTCATGCCGTTTGAAAAAGGCGGGGCTTTTGCACAGGGCAATGTGATGCCCTTTGCCAAGGGCGGCGTTGTGTCCAGCCCGACCTATTTCCCAATGCGCGGTGGCACGGGCCTTATGGGCGAAGCGGGGGCGGAAGCGATCATGCCGCTGACACGCGGGGCCAATGGCAAATTGGGCGTTCAAGCCTCCGGATCGGGCAGTCCGGTTAATATTACGATGAACATCACCACGCCGGATGTCGCAGGCTTTCAGCGCAGCCAAAGCCAAGTGGCCGCACAGCTCAGCCGCGCGCTGGGCCGTGGGCAACGCAATCAATAACGCAATACGGGCCGGGACCGGCCTCAACCGCCATTCGAATGGAGGGGAACACCTATGGGTTTTCATGATGTGAGATTTCCGGCGAACCTGAGCTTTGGGTCCGTTGGGGGACCGGAGCGGCGCACCGATGTTGTGACGCTGGCAAACGGGTTTGAAGAACGCAACACCCCATGGGCACATTCCCGTCGGCGGTATGACGCGGGGCTTGGGATGCGGTCCTTGGATGATATCGAATTGCTCATCGCGTTTTTTGAGGCGCGGCAAGGGCAACTCTTTGGGTTTCGGTGGAAAGATTGGTCGGACTATAAGACCTGTCGGGCCTCTGATGCCATTGGGTTTGAGGATCAGATTGTCGCTTATGGCGATGGCGAAACCACGCAATTCCAACTTACCAAGAACTATCAGTCAGGGGATGCCGTTTACGTCCGCCCGGTGAAAAAGCCAGTGTTGGGCACTGTCAAAGCGGGCGTGCAAGGTCAGGAGCTTTTTGAAGCGATTGATTGGGAGGTGGATACCCTGACGGGGATGATCACCTTTGCCACGCCGCCGGCGGAGAACGCGGCGGTGAGTGCCGGGTATGAATTTGACGTGCCTGTACGGTTTGACACCAACCGGATCGCGACCTCTGTTGCGTCATTCCAGGCGGGCGAAGTGCCCAATGTGCCAATTGTGGAGGTGCGAGTCTGATGGCTTTTCCAGAAGATCTACAAACGCATTTGGCCAGTGGGACGACCACGCTGTGTCGTGCTTGGGTTTTGGTGCGTCGCGATGGTGAAACCTATGGGTTTACCGATCATGACAATGATTTGAGTTTTGAAGGGCTTGTTTTTAAAGCGGATACGGGACTTACGGCCAACGCGCTGGAACAATCCACTGGCCTTTCTGTGGATAACACTGAGGCGTTGGGCGCGCTGACTTCGGCGTCAGTTCAGGAAAGCGACATTCGTGCCGGGCGTTTTGACGGAGCTCAGGTGCGCTCTTGGCTTGTGAACTGGGCGGATGTGGACCAGCGCGTGCTGTTGTTTAGAGGGACCTTTGGCGAGATCACCCGGGTTTCGGGGGGATTTCGTGCGGAATTGCGCGGCTTGACCGAGGAACTCAACCAGCCGCAAGGGCGGATCTATCAACCTGGTTGTTCCGCAATTCTGGGCGGAGAAGGCTGTGGGTTTAACCTCAATCAGCCAGGCTATTTTTCCGAAGTTGCGGTGGAACGCGTTGAAAAAGCGAAACTTTTTTCGTTTTCCACCTTTGAGGGATTTGATGACCGTTGGTTCGAGCGCGGGCGTTTGATTGTTCAAACGGGTGCAGCGACAACCCTTGTGGGGGTGATCAAGAATGATCGCCTGTCCGCGGATGGGCGTACAATCGAACTCTGGGAAGAGCTCAGAGCCGAGATCCTCCCCGGGGATGTCATTCGGATTGAAGCGGGGTGTGATCGGCGTGCGGCGACATGTCGGCTGAAGTTTGACAACTTTCCGAACTTTCGCGGTTTTCCTCATATTCCGGGCGAAGATTGGTTGGCCAGCTATCCGATCCAAGGCAAGCCAAACGATGGTGGCAGCCGCAGTTCGATATTTGGCGACATAAGCTCTCCGATTTTTGGGGGCTAGAATGATGGATTTGACGATTGCAGATCGTGCCCGTGGCTGGCTTGGAACGCCCTATCGACATCAAGCTTCCTGCAAGGGGGCGGGAACGGATTGTCTTGGGTTATTGCGTGGAATTTGGCGCGAGGTTTATGGCGAAGAGCCTGAAATGATCCCGCCATACACGAAAGATTGGAGCGAGCCGCAAAACGAAGAGCGGCTTTTGGATGCGGCGCAACAGCACCTCATTGCCAAGCCGGTGAGCGAGATGGCTGTAGGTGATGTGCTTTTGTTTCGAATGCGCGATGGCGCTGTGGCCAAGCATCTTGGCATCGTTGGACGGGTGGGTGAACGCCCCTCTTTTATTCATGCCTATTCCGGCCACGGGGTCATCGAGAATGCGCTGAGTACACCATGGCGCAGGCGTGTTGTGGCCTGTTTTTCATTCCCATCTAAGGGAGATAAGTAATGGCAACTATTGTACTTTCGGCTGCGGGTGCAGCGATTGGGGCTTCTGTTGGCGGAGGTGTCTTTGGCCTGTCTTCGGTGGTCATTGGTCGCGCGATCGGGGCCACGCTTGGGCGTGCGATCGACCAACGTCTTATGGGCGTGGGGAGCCAGACTGTGGAAACCGGCCGAGTGGAACGGTTTCGCCTGACGGGGGCCTCAGAGGGAGCGCCTGTTGCGCAGATTTACGGGCGAATGCGCGTTGGCGGACAGGTGATCTGGGCAACCGAATTTCAGGAAAATGTCGCCACATCAGGTGGCGGAGGCAAAGGAGCCCCAAGTGCCCCCACAGTCAAGCAGTATAGCTATTCTGTGTCTTTGGCGGTTGCCCTCTGTGAAGGTGAAATTTCTCGTGTTGGCCGGGTTTGGGCCGATGGCAGTGAGATTGATGTCAGCACGTTGAACATGCGTGTTTACGCGGGCACGCAAGATCAGCTTCCCGACCCAAAAATGGAAGCCGTGGAAGGTGCGGGAAACGTGCCTGCATATCGTGGGATTGCGTATGTTGTGCTCGAAGATGTCGATCTGACGGCATTTGGTAACAGGGTGCCGCAGTTTACGTTTGAGGTGATGCGTCCAGATCAGGCTGTGGGGCAAAAGAGCGATTTGACCCATTTGGTCGAAGCCGTTGCGATGATCCCTGGGACGGGGGAATACGCGTTGGCGACGACGCCTGTGTATTTGCAAGGCGGCGCGGGGGATGTCGCCGCGTCCAACGTCAATTCCGCCTCAGGTCAACCCGATTTCACAACCTCTTTGACAGCAATGTCGCAGGAGTTGAAGTCGTGTCAGTCGACGTCGCTTGTGGTGTCGTGGTTCGGGGATGATTTGCGCTGTGGATCGTGTCAGCTACAGCCAAAGGTGGAGCAAGCGGAGGCGGATGCGTCGAACATGCCGTGGTCTGTATCTGGGGTGTCGCGTGGCTCCGCAACCCTCGTGCCGCGTGATGCTGATGATCGGTCTGTATATGGTGGGACGCCGACGGACCAGTCCGTGGTTCAGGCCATTCATGCGCTGCACGATGCCGAGCAGGAGGTCATGTTCTATCCGTTTATCCTGATGGACCAGCTTGCAGGCAATGGTATGGTTGATCCATGGACCGGGGAGCTTGAACAGCCGGCACTGCCATGGCGCGGGCGTATTACCACGTCTTTGGCACCCGGCATTTCGGGGACCACAGATGGCACTGCCTCTGCGGATGCCGAAGTCGCTGCGTTTTTTGGGATCGCGCAGGCGACGGATTTCTCAGCCTCGGGATCAACCGTGTCTTACACGGGGCCAGCCGAGTTTTCGTATCGCCGGATGATCCTGCATTATGCGCATCTATGTGCGTTGGCAGGTGGGGTTGAGGCGTTTTGTATTGGTTCCGAGATGCGGTCTCTGACGCGCATTCGTGGTGTGGCTGGTTTTCCTGCCGTTGACGCCTTGGTCCAGCTTGCCGCAGACGTGCGTGGCATCCTTGGAGCTGAGTGTAAAATCGGCTATGCGGCGGATTGGTCTGAATATTTTGGCCATCAAGCGGACGGCAATCTGTATTTCAATCTTGATCCGCTTTGGGCGGATGCAAACATCGATTTCATCGGGATCGACAATTATATGCCGCTGTCCGATTGGCGCGATGGTGATGATCATGCCGATGCCGATTTTGGTTCGATCTATAATCTTGACTACCTCAAGGCCAATATTGAAGGCGGCGAGGGGTATGACTGGTATTATGCGTTTGATGAGCACGATAAGGCGCAAATCCGTACTCCGATTGTAGATGGTGCCTACGGTGAAGAGTGGGTTTGGCGGTATAAGGACATTCGGGGATGGTGGCAGAACGATCACCACGAACGGGTGGGCGGCGTGCGCAATGAGACACCAACGGCGTGGGTGCCAGAGTCCAAGCCGATTTGGTTCACGGAAATGGGCTGTGCCGCGATTGATAAGGCGACCAACCAGCCCAACAAGTTTTTGGATGCGAAATCTTCCGAAAGCTCACTGCCGAAGTATTCTTCCGGGCGCCGGGATGATTTCATTCAGCTTCAGTATGTCCGGGCGATGACTGACTACTGGAAGGATGAGAGCCATAACCCGATGTCTGACATCTACGAAGGCGCAATGATCGACATGAGTCGGGCCCATGTTTGGGCTTGGGACGGCAGGCCGTACCCGGCATTTCCCTCGGTGACTTCGGTATGGAGTGATGGTGATAATTACGCCAGAGGACATTGGTTGAACGGTCGCAGCACCTCGCGGTCTCTGGCCGATGTTGTGACCGAAATCTGTGCGCGTTCAGGTGTTTATGAGCTTGACGTGAGTGAGCTTTGGGGCGTTTTGCGCGGCTATAGCGTTAGCGATATCTCGGGAGCTCGCTCAGCCTTGCAGCCGCTTATGCTGGCCTATGGGTTTGAGGCCATCGAACGCGAAGGCCAACTCATTTTCCGGTCTCGTGACGGCAAGGCAAAGGTTGAGTTGAGCGAAGATCAAATGGCGGTCTCCGATGAATTGGCCGGCGTTCTGGAACGGACCCGCGCCCCCGAAGCGGAGGTAGCAGGCCGGGTGAAACTCACCTTTGTCGATGCGGATGGGGATTATGCGGCCCGCGCCGAAGAGGCCATGTTCCCGGATGAACAAAGCCGACTTGTGTCCCAGTCTGAATTGCCTTTGGCACTCACACGCTCAGAGGGGCGGCAGGTTGTGGAACGGTGGTTGGCGGAGTCGCGCGTGGCACGAGATACGGCCCGGTTTTCGCTTCCTCCATCGCTGTTTTCACATGGTGCGGGGGATGTAATCACTGTGACCACAGCAGACGGCGCATTGCGGTATCGGGTCGATCACGCCACCTTTGGCGATCTGCAACAGATCGAAGCGGTGCGGGTCGAGCAAGAAATCTACGTGCCCTCTGATGCGGTCGAAGAAATCATTGAGGCCAAGCCGTTTTCGGCCCCTGTACCGGTCTATCCATTGTTCTTGGATCTTCCGCTTTTGACGGGGGATGAAACGCCTCATGCGCCGTATGTTGCTGTTACGGCGAACCCTTGGCCGGGGTCTGCAGCGGTCTATGCGTCGGCATCAGACAGTGGTTATGAGTTGAACACGTTGTTGCCAACTTGGGCCACCATTGGGGTGACGCAAACGGCACTTGAGAGTGCAGCTCCGGCGGTTTGGGACCGGGGGGCCGCTTTGCGGGTGAAGCTGACCAAAGGAGAGCTGACCTCGGTCGATCTCGTCGATGTTTTGAACGGGGCCAATGTTGCGGCGATTGGCGATGGATCGTCTGGCAACTGGGAAGTGTTCCAATTCGCCACCGCAGAATTGGTTGCGCCGCAAACCTACGATCTATCTTTGCGGTTGCGGGGACAGGTGGGGACCGACGGCCTTATGGCAAGCTGGCCTGCGGGATCTCGCTTTGTCCTGTTGAACTCGGCGCTTCGACAAATCGACATTGCCCAATCGGCACGTGGTTTGGCGCGTCATTATCGGATTGGTCCATCTCAACGTGGCTATGATGATCCAAGCTATCAGCATTTGGTCGAAGCCTTCGATGGGGTCGGCCTGCGCCCCTATGCTCCGGCGCATCTCAAAGCACGGTTGACCCTTTCGGGCGATACGGAGCTGACTTGGGTCCGGCGCACACGGATTGATGGCGACAGTTGGCAATCGGTTGAAGTGCCCCTTGGCGAGGTCTCCGAGCTTTACGTCGTGAGGGTCGTTCAGGGCGGGGCCATTCTGCGTGAAACTGTCGTGGTGTCTCCAAACTGGACCTACTCCGCCAGCCAAAAAACCAGCGACGGTGTGACCGGCGCTTATGAAATCCATGTTGCCCAGATGTCTGAAAGTTATGGACCGGGCCTCTTCCAAAGGATCGAGATCAATGAGTGATACATCCCGTTTTGAATTGCCGCTGTTGCAAGCGTCGCAAGCGCAAAAACATGTAACCGTAAACGAGGCGCTGACCCGGATTGATGGGTTGCTGCAACTCACGCTCCAATCGGTCACCCTCAACACGCCACCGCTGACGCCGCAAGAGGGGGAGGCCTACGGGGTAGGGGCGGCTGCCGTCAACGCCTGGGCTGGGCAAGAGGGAATGATTGCGCTGTACATCAACGGCGGCTGGGCTTTTGTGCCCACCACCTTGGGGATGCGTGCCTATGTTGCCGATCAGAACGGTTGGGCGGGACACAATGGGGCCGGTTGGGTGCTTGGCATGCAAACCCTCTCTGCCAACGGCGCGGGCATGGTGTCCAAGGTGATCGAAGTGGATCATGCCCTTTCCTCTGGTCCAACATCCAACGCCGCTTACGCCATTCCGGGGCAATCCGTGGTGTATGGCGTCACCGGCCGCGTGCTTTCTGATATCACGGGCTCTGGCCTCACCGGGTTTTCTTTGGGCGTTTCCGGGTCCACAAACCGCTATGGCTCCGGTCTGTCGCCCGCTCAAGGCAGCTGGCTTCGTGGCCTGACCGGCACACCTTTGACCTATTATTCCAGTGAAGACCTCGTTCTCACGGCCGAAGGCGGTGATTTCACGGGAGGCACACTCCGTTTGGCCATCCATTGCGTGCAGTTCACGCTGCCTTCGGAATAATCTAAGACCATAGCGTATTTTATGCCCCGTGCCGTTCTCGGCGCGGGGCTTTTCGTGTTTGCGCGCCCCAAATGCACATCGTTTCCCCCAATCACACTCTTGTTCTTTTAGAATCCCGCCTATCTATAGTAAGCTCTCTCAAAAGAGGAAAAGCGCATGGCCAAAACACGCACGCACCTGTCCAAACTCGATCCTGTTTGGACCCAAATCGTTTCCGAGGCCCGTCAGGCCGTGGACGCAGAGCCTCTGTTGGGCGGGATGGTGCATGCCTGTATCCTGCATCACGAAACGCTTGAGGCCGCTTTGGCCTATCGCATCGCGCAAAAAATGGCCTCTGGCGAGATGTCCGAACAGCTCATCCGCGAAATTGCTGACGCTGCCTATGCCTCTGACCCGTCCTTGGCTGACTCCGCACGCGCCGATATCTCCGCCGTTTATGAGCGTGATCCGGCCTGTCATCGTTACATCCAACCTTTGCTTTATTTCAAAGGATTCCAAGCCATTCAGGCCCACCGCGTTGCCAATTGGCTCTGGCGCGAAGGTCGCCGTGATCTGGCCTATTTCTTCCAAATGCGGATGTCCGAACAATTTTCCGTCGACATCCATCCCGCTTGTCGCATCGGCAAAGGCCTGTTCCTCGATCACGCGCATTCTCTGGTCTTTGGCGAAACTGCCGTCATTGGCGACAATGTGTCGATCCTGCATGACGTGACCTTGGGCGGCACCGGCAAAGAGGACGAAGACCGTCATCCGAAAATCGGCGATGGCGTCCTGATCGGCGCTGGTGCCAAAGTGCTCGGCAACATCAAAATCGGTTGCTGCTCGCGCATCGCTGCTGGTTCCGTTGTCTTGGCCGACGTCCCGCCCGCCACCACGGTTGCGGGTGTTCCGGCCAAAGTCGTGGGCGAGGCGGGCTGTTCGCAACCGTCGGTGTCGATGAACCAACTCATCGGCGCGCGCGACAAATAAACTTTATTCAATCCTAAATAAAAAACGCCCCGCTGGACATGTCCGGCGGGGCGTTTTTGTGTGCCATGTTTTGTGTGCCATGAAGGTGTCGTAAATGCGCGGTGAACTGTCTTCGCCGCGCGTTCACTTACGCCAGCATCGCCACCGGATTCTCAAGATTATCAACGATGGCTTTGAGCAAATTCGCCCCCAAAGCCCCGTCAATCACCCGGTGATCCACAGACATCGTCACGCTCATCACGGTCGCAACTGTCAACTCGCCATCTTCGCCCACAACCGGCTTTTTCACACCTGCGCCGACAGCCAAAATGCCCGCATGCGGCGGGTTCACGATGGCGTCGAAATTGTCGATGCCGAACATGCCGAGGTTGGAGATTGCGAACGACCCCCCTTGGTATTCATGCGGCGCGAGCTTGCGGTCGCGGGCTCGGTGGGCGAGGTCCTTCATCTCTTTCGAGAGCGCTGAAAGGGATTTCATGTCGGAGTCTCTGAGCACCGGCGTGAACAGCCCACCCTCAATTGCCACAGCCACAGCCACATCTGACGACTTCATCTGCAACACACGATCACCAGCCCAAACGGCGTTGGCCTCGGGGACCTCTTGCAGCGCATTGGCGACGGCTTTGATGATGAAATCATTGACCGAAAGTTTCACACCCTTGCCGGTGAGCTGATGGTTCAACTCAGCGCGGAATTTCAGCAATGCGTCGAGTTTGATGTCGCGGCGCAGGTAGAAATGCGGGATGGTCTGTTTCGCTTCGGTCAAACGCGCGGCAATGGTTTTGCGCATGCCGTCGAGTTTGATCTCCTCGTAGTCGCGATCCGCGTACATCTTCGCAACCATATCGGCGGTCGGACCCGTTGGAGCCGCTTTCGCAGGGGCGGCCTCGGTGGTTGCGGAGGCTTTCGGAGCCTCCGCTTTCGGTGCCGCCGTGGCGTTTTCAACATCGGCTTTCACGATCCGGCCTTTCGGGCCAGATCCGCTCATGGTGGCCAGATCGAGACCCTTTTGCGCCGCAATCCGACGCGCCAAAGGTGAGGCAAAGATGCGCTCGCCGGAGGCCGCAACCGGAGCTGCCGGGGCAGGGGCCGCAGCACTGACCTCTGCCTTCGGAGCCTCCGCCGGAGCCGTTTCTGTCGCCGCGGCAGGGGCGGGAGCCGCCCCCATGTTGCCCATCGCAGAGGCGTCTTCGCCCTCTTCCAACAGGATCGCGATGGCCACATTGACCTTCACGCCCTCAGTGCCTTCTGACACAAGGATCTTGCCGATGACACCTTCGTCCACCGCCTCGAATTCCATCGTCGCCTTGTCGGTTTCGATCTCTGCGATCACATCGCCAGAGGTGACCGTGTCGCCCTCTTTGACCAACCATTTCGCCAAAGTGCCTTCCTCCATCGTCGGGGAGAGCGCGGGCATAAGTAGTTCAATTGCCATTGTCTTTTCTCCTTAACGGTAGGTGACGTCTTTGACGGCCTGGATCACGTCAGCCGTGGTCACAAGCGCGAGTTTTTCCAAATTGGCGGCGTAGGGCATTGGCACATCTTTGCCCGCACAGGTGATCACCGGCGCGTCGAGATAATCAAACGCCTTTTGCATGATCACAGACGAGATGTGATTGCCGATGGAGCCCACTGGGAAGCCTTCTTCGACGGTCACGCAGCGGTTGGTCTTCATCACCGAGGCAATCACCGTGTCATAGTCGATCGGGCGCAGGGTGCGCAGGTCGATGACCTCGGCGGAGATGCCCTCTTCGGCCAGTTTGTCGGCGGCTTCCAACGCATAGGTCATGCCGATGCCAAAGGAGACGATGGTCACATCCGTGCCCTCGCGCCAAATCCGCGCCTTGCCGAACGGGATGGTGAAATCGTCCATCACCGGCACTTCAAACGACTTCCCATAAAGGATTTCGTTTTCGAGAAAGATCACCGGGTTCGGATCGCGGATCGCGGTTTTCATCAGGCCTTTATAGTCGGCTGCCGAGTAAGGCATGACCACTTTCAGACCCGGAATATGCGCATACCATGCGGCATAACATTGCGAGTGCTGTGCGCCCACACGAGCGGCTGCACCGTTCGGACCCCGAAACACCATCGGTGCGCCCATCTGACCGCCAGACATATATAGCGTCTTGGCGGCAGAGTTGATCAGGTGATCAATCGCCTGCATTGCAAAGTTAAAGGTCATGAATTCAACGATCGGCCGCAAGCCACCAAAGGCCGCGCCCGTTGCGATCCCGGCAAAGCCGTGCTCGGTGATTGGCGTGTCGATGATGCGTTTCGAACCAAACTCGTCCAACATGCCTTGGGAGATTTTATAGGCGCCTTGGTATTCGGCCACCTCTTCGCCCATCAAAAACACGCTGTCGTCGCGACGCATCTCTTCGGACATCGCGTCACGCAAGGCTTCGCGCACCGTTTGTTGTTTCATCTCCGTGCCAGCCGGGTAATCCGGCTCAACCGCTTTCGATACAATCGGTGCGGCGGCCTTGGCGGGCGCTTTGGTCGGGGCAGGGGCCGCAGCCTCAACCGGTGCCGCCTCTTCAGACGGGGCAGAGGCAGACAGGTCGGAGGCGTCTTCGCCCTCTTCCACGAGGATCGCGATCGGGGTGTTCACTTTCACACCCTCCGTGCCTTCCGCGATCAGGATTTTCCCCATGATCCCTTCGTCCACGGCTTCGAATTCCATCGTTGCCTTGTCGGTTTCAATTTCCGCGATAATGTCGCCGGAGGACACTGTGTCCCCCTCTTTGACGAGCCATTTCGCAAGCGTGCCTTCCTCCATGGTTGGAGACAGCGCGGGCATCAGCAGTTCGGTAGCCATTGTCGTCTATCCTCCCAAATCAGGCGTCATGCTGCGGAATTTCATCCGCATAAATGTCAGTCCAAAGTTCGCTCAGCGCCGGTTCCGGGCTTTCTTTCGCGAACTCAGCAGAGGCGTTCACCACCGCTTTGATGTCTTTGTCGATGGCTTTGAGATCGTCTTCCGTGGCGTGGTTGCCGGTCAACAGAATGGACCGCACGGCCTCAATCGGATCGCGCTCTTCACGCATCTTTTGGACCTCTTCGCGGGTCCGGTATTTCGCCGGGTCGGACATCGAGTGGCCACGATAGCGATAGGTTTTGACTTCAAGAATGTAGGGGCCTTTGCCTGCGCGGCAATGCGCCACGGCGCGCTCTGAGGCGTCTTTGACCGCCAAAACATCCATGCCGTCGACCTCTTCGCCTTCGATCCCGTAGGCTGCTCCGCGACCCCAATAGCTTGGCGATTTGGTCGAGCGTTGGGTCGAGGTGCCCATGGCGTATTGGTTGTTTTCGATGACGAAAATCACCGGCAAATCCCAAATTTCGGCCATGTTATAGGTCTCAGCAACCTGACCTTGGTTCGCTGCGCCATCGCCAAAATAGGCGAAGGTCACATTGTCATTGCCTTTGTATTTGTCGGAAAAGGCCAGCCCCGCACCCAGCGGCACTTGTGCGCCGACAATGCCATGGCCGCCATAGAAATGCTTCTCCTTCGAGAACATATGCATGGAGCCGCCTTTGCCTTTGGAATAACCGCCTTCGCGCCCGGTCAATTCGGCCATCACCCCTTTCGGGTCCATGCCGCAGGCCAACATATGGCCGTGGTCACGATACGAGGTGATGCGTTTGTCGCCCTCTTTGGTTGCGGCCTCAAGCCCAACCACAACCGCCTCTTGGCCGATGTAGAGGTGACAAAAACCGCCGATCAGGCCCATGCCATACAATTGGCCAGCCTTTTCTTCAAAACGGCGAATAAGAAGCATATCCTTGTAATAGGCGAGCAATTCGTCTTTTGAGACGTTCGCTTTGCTCGCCGGCGTGGATGCTGATTTCCGGGTTGCCATATGGCCTCCTCCTCCAAAGTCCGACATATAGTTTAGTGTTAAACTATATGATACAGACGCAACGTCACGAATGCACGGGTTTTTTGAGTTGCAATTTGGGATGCAGCTATGCACCTAAGGAATGGCTTTGTCTGGGGGATGGCTATGTCTGGTGGCCTTAGCGACAGCTTATAAGCTGTGCCTCATAGCGCGCTGCGCGCACAGCGACCGCGTCGGCAGTACTCAAAAGCCAGGATTTGCTCAGGTGAGTGCCGCGACGGTAGCCCGTTCGGCCTTCGTGATAGGCCAGATAGCTGTTGCGGGCGTCGCTGTTTGAAATGCCAAGGGCGGAGTTGTTGCCGCTGACATACCAACCGATGAAATCGGCGGCGTCTCGGATGTTGCTCCGGCTTGCGCCCGCGCGCCCCGGTCCATCGCGATACTCGTCCCATGTTCCGTCGAGCGCCTGCGCATAGCCGCGTGCCGAGCTGGCGCGGCCTTTGGGGATGATACCAAGGGCATAGCGCTTGGGCGGGCGGGCCGTCGCGCGAAAGGTGGATTCTTGATAAATCAACGCCATTTGCACCGGAATTGCGACGCCCCATTTGCGTTCTGACGCTTTGAGTGCCTGCCGATAATGCGGCCGTTCTTTGAAAATCGAACAGGCGTTTTCGGGGTCGCGTGGTGGAGTGCCTCCGCCGCTGCACGCCATGAGTGCGCCAAGCAAAAGGGCCGCAAATCCCAATTTGGAGCGGCGCGTCAGTCGGGTCGGAAACGTGGTTTTCATGTCGGGACTCGTTTTGCTCGTGTGTCCTTGGTGATCCGCCTTTGGGTCCGGCATTGGCTTAGCGAATGACGATCTCATCCGAACGCAGATAGCCCAAAATATCGCGGGCCTGTTCGTCCAGAAGGTCAAGATCAAGATAGCTGTCTGACAGGCGCATCGTTTTATTGCGCATCACCGCCAGATCGGCGTCAAGTTGGCCGCTCACCGTCTGCAAATCCGACAATTCAGCCTCGATTTGCAGGCGGCGAAAGAGCCCGTATTCACCCTGCACGGAGGCAAAAGTGAAATAGCCACCCAAGGTGACAATCACGCCAGTGTACAAAAGTACGGCCAGCGACGGACGTTTGCGCGGATGAGCCATGATAGGCTTCTTGCCTTTGTATGATAGGTGCTTTTGGCACCGGTACTGCCTCAAAACGGGCCACCTCATTGGTTGGGTCGCTCCGTAACTCTCTTATGACACAAGTGATTCGCTGTGTGAATCCCAAAAACGAATCATCGGCGGAAAAAAGCTCTCAAAAACAAATCGCCCCAGAATGGAGCGCTTTGCTGTCTTGTTATAGAGGCGGGCTCAGCCGGCGATGGAGGCGGCGTGGATGCTGTCCACGGCTACCTGCAGCATGGCGTCAAACTCCGCGTCGCTTTGTTTGGCGTTCAAGCCTTCGGACAGAGCGCGCGAGAAGGACGCGATCATGCCGGTGTTTTGGCTCAGGATGGCGTTGGCGTCATCGCGGGAATAGCCGCCTGAGAGGGCCACAACCTTCAAAACACGCGGGTGATCGACCAGCGGTTTGTAGAAATTCGCCACGGTGGGCAGCGACAGCTTCAACATCACCTTTTTGCTCTCATCCAAAGCGTCGAGATGGGCCAGAATTTCGTCACGCAGGATCGCTTCGGCCTCGGCCTTATCCGCAATGGTGATGGTCACTTCTGGCTCAAGGATTGGCATCAGACCCGCGGCAATCACTTGCTCGCCGATCTCAAATTGCTGCGCCACAACCGCTTTGATCCCAGCCGGGTTGGCGGCATTGATCACTGAGCGCTCTTTGGTGCCAAACACGCCCAATTTGAACGCGCGCGCCAAAAGGTCGTCCAGACCCGGCATCGGCTTCATCAATTGAACGCCATTTTCCTCGGACTCAAGCCCTTTGTCGATTTTCAAAAACGGCACAACGCCCTTTTCTTCCCAAAGGTAATGCGAGGTCGGTTTGCCCGCCACATCGCGGTCCATCGTCATTTCAAACAGGATCGCACCGATCACTTTTTCGCCGGTAAACGCCGGAGATTGCATGATCCGCGACCGCATCGCATGCACCGCGTCAAACATTTCCGCTTCGCCGTTATAATCGCTTTCCTCAACGCCATAGAGTTTCAGCGCCTTGGGTGTCGAGCCACCCGATTGGTCCAGTGCTGCAATAAAGCCTTGGCCTTCGCTCATCTTGGCGGTCATTTGTTCAATAGACATCTGTATCCTCTTTTGGCTCACTCGTTGCTCACTTGGCCCCTCATCAAAGGGGAGGCTGCGGGTCTTGCTCCGGGTTACCGTGCCCTGCGGTTTGTCGCAATCGTGGTGGCGCTAACATTTTGGATGATTGCGCTCACGGCCCCATCGCGTCACACCCTAGGCGTTTTTGCAGGCAAAGGATTTGATTTGGAGCAACAGAGGGCCACATCGTCGCCATGCAATCTCACAACAGCCCCCAAACGAAAAAAGGCCCCCCGGATCATCCGAGCGGGCCTTGTCATGTGTTGAATGCAGGACGTTTAACCGAGTGCCACAACCCCCGGAAGCGCTTTGCCTTCCATCCACTCAAGGAACGCGCCGCCTGCGGTTGAAATATAGGTGAACCCATCGGCAGAACCCGACATGTTGATCGCCGACACCGTGTCGCCGCCACCGGCCACCGAAATCAGCTTGCCGGCTTTGGTCTGCGCCTCGATTTCCGCCAACATCGCGAAGGTGCCGGTGTGGAATGGGGTCAATTCAAACACGCCCAGCGGGCCATTCATGATCAATGTTTTTGCCTCGTCAATGATCTCGTTGATGCGTTTGACCGACGATGGCCCGGCATCAAAAATCATTGCATCGCTCGGACATTCTGTCACCGGAACGACCTCATTGGCCGCATTCGCTTTGAATTCGCGCGCCACGACCACGTCGATGGGCAACACAATCTCACACCCCGCCTCATCGGCCTTTTTCACGATCTCAAGCGCGGTTTCCGCCAGATCATGTTCGCACAAGGATTTGCCAACATCGACGCCCTCTGCGGCCAGAAATGTGTTGGCCATGCCGCCGCCGATGATGAGATAATCGACCTTGCGCACGAGATTTCCCAACAAATCCAGTTTGGTGGACACTTTCGCCCCACCGACCACAGCCACCACCGGACGCTCCGGCGTGGCCAAAGCGGCCTCAAGCGCGGAAAGTTCCGCCTGCATCAACCGACCAGCGCAGCAGGGTAGAAGTTTTGCCAAGGCTTCGGTCGAGGCATGAGCGCGGTGTGCGGCCGAGAAGGCGTCATTGACATAGACATCGCCCAAAGCGGCCAGGGAGGCGGCGAATTGCGGATCATTCTTGGTCTCACCCTCATGGAATCGGGTGTTTTCCAGCAAAAGCACCTCACCCACACCAAGCTCGGCCACCGCCGTTTTCGCCGGGGCGCCAATGCAGTCGCTGGAAAATTTCACCGGCACACCCAAGACTTTCGCCACGGCATCCGTGATCAACCCAAGGCTCATCTCGGGGACAACCTGACCTTTGGGGCGACCAAAATGCGCCATCAACACAGGTTTGCCGCCTTTGGCCAAAATATCGTCGATCGTTGGTTTGATCCGTTCGATCCGGGTGGCGTCGGTGACATGGCCCGCCTCAAAGGGGACGTTGATGTCCACCCGTGTGAGCACCACTTTGCCGTCCAAATCCATGTCGTCGAGGGTTTTCCATGCCATGTTTGCGTCCTTTCGGGGAGGTTGCAGCATCTTTGGCCCTTGTTTGCGCTTTAGACACGCTTTCGTCAACTCTGGGTTACCCCACTGCGCACTCTTGCCTCTTTCCCTCGCGCGCGTGCCGCTTTAGAGTGCGCTGAATTTATGATGGTGAGGAGGCTTCCATGGCCGAAATTAAAGATCCCGAAAACACGATTATCCTGACGCTTGAAAATGGCGAAGTGGTCATCGAGCTGATGCCTGAAATCGCGCCGAAACATTGCGACCGGATGAAAGAACTGGCCCGTTCCGGTGCCTATGATGGCGTTGTGTTCCACCGCGTGATTGACGGATTCATGGCCCAAACCGGCGATGTGCAATTTGGCAACAAAACCAAAGACTACGAGCCGCGTCGCGCTGGCACGGGCGCGTCCGATCTGCCCAATGTTGAGGCCGAATTCTCCGGTATTCCGCATGATCGCGGCACCATCGGTGCAGCCCGCGCCCAAAACCCGAACTCTGCCAACTCGCAGTTTTTCATCAACTTTTCCGACAACCATTTCCTCAATCGCCAATACACGGTCTATGGTCGGGTGATTTCGGGCATGGACGCCGTGGATAAAATCACCCGTGGCGAGCCGCCGCGCGACCCCGATGTCATGGTCTCCATGAAGGTGGCCGCCGATGTTTAAATCCGCTCTGACAGCTCTGGCCATTTGCGTGGCCGCGCCGAGCTTTGCGACGGGTCTCGACATCACGGTTGAAGGCGAGGCCAATGGCGTGGTTCATATCGACCTGTTCGACGATGTGGCCCCCGGTCATGTCGCTCAAATCACCGCTCTGGCCAATGAAGGTGCCTATGACAATGTGGTGTTTCACCGCGTGATCGACGGTTTCATGGCGCAGACCGGAGATGTCGAATTTGGCAAAATGGACAAAGACGGCTTTTCTATGCAGATGGCCGGACGTGGCGGGTCGCATTTTGATGATTTGAAAGCCGAGTTTTCCGACAAAAGCTTTGACACCGGCGTCGTCGGCATGGCGCGGTCGCAAAACCCGAACAGCGCCAATGCCCAGTTCTTCATCATGTTTGCTCCCGCGCCGCATCTTGATGGTCAATACACGGTGGTTGGTCAGGTGACCCAAGGGATGGATGTGGTCAACGCGATCAAGCGCGGCACAGGTCCAAACGGGGCCGTGATCGGCGCACCGGATGTGATGAAATCGGTCAAAGTCACCGATTGAGCCAAGACAAAATTGAAACGATCAAAGGGCGCTTTCGGGCGCCCTTTGATATGCGCAGCCGCTTAAAATTCGAACCGCAATCCCGCCATAAACGCGCTTTGCGTGTCCGTATAGGACGCCGCCGCATTCAAAGACCATGCCTCGCCAAGCCCGACCTGCGCCCCCAGCGCCACAAGCGCTTGATCCGGGTCCGAGAGCGGCACAGAGAGGATCTCGCTCAGGGTCACACGCGCCCCAACCGGATGGCGATAGGCCAGCTCAAATTCCGTGCCCGCCGCATTGGCCCCGCTATAAAACAGGCCTGCTGAGGCCGCGCCTTGCCCAATGTCGCGGTTCAGTTGCAGTTTCGCATTGGCTTTGGTCCTGTCGCCATCGACCAGTTCAAGGGCGGCCTCGACGCTCATATCGGAGAGATCCATACGCCCGGCGACACCTAAGATGTAGACGTCATAGTCATCAATGTAATGCAGCGACATCGCCGCGCCGTCGCGGGTGTAAGAGGCCCCAAGCGGCAGGTATTTCTGCTCGGTGATCGTGCCATCCGTGGCGCGGCTGAGGCCCATATCACTGCGTTCAAGGGCCGCCGACAGAAACACATCGGTGAGGGCGGGGCGGGCAAAGAGATCATAGGCCGGACGCGGATTGCCAACTGAAAACCGTTCCCCTTGTGCGGTTGTCCAGGTGACAGCGGCGTAGGTCTCGTGCAGGCGTCCAAGACTGCCAAACGCACCAAAGCTCAGGCCTAGGCCATCCCCGGGCGTCGACCAAGTGCCATTGCCGCCGAAGGTCAGGCCCTCGTCCTTTGAACTGTGATCAAGCCCATCCGTGGCACCCAACATCACCCAACCCTCGCCAAGCAACCAAGACTCCGCACGTGCGGTGCCGGTCAGTGATGCGCCAAGGCACAGGCCGAACCAAAGAGAGGTGAGCGCAATCTGGGCGCGGTGAGAGGATTTGCAACAGGTCATAGACCCAATATGTCCTGTGCCGCCATCGCATTCAAGTTTCAGTGATGCGGTCTGTGTGCACATTCGAGTGAAGCATAAAAATGCCGCGCCCAGTTGGAAAAGGGCGCGGCAGAGTGTTCGTTTTATGGTCAAATCCGACCGGTGTTTCAGGCTTTCAACGTCACCAAAGCGTGGCGTTTCTTGCCAGCAGAGAGTTTCAGCGGCGTGCCAAGATCGGCGGCGGTGATCAACAGACCTGCGTCCTTGTGATCGGTATCGTTCACCTTGGCACCGTTGTCGGCAAACAGGCGTTTGGCCTCTTTGCCTGTGCCCACAAGCCCCGAGCGCACAAACAATTGCACGATGGAAATCCCGTCGCCAATCTCTTCTGCACTCAGTTCCAAAGTCGGAAGGTCATCGCCCATTCCGCCCTTTTCAAACACTTCGCGTGCCGTGGCCTCGGCCGCCGCTGCGGCCTCAGCGCCGTGCAAAAGCGTGGTGACCTCATTGGCCAAAATGATTTTCGCGGCGTTGATGTCAGAGCCTTCCAACGCGCCAAGGCGATCACATTCTTCCACCGGCAATTCGGTGTAGAGTTTCAAAAACCGTCCCGTGTCCGCATCCGTGGTGTTGCGCCAGAATTGCCAGAACTCATAGGGCGACAACATATCCGGGTTCAACCAAATCGCCCCGCCTTGGGATTTGCCCATCTTTTTACCGTCCGACGTGGTCAAAAGCGGTGTGGTCAGGCCAAAGATTTCATTGTCCAGCACGCGCCGGGTCAGGTCGATGCCGTTGACAATATTGCCCCACTGATCCGATCCGCCCATCTGCAACAAACAGCCATAGCGGCGGTTCAATTCCAGGAAATCATAGGCCTGAAGGATCATGTAGTTGAATTCGAGGAAGGACAGGCTTTGTTCCCGGTCCAGACGCGATTTCACGCTCTCAAACGACAACATCCGGTTGACCGAAAAATGCCGCCCGATGTCGCGCAGGAACTCAAGGTAGTTGAGCTGATCGAGCCACTCGGCATTGTTGCGCATCAAGGCGCCATTGTTATGCCCTACCGCTTCGCTACTTGAGGGCGCGGCCTTCCCCTCGTCCTTATAATCAAGGTAGCGTGCAAACACCCGCTGCATCCTGTCGATATTGGCGTCGATCTGTTCAGAGGTCAGCAAAGGCCGCTCATCGGCGCGAAACGAGGGATCGCCCACTTTGGTGGTGCCGCCGCCCATCAGGGTGATCGGTTGGTTGCCGGTCTTTTGGAACCAGCGCAGCAACATGATGTTGAGCAGGTGCCCGACATGCAAGGACGACGCCGTGGCGTCATAGCCGATATAGGCGGTGACCATCCCTTTGTTCAGATAATCGTCCAGCTCTTGCAGGTTGGTGCAGTCGGCCAGGAACCCGCGTTCCATGATGATACGCAGAAAGTCTGATTTAGGATGGTAGGTCATCGGTCACATTTCCGTTCAAAGGGTCAGCGCGGCCTGATATATCCGGGCAAAGGCCAAAGGGAAAGAGTGTCATGCGCGGTATCAGTAAAGCAGAGCCAATCTGGGTGGCCGGATGTATGTCCGGCACCTCGTTGGATGGGGTCGATGTGGCCATGGTTCTGACCGATGGGGTGGAGATTTTCGCGTTTGGCGACAGTTATTTTCGCCCCTATAGCGAGCCGGAACAGGCGTTGTTTCGTGCCGAGTTGGGGCTTTGGGCCGCCTCGACGGAGCTGTGTGAGTTGATAGAGACCGCCCATGCTGAAGCCCTGTCCAATCTCAAAGGGTTTGATCTTATTGGCTTTCATGGTCAAACACTGGCCCATGACCCGGATCATGGCCGCACCTATCAAGCAGGCGATGGCGCGGTTTTGGCTGAGCTGTTCGACGTGCCTGTGGTTTGGGATTTTCGCAGTGCGGATGTGGACATGGGCGGGCAGGGCGCGCCGCTTGCGCCGTTTTACCATCATGCCTTAGCGCGCCACATTGGCGCGACATCCCCGGTGGCTTTTCTTAATATGGGTGGGGTTGGCAATCTCACTTGGGTCGATCCGCGCATCGCCGATCCTGCAAGCCCCGGCGCTTTGCTGGCCTTTGATACAGGTCCGGCCAATGCTCCGGTCAATGATCTGATGCGCGCACGACGCGGCATGGCCTATGATGCCAATGGCGCATTCGCCGCCTTGGGCACGCCTGATATGGCCATCGTGACGGCAGGGCTGGAGCTTCCGTATTTCTACAAAATGCCACCCAAGTCTCTGGATCGGAATGATTTTCATGGCGTCATTGATGCGGTTTCGGCGCTCTCAGACGCCGATGCTGTCGCCACTTTGACCGCATTCGCCGCCGCCGGTGTTGCGCGGGCAATGGATCATTGTCCAACCCCGCCGAGCGCGCTTTATGTCACCGGCGGAGGGCGGCACAACACGACTTTGATGACCATGCTCGCCGCCGGGGTTGCCGGTGATCTTGAGTGCCCGGTGCTTCCGGTCGAAGTGGTTGGTTTGGATGGGGATATGTTGGAGGCTCAGGCCTTTGCCTTTCTCGCCATGCGCGTCAAACGCGGTTTGCCGACCTCATGTCCCGCGACCACCGGGGTGCGCGCGGCGATCGGCGGCGGACGGGTGTCGAAGCCCAGCCCATAAATCCAGCCCATAAACTCTGGGCTTGCCACGAAAACACCCCCGATCCACGCCGGACGGGGGTGTCTTACCTTTCAGATCGCTTTAGGCGGCTTCTGTCGCGCCAGATTTTGCGGTCAACAGGCCCGCACCCTTTTCAGAGACAAAGCCAAACAACGTGCCGATGATCATCGACACCAGGACCATCACTGTGGCCTGCGCGGAGGCGGCCAGATCGCCAATCGCCACGCCGGACAAAAGCGCAAAGCCCGCCGTTGCCGCATAGCCGTAAACCGCCGCCGGGATGGTCGCCAAGGCCGGAAGATGCGCGCCCAGCACAAGCACCACAACCGACAGGCCGACGATGATTGAGGTCACGGCGACAGACCCGCCAACCGTTGCCACAACAAACAAGGCGGCCGTTGCGACAACCGCGCCCCAAGCGTGATTGATGGCACATTTGCCGATGGAGGAGGCGGTGCCCCCGGTGTGATAATAGGCACCCCAGCCAATAAAGAGCGCCCAAACTTGTAGACCCAATCCGGTCCCAAGGCAGAGATATGTGGCGACAGACGCCAGCACGCCGATAGAAATCGCCAAAGCGTTGATAAGATTCATGTGACTTTCCTCCCAGTCGGTTCGAGGCGCTTTTGTCCTGTCTCCCCCTTAGGTGTCCCTCAGGTCTTTCACAGTGCGCCTCTTACTTTGAACCTAGAGGGCAGCAACCGTGGGCGGCTATCGGGACCATGGTGGGTCGGGTCTTGCGACCGACCCGACCAAAGGCGCGGATGCAGCTGCGGCATATGCGGGCGGATTTATTGGGAAAATGACGTTTGTGCGGAAGGTCTGAGCACAATCTTTGGTGTGGGGCTGGGGAATGTCGTCTTGGAACGTGGCTGGCGGACAGGCAGAGCGGCGGGACCCCCCCATTCCGTCCTGACCGACCAGCGCTTACTCAACCAAACCATCGGGACAGGCAAACACACCACACGCTCCCGCACTCTTTAACTGACACTAAGTTAACCTAACGTCAGTTTAGGGCTAGTGCGGGAATCCTTACCTTTGGAAAGAAGTTGCGGGGAAAAAGGGCGCGACTTTCCCCGTCCTCTCGGCCCGCAGGCGTTTCTTCCGGCTTTTTGGCGTTTTTCCTGACGGATCCCCCGCGCCGAAGCTCAGGCGCGGGGATGTCAAACCCGCGAGGGGCCAGTTCAAACCCCTCAAACCGGAAACCGGGCGAGACCGTACAGCCCACCAGCGTATAGTCGCCCGTGCTGCGGGCGGCTTGCCAAACCCCTTTTGGAACAATCTGTTGCGGCTCTTGGTCCTGTGTAAAATCAGGCCCTAACATCACATCCCGTGCCGGGCCTCTGTCCGTTTCGGACAGTGACAGGACCAGCGGTGCCCCTGCGTAGTAGTGCCAGATTTCGACCGCATCAACGCGGTGCCAATGGCTGTTTTCGCCCGCTTTCAGCAGGAAATAGATGCAGGTTCCCGCCGGACGTGCGCCATCTTTGGCCTCTGCCACCCATGTCTGGCGAAAATATCCGCCCTCGGGATGTGGCTGTAAATTCAGGCGTTGGATCAGTGCGTCGGCGGTGGGGGCGCTCATGGAAAATCTCTCTCAAATCTTGGGAATATGTCCGGCCGCATCGCCCCGCACCGGCCCATTCATGCGCGGGTCGTCCATCACTTCGATAGCGCGGCCGTAGGGAACAAAGCCTGAGCGGATATAAAATCCCACCGCCTGCGGGCTATCAAGCGTACAGGTGTGTACGAACAGCCGCCTGATCGGGCGCTTGAACGCCAAATCCAAGGCCCGCTCCATCATCCACCGTCCCGCACCCGTGCCGATCAGCTCTTTCGAGAGGCCAAAAAACGCAAGCTCCGTGTTGTCCGGGTCGCGGAAGTCCAATTCCAACAGCCCCAAGTCCCGCCCATCTTTGCGCAACGCATAGACCTCGACATCCTTGTGATGCAGGATCGCCGCCAGCGCCGCATCCTCCATATACAGCCGCGAGAACCACAACCAATCCTCGCCAACCGCGCGATACAGCCCGCGATACCACGCCAAATCCGCCGCCTCATAGGCCAGCAAGGTCACGCCCTCAGGCACCGCCACATCGCGCGGCGCGGGGCGTTGAGACATCTCAAGATACGTTACCACCGCCGCCAGCTTGCCGGAGGGGAGGGGATGGAGGCCGTCAGGAAGAGGCGAGGCGGGGAGAGGGGATGTGTGGGTCATGGGATGCTTATTTAGGAGTTGTCAGTAGGGTGGTAATCGTCTGGATTGGACCATTCTTTAAAGTCGAGAATGTTGTCGAGGCAATGAACGTTCTCAGAAGGCACTGATAGAATTGTCTCCCAAAACACTTTGGCGGTTACGGCGTTATCTTCAACTACATCTCCCTCATCGGACAGAGGATAATGTGTTGATTCGCTCCATTCAATGACGTGAATCGGGCCTTCGCGCTTCTCTCTGATCAGTTCGTTTAAGTGAAGGTCGAGGCCGCTATACCCAAAAAGAATAATCTCTTCTGCGTCGGCAATGCACTTTGGAAGCCGATTGTCCCAATAGTCAGATAGGATTTCTGAGCGACGGATGATGGTTTCTTTGTCATTGCGGTTTGCAAGAACGATATGGCGTTGCAATGTTCTGGTGGAGGCCGCAACCTCGCTCCTATTTAGCTTTCGAGCATCGGTGTCGCTTACGTACAATGGTGATCCGTGTAGGTGCAGGTAGTATCCGCAGTCGCCTTTATAGCTGAAAGTCTCAGGGGTGAACGACCCCCTTAGAAAACCATCTCGAAGATAGGGAGCATTGTTCGTGCCTTCTGTGGCTTTTTGTGATAGTGAGAAATTGACCACATCATTACCTTCTTGGATACGGTGGCCGTCAACAAACGGGGCATAAAGTAAGTCGTCATAGTTAAGTGTCGCGACGTGAGAGCGTGTATCGCGGATGAAGCAGATAAGGTTGGTTAAGAAATCATTCCAAATTTCCTTTTTTTCTTCTGGTATACAGTAGCTGTATAGCTCGTATGCCACTTCAAAAACGTACTTATTTAATGTGCCGGGGTAATTGAGTGCATCGTCCTTGAACCATTCGTTGAGAGCTTCATCCCCTAGCTCAGCCCGAAACGACGACAAATAAGCGAGCGCAACTTGTGCCGTCGCAAGTTCATCTTCATTTTTGGGGCCTGTGGCCGTTTCAATACCTTTTAATGAACCAAGTGTCGTCTTCTCGCCCTCTGCAAGCCGAGTGGGGCAGGTCCAGACGCGCGTCATAGCATTCGTAAGAAGAAAATGGCCTGGGTTGAGCGCCATGCCTAACCCGTTGCCAAAGATAATCAATTTTTTCGGCATGTAAATTCACCACTTAAGAATATAAAAAGCCCCACCATTTGGCGGGGCTTTCGTTGTTTCGTCAAGCGCAGCAAGCACATGCTTGCCGTGGCTCACGGCCTTACTTCTTCAAAATCGACCGCCCGGCATATTCCGCCGTTGCGCCCAATTGTTCCTCGATGCGGATCAACTGGTTGTATTTGGCCATCCGGTCAGACCGCGACAGCGAGCCGGTTTTGATTTGGCCACAGTTGGTCGCCACAGCCAGATCGGCGATGGTGGCGTCTTCGGTTTCGCCGGAGCGGTGCGACATCACGTTGGTGTAGCGGGCGCGGTGGGCCATATCGACGGCTTTGAGGGTTTCCGACAGGGTGCCGATCTGGTTGACTTTGACCAGCATCGAGTTGGCCACGCCCTGCGCAATGCCGTCGGCCAAGCGCACCGGGTTGGTCACGAACAGATCGTCACCGACGAGTTGCACGCTGTCGCCCAGTTTCTCGGTCAACAGTTTCCAACCGGCCCAATCGTCCTCGGCCATGCCGTCTTCGATCGAGATGATCGGGTAATCGGCACAAAGCGCGGCAAGGTAATCGGCGTTCTCGGCGGAGGTCAAAGATTTGCCTTCGCCCTTCATTTCATATTTGCCATCGACGTAATATTCGGTCGAGGCGGCGTCCAGCGCGAGGTAGATGTCCTCGCCCGGTTTGTAGCCGGCTTTCTCAATGGATTTCATGATGAAATCAAGCGCTTCGCGGGCGGAGTTGATGGCGGGCGCAAAGCCACCCTCGTCGCCGATCCCGGTGTTGTAGCCCGCCGCGGAAAGCTCTTTTTTCAGCGTGTGGAACACTTCGGAGCCCATGCGGATGGCCTCTTTGATGGTCGCGGCAGAGACCGGCATGATCATGAATTCCTGAATGTCGATCGGGTTGTCGGCATGTTCGCCGCCGTTGATGATGTTCATCATCGGCACCGGCAGGATGCGCGCGGACGACCCACCGATGTAACGGTAGAGCGGCAGGGCGGAGTAATCGGCGGCGGCTTTGGCACAGGCCAAAGAGACGCCCAAAATGGCGTTGGCGCCAAGGCGGGATTTGTTCGGCGTGCCGTCGAGTTCCATCATCACCGCGTCGATGGCTTCTTGCTCGGTGGCATCCATACCGACGAGCGCTTCCAAAATCTCGCCATTGACCGCAGCCACAGCTTCCAAAACGCCTTTGCCCATGTAACGGGATTTATCGCCGTCGCGTTTTTCATTGGCTTCATGCGCGCCGGTCGAGGCCCCTGACGGGACAGCGGCGCGGCCCATGGTGCCGTCTTCCAGAATAACGTCGACTTCGACGGTGGGGTTGCCCCGGCTGTCAAGAATTTCGCGGCCGATGATGTCGATGATGGTGCTCATGGCGGAGGTCCCTTTGTGAGATTGGGTAGCATGGGTGTTCGGCGCAAGTCTCGCGCGTCACGTTGGTGCTTTGATACCAGTCAAGACGCGCGCGTCAACAATTGAGCGCTAACATCGCGCGCTTCTTTGGGGGTTGTATGACAGAAGTGGCGTTAGCGGTAACTGATTTGGGTCAAAGTGGGGGGATCGGACGCAAGTGGTTCGTCATGGTTTGGGCAAATGGTGCATTTGAGCCCTACGCAGACGGACCTCACTTTGGCTTATCCTGTGCATACTCAGGGTATTTAACGCAAATTTCATAGACGAAGTCGTTGTCTATAGTCGCAATCAACTCCGCATATTTCCGTCGCAGATCACGCCTTTCATCCATGTTTTCACTTCATCAGGTCCCCCTCAAAACCCGTGTGTTTGCACCTCATCGGCCAGCGTCGCCACCGACAGCCGCGCCAGTTTGCGTTCGCGCAGGTAGGCGTAGAGGCCGGAGGCGATGATCAGCGTGGAGCCGAGGTAGGTCATCAGGTCGGGTCGTTCGCCAAACACCACGATCCCCACCAACATGGTGAACACCAGACGGGTGTAGCGAAAGGGGGTGACAGCGGAGGCATCGCCCAATCGCATCCCGGCCACGATACAGGCATAGCCAATGGTGCCAAACACGATCCCGGCGAGGACCATCAGCGCCTCAGGGGTATCGGGCCTTACCGGCGGCGTGCCGGGGGTGAGCGCAAGCATTGCGATGGATGCAACGGCGACCGTCAGATAGGCCTGAAACGACACCACATTGGAGGGCACCGCAGCGTCCATAACGCGGGTCATCAGGTCGCGGATCGCCACGGAAAGGACGGCCACGAGCACCCACAAGGCCTCAGGTTCAAAGCCGGAAAGTCCGGGGCGGATGATCATCAAAACTCCGATGAAGCCGATGACAATCGCCATCCAGCGCCGCCAGCCGACGGATTCATTCAAAAACAAAGCCGCTCCCATGGTCACGACCAAAGGCATGGATTGAAACACGGCACCGACGGTGGAAATATCGACCAAAGACAACGCTGTGGCAAAGGACAACGCGGCAAAGGCTTCGGTTCCGGCGCGGGCCAAAACCATAGGCCGCCAATTGCGTCGGGCAAAAATCACATTGCCCTTGATCCGCGCAATGAGGCCAAAAGCCAGACAGCTCCCAATCGCGATCAACGCCAAAATCTCGCCCACGGGTAGGGTCTCCGAGAGACGTTTGATAAACATATCCTCGACCGTGAAACTGGCCATAGCGGCGACGACGAGGAGGATGGCATTGAGATTGTTCATCGGGGCGGCCCTTTGTGTTGCTTTCCCGCTTGCCGTGTTCTGGCGCCTCTCGCAAGCCCTCACCCCGGATCAAAGCCGCAGATGGGGGATGCAAAAAAGGGGTCAGGGCTTTTTGCGCACACCATAAAGTTCAAAGCGATGGCCCTTAAGATCATAGCCCAGCCGATCTGCGATCTGTTTTTGAAGGGCCTCGATTTCTGGGTCGACAAATTCGATCACTTGGCCGGTTTCGATGTCGATCAGGTGATCGTGATGGGCGCGATCTGCGGCCTCATAACGGGCACGACCATCACCAAAGGCCAGCTTTTCCAAAATTCCGCGCTCTTCAAACAATTTCACCGTGCGGTATACCGTGGCCAGCGAAATGCCCTGATCCTTGGCGGCGGCGCGCCGATGCAATTCTTCGACATCGGGATGATCCTGCGCTTCTTCGAGCACAGAGACAATCACGCGACGCTGTTCGGTCAGGCGCAGCCCCTTGGCCTCGCAACGAGATAGGATCGTGGTGGACATCGGGCCTCCGGGTGAATGTGGGTCTAGGGTAGAAAAACGGGCCGGAATGGTCCAGCCCGCTTTTTGCTCGCTCGGATGAAAAGGCGGTTTGCGGCGCAGGGCCTATCTGGGCGGCTAAAAGCAGAGCTGTCCTTGCATCATTCGGACCGCGTGACCTTGGATGGTCACGGCCTTTGGCGTGGCGGTCACGAAGATGCGGGAGGCGCGCCCCATGTCTTCGCCTTGGTGGATCACCAAAGACAGATCGCGCCCCAGGTCCTCACAGAGCAAACGCCCTAACGCCGCCGCCGCAGATCCGGTCGCGGGGTCTTCGGGAATATTATCCAACGGCGCAAACATCCGCATGTGGATCGTCTCGCCATCGCGCACATAGGGCGCCAGAGCAAAATCCAGGCCCTCGGGGTGGCGGGCGTGACCGTCGCGCAGGGCCGCAATGTCGAGGGTGATGCGCGACAGAGCCGCCCGCGAAGTCAATTCGACAAAGGTAAAGGGCAAACCCATGCTGGCCATCACCGGGGCGGTGGCCAGATCGGACACCATAAGGCCCAAAGCGCGTGCCACCAAGTCGGGGGCGGGCTCCGCGAGGATGTCCAGCGGCTGCGACGCGGTAAACGCGGCGGTGCCATCCTTGGCCTCCGCTGCGATCACCCCAACGGGCAATTCCAACCGCATTTGCGGCCCGTGCCCCAACTCGGAGAGCGCCACAGCCGCACCGATGGTTGGATGTCCGGCAAAGGGCACCTCCATCGTTGGTGTAAAGATCCGCAGGCGAGCGGTGTTGGCCGGGTCTTGTGGCGGTAAAAGAAACACCGTTTCGGAATAGTTGAATTCCCGCGCAATCTTTTGCAACTGATCCTCGGGCAGATGTGCCGCATCGGGGATCACCGCCAAAGGATTGCCGCCAAAAGGACGATCGGTGAAGACATCATAGGTCAGATAGGTCGTCATACGTTCAACCCCGGTTCGCGGCCCACACGTTTGGCCAATTTGGCCACTGTCAGGCCCTGAACGATGATCGAAAACACCACGACGATATAGGTCGCGGTCAGGATCACCGGCTTCCATTCACTGTCCGGCAGTGAGAGGGCGAGCGCCACCGAGATGCCGCCCTTCAGCCCGCCCCATGTCATGATCGGGATGGTGCCTTTGGAAAAGGACCGAAACGGTTTGAGCAACAGCACAGGCACGGCCACGGAGGTGAGGCGGGCCAAAAGCGCCAGAAGGATCGCCATTGCGCCGCCCAAAACCGACGACATGTCAAAGGCCACGGCAAAGACTTCAAAGCCGATCATCAAGAACAGGATGGCGTTGAGGATCTCGTCAATCATCTTCCAAAACGCATCGACATAGCGCCGGGTTTCCTCCGACATGCCGTATTTTGCGCCGACATCACCGATCAACAGCCCGGCACAGACCGCCATGATCGGCGCAGAGACTTCCAGCGCCACGGCAAGCTCGTAGCCGCCAAACGCCAGCCCGAGGGTGATCAACACCTCCAGCGCGTAATCATCAATCAACCGCATGACGCGGAAGGTCAGCCAGCCCAAAATCAGCCCCAAAAGCGCGCCGCCAATGGCCTCTTGAGCAAAGAGTTTCGCCGCGCCTTGCACCGCATTGTCCGAACCATGCGCATCGCCATGTCCTCCCGTCACCCCAAAGGCCAATCCAACCAAAACAAGGTAAACCACATAGCCAACCCCATCATTGAACAGGCTTTCTCCGGCGATTTTGGTCTCAAGACTTTTCGGCAAAGACGCCTGACGCAACACGCCCAACACGGCCACCGGATCGGTCGGCGAAATCAGCGCCCCAAAGGTCAGCGCGATCAACAACGGCATCCCGGTCATCCAGCTAAAGCCCACGCCAACCACCACGGTTGAGAGGCCCACGCCCAAGGTGGCCATCAAAAACACCGGCACCCATTGTGCGCGCAAATCCGAGGTTTTGACATGCAATGCCCCTGCAAACAGCAACAGGCCCAACATGCCCTCCAGCAATGTGTCCGAGAAATCAAAGGCCATGACCTCGGAGCGGATGGTTTCTTCGACCAGAGAGGCGGGGAAAATCGCGTCCAACCCGATGACCACCAGCGAGGCGATCAGGGCGACGACGAGGATGCCGATGGAGGAGGGGAGTTTGAGAAAAAGGTAATTGATCGCGCCAAACGCGCCGGCGAGGACGATCAAAAGCGAGGCGATTTGCAGAAGTGTCATAAGGGAGAGCCTTTGTCAGTCAATCCCGTCTGTTTATCAGGCGAGGCGCGCGCGCCTAGGGGAAAGTTTGCGCACCCCGCTGTGCCACATCGGCCCAGATCGGCAAATGATCGGAGGCCCGACGCGACAGGAGCGTTTCCATCACCCCGGCGTCGCGCATGTCAAGCTCCCCGGTGAGAGCGATCCGGTCCAGCGCGGCCATCGGGCGCGCGGCGTGAAAGCTGCGACCGGGGGCAAGAATGTCAAAGGCGTCGCGCAGCGGATCGAGACCTCTGTGCGCGGACCATTCGTTGAAATCGCCCAAGATCACCGTGGGGCGGGTGTCAAACGCGCGCAATTGATCAAGAATGGCATGGAGTTGCTTTTGCCGCGATGCGCGCAACAGCCCAAGATGAACCCCCACAATCCGCAGTCCCGGCAGATCTACGGCCACCGCGCCGCGCGGCTCCAGCCCTGGCAGGGTGAGCCGATGCGTGGCCTCCGCCACCGTCCCTTTGCGCAGCAAAATCGCGTTGCCATGCCATCCCAAAGACACCGGGGAGGTGTTGAGCGGGAGTGCGACAAAATCCGTATGGGTGTCGATCATCCGGGCGGGCAGGGCGGCCGGGCGTGCCCCCAATCGCATGTCGGCCTCTTGTAGCGCCACCACATCGGCATCCATCGTGTTGATCACATCCAAGATACGCCCCGGCGCGCGCAGCCCATCTGTCCCACGGCATTTGCGCAGGTTATACGAGGCGAGGCGCAGTGCGCCCATTTCCTTTGCTGGCATCATAAGAGTAACATAAGATCGCAGACCCCGGATTGCACCCCGTCGACCGGGTCTTGTTTTGGCCGCCCTTTTCGTGCGGCGCTACGATGAAGGACCGCTATGAAACGCTTGCTCAAAAACGCCCGATCTCAGCCATTGGTGATGCGGCTGGTGTGGCTGGCGCTGATTTTTGAATGTTGTGCCGGGCTGATCACGGCGCGCTACACCTCGTCCTTCGTGGCGCTCGGTACTTTTGGGCTGACGCTTTTGCCGATGCTGTTTGCAAAGCGCTATCACATCTACATCCCGCGCTCATTCATGGCCGGGATTGTGCTGTTCCTGTTTGCGACGTTGTTTTTGGGCGAGGTCGGCGATTTCTACAATCGCTATTGGTGGTGGGATGTGGTGCTGCACGCAGGCTCCGCGCTTGGCTTTGGTTTGATCGGGTTTGTCGCGATTTTCATGCTGTTCCAAGGCGATCGCTACGCCGCACCGCCTTGGGCCATCGGCATGTTTGCCTTTTGCTTTGCCATGTCCATCGGCGCGCTCTGGGAGATTTTTGAATACGCGATGGACCAAGCCTTTGGCACCAATATGCAAAAATCCGGCTTGCAAGACACGATGTGGGATTTGATCGTCGATGCGGGGGGCGGCTTGATCGGAGCGATCTCAGGCGCGCTCTATGTGGCGCGTGACCAAGGTTCGCTGTTTGCGGGGCCGTTTGCCGGATTGTTTCGTGATTTCATCACCCGCAATGCCCGTTTGTTTGGCAAATACCGCTCCAAATAACCCGCTCTCTCCCCCGGCCTCTCCTAGCCCCCTAAGTGCCGCAAAACGTCTGCGCCACCACCTCATCCTCGGCGGGCGGTTGGATCAAGTCACGGTCCGCCTCCGCCAGATCAAATGGTGTGGACAACACCCGCACAAGACGCTTTGCCAAACTGTCATCGCCCGCCAAAGAGGCCTCAATCGCCTGCTCAATCCGATGCGTGCGCGGGATCACGGCCGGGTTGGCGCGCGCCATCAGGGCGGCATAATCCGACGGCCGCCGCGCCTGCCAACGCTCAGACCAGCGATCAAATGCCTCGCGATCCAACATCCAATCCCGTGCAGTGCCGTCCGACAAGCCACGGAACACATTGGTGAAATCGGCCCCGTTCTTGGCCATCAAAGCCAACAGATCTTGGATCAAGGCCACATCATCCTCACCCGCATCCGCAAGGCCGATTTTGGCCCCAAACACCTGCCGCCATTCGGCTTGGTAAAGCGCGGGGAAACGGTTCAATGCCTCGGAGAGTGCGTCAATCGCCTGCGCTTGCGACCCAAGTTCGGCCTCCATCAACGGCACAAAGCACGACCCAAGCTGCGCCAGGTTCCAATGCGCGATCGAGGGCTGTTGCTCATAGGCATAGCGGCCCTGTCGGTCGATTGAGGAATACACCGCCTTGGGCGAATAGCCGTCGATAAAGGCGCAGGGCCCATAGTCGATGGTCTCGCCGGAGATGGCCATATTGTCAGTGTTCATCACCCCATGGACAAAGCCCAGTCCCATCCATTTGGCGATCAGGCGTGCCTGAGCCGCAAGGATCGCCTCATAAAGACCCAGCGTGCCGTCAGCTTCGGGGAAATGTCGGGCGCGGACGTGATCGGCGAGACGTTTCACCGCCTCTAAATCCTCTTGCGCGGTGAAATATTGAAACGTGCCGACGCGAATATGACTGGCGGCCACCCGCGTCAGGATCGCGCCGGGAAAGGCGCGTTCGCGTTGCACCCGCGCGCCGGTGCGCACGGCGGCCAAGGCCCGCGTGGTCGGCACTCCGGCGGCCTGCATAAATTCGCTGACGATAAATTCGCGCAACACCGGACCGATCCATGCCCGCCCGTCGCCATTGCGCGAATAGGGGGTGCGGCCCGCGCCTTTGAGCTGGATGTCAAACCGGCCTTGCTCTGTGATCGCCTCGCCCAACAACACCGCGCGCCCGTCACCCAAACGCGGCGACCAGCCACCGAATTGGTGCCCGGCATAGACCTGCGCCAAAGGATCGGCCCCGTCCGGGATCACATTTCCGGCAAACACAGCCGCGTCCCAATCAGAGGCACCCAACTGCGCCGCCAGTTCTGTGTTGAACAACACCATCTCGGGGGCGGGCACCTCTTCGGGGGCGATTTTAGTGAAAAACCGCTCTGGCAGGCGGGCGTAGCTGTTGTCGAATTGGACCTCAGATTGGACCATAGTGCGCCCTCCGTTTCGTGTCACAAGTTTACTTAGCGCATCCGTTCAGTCGCGCCACCCGTTCGGTCAAAAGCGCGAAAAATCCGTCCGCATCCGCCTCGCCCATAAACATCGCATTTGGCGCGCGATCTGTGACCCCCCACCAATCGGCAACGGTCATGCCGCGGGTCAGATCGGAGTGGGTCTCGATCTCGACATTGATAAACCGCCCCGAAAACAAGTCCGGTTTGATCAGATAGGCGATCACGGTCGGATCATGCAGCGGCCCGCCCAGAGAGCCATATTTTTCCACATCGAAGCGCTCAAAAAAGTCCAGCCACCCGGCCACAACATCGCCCAGATGGGTGCCGAAATCGCGAAAGGCCTGAAGCCTCGGCGCGGTCACCAGCACCTTATGGGTGCAATCGAGTGGCATAACGGTTAGTTTGACGCCAGATTTGAACACAATATCAGCGGCTTCTGGGTCAACGTAAATGTTGAATTCGGCGGCGGGAGTGACATTGCCGACCTCAAAATATGCACCCCCCATCAAGACGATTTCCTGAACCTTTTCAACAATATCCGGCGCTTTGTTGAAAGCCGTCGCAATATTGGTCAAAGGCCCCAAAGGACAGAGCGTCACTGTGCCAGCAGGGTGCGCCCGCACTGTGTCGATGATGAAATCAACGCCGTGTTGATCCTGGATCGGCATCTTTGGCTCAGGCAATTCAATGCCGTCCAACCCGGTTTTGCCATGCACATGCTCTGCCGTCACCAACGTATGCGCCAGCGGGCGGTCGCAGCCTTCGAACACTTTGACATCGGGCCGCCCAGCCACTTCGCAGACCTTGCGCGCGTTCTTCGCGGTCAACGCCAAAGGCACGTTTCCGGCAACCACGGTGATGCCGAGGACGTTCACCTCTTCGGGCGAACCAAGCGCCAACAGGATCGCCATGGCGTCGTCTTGGCCCGGATCGGTGTCGATGATGATATTGCGGGGAGAGTTGGGGGACATCGCGCGCCTCTTTGGTATTTCGTCTAGGCGCAGGATGTCTTGGCAGAGCCGGGATGTAAAGGCGGGCCAGAGGCTGGTCCCCGCCGTTTTAGCGCCGTTTTAGCGACGAATTTGACGCGCGCCTGCGGCCCCTTTGACCACGATGGTGCGAATGCCCGCAATCTCTTCGTTCGACAGCGATTTGGCCGCGGTGATCTGACGTTGTGCGGCGGTGCCGGTGGGCGCGTTTGATGTTGGCGGGCGCAGGCGGAACTCATAGGCGGCGACATCGGCCCGATCGGAGGCAACGCGGACCAGTTCGGCATCGAAATAGCCAAGCGTGGGCAAGGTTGCGGTGGCGGTGATGATTGCGCCGGAGGCCGATCTGACCACTGTGACATCCGAAATGACGGGGGCCAAGGGCCGGGTGTCGACGAAATTCGGATAGCCTTTGCGCGGTGCGAGAGACGGCAGGACGGTGACAGCGGTGCCATCATTCAGTACCGTGACAGGTTCGGACTTTCCAAACCAATTCAGGGGGTTGATCCGCGACTCTTTGATCGTGGCACAGCCCGTTACCAACATGAGCACCAGCCCAGAAACAATCACCTGACGCCGCATCGGGCCTCTCCCCATAAATCTCTTTGACCAAGGGCTACCTGAAAACAGCAGGCTTGAAAAGGGCCGCAATCGGCGCGGATGCTGGACCTTCGCCCCCAGACGCCTTATGTGACACAGCAACGGAACAAGGAGAGACCCGATGGCGACGGAGCGCTTTGAAGACATCGTTGAAACTTTTGAGTTTCTGGACGATTGGGAGGACCGCTATCGCCATGTGATCGAGATGGGCAAGGCCTTCGCCCCCTTGGATGACGCGTTCAAAGTGGCCGCGACCAAGGTTGAGGGCTGTGCCTCGCAGGTCTGGTTGGTGCCGACGATCGAAGAGGGGCGGTTTGATTTTGCCGGGGCCTCTGATGCGATGATCGTTCAGGGCCTGATCGCGATCCTGCATGAGCTCTACGCCGGTCTGACCTTGCCCGAAGTTCTGGACGTTGATGCCCATGCGGAATTGGCCCGTCTGGGGTTGGACGAACACCTCTCCGCGCAACGCTCAAACGGGGTGCGGGCGATGATCACCCGCATTCGTGAAACGGCGGCCAGAGCCACTGCGTGATTGACATCAGGCGTTGATAAACCGCTCAAGATCGCCGTAGCCTGTCAAGCGGCGCTCGAATGTTAGGCCCAGACGGTCGGCACAAACACGCGCCGTCGCGGTCAATTCCGCATCCTCTGTCTGCGCCAGATAGACCAGTTTTTCGTAGTTACCGAAATACATGTGACGCAAATCCGGGTAGCGGTCCAATCCCAAAGGTTTCCACACAAAGGCGTCAAATTGCCGGGCGAGAAAGTCCGTCAGATAGAAACTTGTGACTTCGCCATGGGCGGCAAAGACCTCGGCCCCTTCAAAAAACGAATAGCAATGCGGAGCAGAGATCATGTCCGCGCCGTATCTCTCACATAAATCCTGCAACTGCCCGCCCGTACCACAATCCCCGTAAGCCACGAGAATATGATCATAATTCCCCCGGTGCTTGAGGATCGTGGCCTCCACCGCCGGGGTGATTTTTTCGGGCGTGTTGTGCAAGATCGCGGGCAGGCAGGTCAGCGTCAGATGATCCAACCCGTTGGCCGCAATCAGGGCCAAAACCTCGCGTGCCAAAGCACCACAGGCGATGACCAAGGTCTTGCCTGTGCCGATTTGGTCGAGGCCCTGATCGCGCAGGGTCTCGTCGCTGAGCGGGATGGGTTTCATGTCAGTTTGACCGCGGTCCCATAGCACATGACCTCAGAAGCGGATTGGGCGATGGCCGAAGTTTGAAACCGCACCGCGACAATCGCATCTGCGCCAAGTGCTGTGGCCTCTGCGATCATCCGGTCCATTGCCTGTTCGCGGGCTCCGGCCAACAGGGAGGCATATTCTTTCACCTCGCCGCCGACGATATTGCGCAGGGATGCGACAATGTCAGAGCCGATGTGTTTGGCGCGCACCGTCGAGCCACGCACCAGTCCAAGAGAGACGGACACCTCTCTCCCGGCGACGGTTTCAGTTGTCAATACAAGCATTTATAGACCCTTTTACTTTTCAATTTTGTCGTAATGATCATCTTCGGCGCTGGACAGACGGTCCTCCAGCACGCGCCAAGCTATGTAGCCCACGATGAGGGCGACGATCACCACGGGCCACATCAGGGGCATTTGCAAACTGGCCAAAATCATGGAGCCCAACCACAGCGTCCCAAAAATAGCGCCGCCCACGACGACGAGGATTAAGGCCAATTTGTCAATTCTCATGTCTGGCTCCTGCGTTCGTGGGCACGCGGTTAGATCTGATTGTGGCGCGCGGCGATCAGGCGTTTCGCGGTTTCCACTGCAATCGCCGCATCATCACAATAGGCATCCGCACCGATGGCCCGGCCGAATTCTTCGTTCAGAGGCGCACCGCCACAGAGCACGATATATTTGTCGCGCAGGCCTTGAGTGGTCAGGCTCTCGATCACGGTTTTCATGTAAGGCATGGTCGTGGTCAACAGCGCGGACATGCCAATGATATCCGCACCTTCGGCCTCTGCCGTACCGATGTAGCTTGCGGCCTCGGTGTTGATGCCCAGGTCGATGATCTCAAACCCCGCGCCCTCCATCATCATCGCCACAAGGTTCTTGCCGATGTCATGGATGTCGCCTTTGACTGTGCCAATGACCATTTTGCCCATTTTTGGCGCGCCTGTTTCGACCAAAAGCGGCTTCAGGATCGCCATGCCGCCCTTCATCGCCTGCGCCGCGCGCAGCACTTCGGGGACAAACAAAATCCCGTCGCGGAAATCATCGCCGACGATCTGCATCCCTGAGACCAGCGCTTTGGTCAGGATGTTATAAGGGGTCCACTCCCGTTCCAACAGGATGCGCACGGCCTCTTCGATCTCGTCTTTCAGACCATCATACAGGTCATCCATCATCTGTTCGGTCAATTCGTCGTCGTTGAGATCGGACAGGATCAGGTCGTCTTCATTGTCAGACATCTGCAATTCCTTCTTGGACAGCGCCATACTGCGCCTCTGTGTGCGGTGATTTCTGCCAAATCCCATGCAAAGGGGACTGGCAAATGTTCTCATTTTGTTCTACATCTTGGGCATGGCTCATGATTCCACTCAACACCCAGATATGCTTGCTGATACGCTGCCGCTTGGGCTGGTGCCCAAGGCGCGTGGCGCGCAGTCGAACGCCAGCGGACGCTTTGAACGGCTGGCGCGTGAAACCTTTATCGACGGCTGGGATGCCGAGTTGGAGCAAACCATCGCGCGCACCACCACGGTGGACGAACGCCCGCGCAAAATCATCACCCGCAATGACAGTCCCGACATCCCGTTTGATCGCTCGATCAACCCGTATCGGGGCTGCGAACACGGCTGTTCCTACTGTTTCGCGCGGCCCACCCATGCCTACCTCGGCCTGTCTGCGGGCTTGGATTTTGAAACCCGGCTGACCCGCAAAAAAGGCGCAGCCGAGGTCTTGGCCCGCGAACTCAGCGCCCCATCTTACACTGTGGACCCGATCGCCATTGGCACCAACACCGATCCCTACCAACCGATTGAGGCGCGCGATCGGGTGATGCGCGCGCTGATTGAGGTGCTCTGCGCGCACAATCATCCGCTCACGATCACCACCAAAGGCACGTTGATCGAACGCGATATTGATCTGTTGAAACCCATGGCCGCAAAGGGTCTGGTTCAAGTTGGCTTGTCTGTCACCACGCTGGGCTCGCGCCTGTCGCGGCAACTCGAACCCCGTGCGCCGGTGCCGGCGCGGCGGTTGAAAACAATGCGCCTTTTGGCGGATGCGGGCATCCCCGTGCGCGTCATGATTGCACCAATCATCCCGGCGCTGACCGATCACGAGTTGGAGGCCATCATGGGAGCCGCCGCCAGTCACGGTGCCAAGGCCGCAAACTATATCATGTTGCGGTTGCCCCTGGAGGTTGCGCCCCTGTTTGAGGATTGGCTGGCCACCCATGTGCCCGACCGGGCGCAACGGGTGATGAACCGCGTGCGCGAGTTGCATGGCGGTCAGGTTTACGACAGCCATTGGGGCAAGCGGATGAAGGGGGAGGGCGAATGGGCCGAGTTGATGGCCAAACGTTTTGATCTCGCGCTCAACCGTACCGGCCTCATGACAAAGCTGCCCGCGCTCAGACAGGATCTGTTCGCGGTGCCGCCCAAAGCGGGCGATCAACTGAGCCTGTTCTGAGACCGGGCGGATCATAGTGGGTCCTCTATGGATTAGGTATGGATCAATCGCGGGCCCGGCGGCGGCCGGAGCGTTCGCGTTTGGCGGGGCCCTTGTCGTCGGTGCCATCGGAGGCCGATGAGAAGCCGCCAAGTTTCGCGGTGATCTGTTCCAACGTCGGACGCTCGCCGCGCGGACGGGTTTCAAGCGCCTCTTTCATGGCACGCAAATGTTCGGGCGTAGTGCCGCAGCAGCCGCCAATGATCGTCGCCCCCGCATCGCGCGCCATACAGGCGTAATCACCCATCAATTCGGGCGTGCCATCATAATGGATATGCCCATCCATGTAGCGCGGGATGCCGGCGTTGCCTTTGGCGATGATCGGGCGCTCATGGCCCTGAGCGGAAAAGCCCAAAACCGTGCGCAACAAATCCGAGGAGCCGGTGCCGCAGTTGGCGCCGTACGCCACGGGCGGCGTTGCCATTTTTTCAACCATATCCGCAAGTTGCGCAGAGGTGACGCCCATCATGGTGCGCCCCGCCGTGTCAAAGCTCATAGTGCCAACCCAAGGCAGTCCGGCCAAAGCTGCGCCTTCTGCGGCGGCTTTATATTCGTCGGCGGCAGAGATCGTTTCGATCCACGCCACATCGGCCCCTCCGGCTTTCAGCCCCTCGGCCTGTTCGTGGAACATTTCGACGGCGGCAGAATATGAGAGCGGCCCCATCGGTTCCATGATCTCGCCAGTCGGTCCCATAGACCCGGCCACGATCACCACACGCCCGGCGCGGTCGGCGACATTGCGGCCGATTTCGGCGGCGGCTTTGTTCAGCTCATGCACGCGGTGTTCGGATTTGTGCAGTTTCAACCGCGAGGCGGTGCCACCAAAGGAGTTGGTGAGGAAAATGTCAGATCCGGCCTCAACCGCGCCCAAATACAGCTGGGTGATGTTTTCGGGTTTGTCGACATTCCAAAGCTCCGGCGCATCGCCAGAGGACAGCCCCATGTTAAACAGCGTTGTCCCCGTCGCCCCATCAGCCATCAGCCAATCGCGGGTTTCGAGAAGTTTGGAGAGGGCGTTGGGCAGGGGGGCGTCGGTCATGGCGGCTCCGGGGGACTGAAGTAAGGGGGCGCGCGGGGCGCGCGGACAAAGAAAAACGTCCCGGACGGGCGGACCGACCGGGGATTTGTAGCCCATGTGACATGTCTGGCCCGATTTATCAAATTCAATCAGGTCATAAAGATCATGAGCGCGCTGCACATTCGCCTGTTCATCATGCGCAAGGCTGGATCAGTCCGTGGGCCTTGGTCGGCGGCGAAACACATGCAATGTGCGGTGCGTGGCAAAGCGTGAGGCCTTCATCGGGTTCGCGGTCGGTTTGGGCGGCGGCGCTGTCACCCGGCGCAACACATCCATGCCCGCCACCACAAGAGCCAAGCGCGAAGGCGCGGCGAGATAGAGCGTTTCCCACTGCGGGGCAAAAGCGGATTTGAACCGACGCAGGCCCGCAGCTCCCGATTTTGCCAGGAATTTGGACCGGACCCAGCGGGTCAAAGCCCCTGCGTCCTGACCGTTCCATGGCACGGCGGCCAAGGACAGGCGCGGACAGCCATAGGCAGCCGCGGCACGAATGGCCTCGACGATCAGCATCTGTATCGTGCCATCCGGGGCCGCGGGGCCTGCACGCATCAGGTCCAGCGTCATCTCATGGCGACTTTCGTGCAGGGAAATAAAGGCCACAAGGTTTGCGCCCTGATAGGCGAGAAACACCCTTTGGCAAGAAATGTAATCGCGGTCATAGGTGCCCATGGAAAACCCGCGCTCTTTGCCGCGCATCCTGAGCCATTCTTGCGCCACGCGATCCATGTCTGCCAAGGGCAGGTCGCGGGACCCTTCCTGAACTTTGATCTGCGCCTCTTCGGCCTTGCGGATGACCCGACGCAACTGCCGGGTTTTTGAGCCTTCGAGCGAAAACTCGGCGGGGACGAGCCAGGCCTCTTGTGCTGTGGGCAGCACTTTCCACCCCGCCCTGCGCGCCGACGCGGCCATGCGCGCGCCGCATTTATAAATCGCAGGCATACGGTAGCGCATGCCTGCGGTGCGGGTAAGGGCATCACGGGCGGCAGACGGGCAGCCCCGTGCGGCAAGTGGGTCCGAGAGCATGACAAGCGATTGGCCGATCGGGGCCGCGAGGCCTACGGGCAAGCCCTTTTCCGATGTCAGTAGAGAGAAATCACGTGTGCGCAACAGGTTGGCTTCAGCCCGCGGGGCAGAAAACAGCTGTAATTCCATTTCAGGTGTGAGGTAGGGGGAGCTTTTGGTTTTGACCAGACCCGGTTCGCGCGACAGCGAGCACGAGCGGGGTCCGCGCAGGATCAGCAGCCCGGCGAGCGTGGCTGGGAGGGCATAATAGACCAGTCGAAATGCCAAAACCGCTCCCAAAAGTTGTTCGAGTTCAATGGTGTGGAGCAGTGAGGCCAGCGTGGCCTCAAACGGGCCGACCCCGCCCGGTGTCGAACCAATGATGCCCGCGCCCAGTGAGAACAGATAGGCCGAAATGGTTTGGCCGATGGCCAGGTGCAACTCGGGGGGCATCAGCGCATAAAGGGCGAGGCCCGCGAGGATGGTGTCACAGGCGGCCAGCCCGATGACCGTGCCCATGGCGCGTAGACTGGGCCAGGGCACACGCACCAGTGGTCCGGGCGGGTAGACTGAGATCACAGCCATCACTGTTGCCAGCGCAATCGCCCCTGTGGCGAGCGATTTCATCCATGGGATGTCCGGTTGAAAGGCCAGCACCGCGACAGCGGCGACCACGGCCCAACCGGCCAAAAAGGAAAGCGCGACCGCAGCAGAGAGGCGCGCGGCCTGCCAAAGCGTCAATTCCGGCAACATCCGCCAACGGATCAACGTGCCCGTCAAAGCGCCAAACCCCAAGAATTGCGACAATCCGATCGCCGCAATGCCAGACAGTCGTGCCGCACGGGCGGAAATGCCAGTGCCAAGCTGAGCATGCAGCACGCGGTCATACTGTCCGACGGCCCAGAAACTCCCCAACGTGGTCAACCCCGCCAGCCCCCATTGTCCGGGGCGGATCGTGGTGATCGACGCGGCAATGGCGGCAAGGTCGAGATGGGCGATCTTGCCCCAGATCAGCCAACCGATGAACAGGGTCATGGCCAGCGGCAAAAGCTGTTTGCCCAAAAGTGCGCGAAAGCCGTGTGTCGTATCCGGTTTCGCCTCGTGTGCCCGCCCAAGTTGCGACGGCCCCGGCGTGGATTTTGGGCGCACGGGGGCAGGGGCGCGAAGGGCCTCTTCGATGTCGAACGGACTGTGGCGCATGGCGAACATGGTCCTTTTGGCTGAGCCTGAGGCCGGGTTTTGGTGCGTGCCGAGAGATCAGACGCACACATCATTGGTCTGTGAGCATTAGTCCCGGTTTGCCAAGATTCGATTAATCCGGGCTCAATTTGATCGCAGCGCAGTCAAAAATACCAAATGGAGCTGTGAGAGGGTGGGAATGTTAAAACGGCCCGCAAGATAACTGCGGGCCGTGACGTCAAAATAGACAGTGTCTGTTAGAGGCTGAACCACACCCACCAAACCCGACCACAGCCGAGCGTGTCGGATCGGCGCTAAGCCAAACTTATTGCGTCAGCTCGTTTTGAGCCTCGACCATGAAGGCGGCATATTGTTCGCGGATTGCGATGGCGGATGAGCGTGCGCCGAGATCTTCGGCAACTTTGGCGATCACGTCTTCGGCACCGGATTCTTTCAGATCAGCCCGGATCACCTCAGCCACATAGGCCAAAGCATCGGCTGCGGATTTTCCCATAATATCGGCGGCCCAAAGCGCGATTTTTTTGTCCGCACGCGCCTCCAACCGGAATTGAGCTTCGGCGTCATGGGCAAATTTCGATTCAAATGCAGCTTCACGCTCGTCAAATGTGGTCATTGTTGGCTCCTCCTCAACAGATGATCTTATTTAAAATATGGGACTTATCTTTGCGACATATCAAGTCACTTGGGTGAAATTTTATCAAAAACTTTATACGCGTAAAATCCGCGACCGACGGGCAGGGGGCGTTTGCGCAGAGTTTTAGGCTCAGGCGGGTGCAATTATGGCACCGAACTTGCTCCCGGCGTTCCCTTGCCCTAAAGAGCGGCATAAAGAGGCCGGTCGCGATGATTCCCGGCCCATCAGCTTTTGGAGGCCCCATGGCGCGCCGTAAAAAAATCTATGAAGGCAAAGCGAAGACCCTGTACGAAGGTCCAGAGCCAGGCACGCTGATCCAGTATTTCAAAGATGACGCCACTGCGTTCAACGCCGAGAAGCGCGCCACCATCGAAGGCAAGGGCGTGTTGAACAACCGCTTGTCCGAGTTTTTCATGAACGGGCTGACCGCCATCGGCGTGCCGAACCACTTCATCAAACGCCTTAACATGCGCGAGCAGTTGATCCGTCAATGCGAGATCATTCCGCTCGAAGTCATCGTGCGCAACTTTGCCGCGGGCTCGATGGCGAAACGTCTGGGTCTTGAAGAGGGCATGCGTCTGCCGCGTCCGATCATCGAATTTTCCTACAAAGACGATGCTTTGGGCGACCCTTTGGTGCCCGAAGAATATATCATCGCTTTTGGTTGGGCTTCGCAGCAGGACCTCGACGACATCGTCGCTTTGGCGCTGCGGGTGAATGATTTCATGTCCGGCGTGATGTACGGCGTTGGCATCAAATTGATTGATTTCAAAATCGAAATTGGCCGAGTTTGGGAGGGCGATTTCATGCGCCTGATCGTGGCCGATGAGATTTCACCGGACAGCTGCCGGTTGTGGGATATTGAAAGCGGGCAGAAGCTTGACAAAGACGTGTTCCGCCGTGACTTGGGCTCGCTCACCGATGCCTATTCCGAAGTGGCCCGCCGCCTTGGCGTTTTGCCCACGAACGGCCCGATCGGCGACAAGCCGACCCTGATCAACTAACTTCCTAAAGGATTGCCCACGATGAAAGCCCGCATCGACGTCATGCTGAAAACCGGTGTTCTCGACCCCCAAGGGGCGGCCGTCCAACACGCGCTTGGCGCGCTTGGGTTCGAGGGCGTCAACGAGGTCCGTCAGGGCAAGGTGATCGAATTGGATCTGGCCGATGGCACGTCCGAGGACACCATCAAAGAGATGTGTGACAAGCTTTTGGCCAACACCGTGATCGAAAGCTACCGGATCACCCTGCTCTGATCTGAGTTTGATCTGTAAGACATTGAAAAGCCGCTCCTTTGGGGGCGGTTTTTTGTTGGGCGATTGGGGTGCTTGGAGGTCTTTGTGTCTGGTCGTCAGGGGGGCTCCAAAAACCGCTCCACTCGTTCTCGGTCTGCATTGGACAGAACCGGGTCTAGAGAGTGAAGGGCGGCAAGGCTTGCATGGATCAAATCCTGGTAAAGTGCTGTGTCCGCTTTCAGGACGCAGGGGGCAAGTTTGAGCACCTGTATGAGACGGTCACCGTGATAAAAATCGCCTTCTGAAAAGGGATTTACCTTAAGGGGTTCAATCGCTTTGGGGAGCAGGAACTTTATGCCAATGCCTTGGCCGATTATGATGCGAAGGTCTTGGACTGTGAATGCGTTTAACGGTTTTTGACGCCATTGATGACAGGTTGTCACAAGATAGGAACCGAATTCCGGCGCAGGCCACACGTCTTTTTCCAATTGCTCAAGTGTTTTGCGCTCTATGGCTGTCATGCGATGATGCTCGTGTACAATCCTTGTTTGCTCAAGCTCCGTCATGCGCAAGGGACAGCGCTCTGGCCCCGAAATCCGTTTCCACAGGATTCGGGTCGCCAAAATGAAAGCGGCTTTTTAGGTCTGAGGCACATCTACACAGGAGCCTTATGATGATCTTTCAAGGAGTGCCCACACTCACCACCCATGCGCTGCGTCTGGGCATGCCGGACGCCAATGGCCAGACGCCCGAGCGGGTGTTGAACCCCTATGACGCCGCGCCATGTCGGCATTGTTTGTGCCATGTGCCCAAAGGGGCGGGGATGCTGATTTGCGCGCATCGACCGTTCTCCGCGCTGCACCCCTATGCTGAAACCGGACCGATCTTTCTTTGCGCACAGGCGTGCCCGCCTTACTTCAGTTCAGAGATCCCGGAGGTGTTGACCAGCTCGCCGGACTATCTGATCAAAGCCTATACCGTGGAGGAGCGCATCGTTTACGGCACGGGACGGATCACGCCACAATCCGAGATCAAACCCTATTGCGTCGAATTGCTGACCCGCGAGGACATCGCCTTTGTCGACATCCGTTCCGCGCGCAACAATTGTTGGCAAGTCCGGGTGACACGAGGGTAATCCCCACTTGATCCAAACCCCGTCCCATCGTATCAGGCGGGCGAATGCCTCCCATCTGCCTATCTGCCAAGGAGCTCTGCTGATGAAAGCCGCCGTTCTGCAATTCCCCGGATCGAACTGTGATCGCGATATGTACACGGCGCTTAAACGCGCGGGGGCGGATGTTACGATGGTTTGGCACAAGGACGCGGACCTGCCCGAAGGCGTCGATGTTGTCGGCGTGCCGGGTGGGTTTTCTTATGGCGATTACCTGCGCTGTGGCGCGATTGCGGCGAACTCGCCCGTCGTGGCCTCGTTGAAAAAACACGTTGAGCGTGGCGGCTATGCCTTTGGCATTTGCAACGGCTTTCAGGTGCTCACCGAAGCGCGGCTTTTGCCCGGTGCTTTGCTGCGCAATGGGGATTTGAAATACATCTGCCGCACCGTTGGCTTGGCCGTTGAAACCACCGACAGCCCCTATACCTCCGCCTATGCTCAAGGTCAGCACATCCGCATCCCGATTGCGCATCACGACGGCAATTTCACCGCCGATGCCGACACGTTGGACATGTTGGAGGGCGAGGGGCTTGTGGCGTTCCGTTATCTGGACAACCCGAACAGCTCGGATCGCGACATCGCGGGCATCTTGTCGCCGAACCGCCGCGTCTTGGGGATGATGCCGCACCCGGAACGGGCGTCTGAGCCCGCGCATGGCAATGAAGACGGCGCTGCGTTCTTTGCCGCGCTGCTCGACGCCGTGGTCTCTGCCTAAACCGGGTTAAGGGTGGGTCAACTCTGAGCCGCCTGTGGACCGCGCATTGGGCTCCTCTGTGGCGAAACTCCGCTCAAATTGTTGAAAACCGTCAAAAATCCGCTGGGTTTGACGCCGGAGCCGCTCTCGCGCCCTCTTGCGGCTCCGGGGCGGGCGGGCGTATTCTGTTCGCATGAGTGACCGCGACCTGATGGGGCCGAAAAGGCCGAAAACAATGACCTGGGCCGGACGACTGGCGCTTGTTGCGTTTGTCGTGGCGGCCATTGGTGTGATTTGGGTCACCAACCTGTTTCTGACCGAACGCTACACCATCCTGACGCGCAACCGCGCCGAGGTGCGCCAAGCGCTCTACTCCGGCAACCTGCTGTCCGAGCTTCAGCGCAATTCCATCGTTCCAATCCTGTTGTCGCGCGACCCGGTTTTGGTCGGGGCTCTGAATTCCAATGATTTCGCCCAGACCTCGCAACATCTGATCTCCTATGTCCAAGAAATTGGTGCCGCGGGGATCACACTTTTGGATGAAAGCGGGCGGGTTGTGGCGGCGACAGATCGCTCGCTTTTGGGCGCCAACAACCGGCAATCACCCTATTTCGTCGACGCGCTGCGCTCCAACGATACGATTTTCAAAACCACCCAGCTCGACAATGGCGCCTATGAGTTCACCTACAGCCGCCGGATTGATGTCAACGGCGCGCTGGCTGGGGTGATCGTGGTGCTGGTCGATCTGGCCCGATTTGAAAAAACATGGGCCGGGATTTCCGACGCGGTGGTGGTGGCCAACTCGGAAGGTCAGATCATCCTGTCGACCGAACCCCGTTGGCGCTCGAAAACCGAAACCGAGGCCTTGGCCGTCACCGATGCGCCGACCGCGATTGAACGGGCGTTTCAAATCACCACCGATTGGTCGCCGGACCCGGCAGAGGTCTATTTGGGTGGTGAGGCCTTGATGCGCTTAGAGAGCCGCATTCCGTTTCGCGGCTGGCGGATGACCTCCTTCACGGCCTATTCCAGCGTGCGCGAGCGGGTGAATGGGTTTTTGGCGCTTGAGATCATGGGCTTTGCTGTGTTGCTCTCGGGGGTGTTTTACCTGACCTCGCGGCGTGCGGTGTCACGAGCGGGTTTGTTCCAACGTGAAAGTGCCGAGTTGCGGCTGTTGAACGCGGCGCTTGAGCGTGAGATTTTGGAACGCAAACGGGCGGAGAAAAGCCTTGAGGTTGCCGAGCAGACCTTGGCGCAATCGTCGAAATTGGCCGTGCTGGGCGAAATGTCGGCGGCGGTCAGTCACGAATTGAACCAACCGCTGGCGGCGATGAAGACCTATTTGGCGGGGGCGCGGCTGTTGATCAAACGCAAGCGCTCAGAGGAGGCTTTGGCCTCGTTTGGGCGGATTGACGACCTGATCAACCGCATGGCCGCGATCACCAAACAGCTCAAATCCTATGCCCGCAAAGGCTCTGATCAGCTTCAGCCGATTGACCTGCGCGACTGTGTGTCCTCGGCGCTCTCAATGATGGAGCCGCAACTCAAACAGCGCTCGGTCGAGATCATTCGCACCTTGCCGCCGGAGCCGGTGATCGTCGATGGCGACCGGGTGCGGTTGGAACAGGTCTTGGTCAATCTGCTGAGAAACGCCTTTGATGCTTGTAAAACCGCATCTGAACCCCAAATCGAAATATTGGTCACAGGTGGCACTCAAGCCGCCGTGACCGTGCGCGACAATGGCAGTGGCATTGAGGACCTCGATACGCTGTTTGAGCCGTTCTACACCACCAAGGCGCCAGGCGATGGCGTCGGGCTTGGGTTGGCGATCTCGTCTGGGATTGTGGCCGAGTTGGGGGGGCGCTTGATGGCGCGCAACCGTCCTGTGGGCGGTGCCGCCTTTGAAATGGTGCTGCCCTTGTCGCGCGAAAGCCGGCACGCGGCGCAGTAACGCCGCATCTTTGGTGGCCTGAATGAAGGTGGCCCAGAGTTTGGGCCGAAAAAGAAGAGGAAAGACCATGGCGACGGCAATGAAAATCGCGATCGTCGATGACGAACAGGACATGCGCCAATCCATCAGCCAATGGCTTGCGCTGTCTGGATTTGACACGGAAACCTTTGCCACGGCGGAGGAAGCTGTGAAGGCGCTTGGATCGGATTATCCGGGCGTTGTCATCACCGATATCAAAATGCCGGGCATGGATGGGATGCAGTTTCTCAAGAAACTGATGAGCGTCGACAGTGGCCTGCCGGTGATCATGATCACCGGGCACGGCGATGTGCCGATGGCGGTCGAAGCGATGCGCATTGGCGCGTTTGATTTCCTGGAAAAGCCGTTTAACCCGGACCGGATGACGGAACTGGCGAAAAAGGCCACCAATGCGCGCAGGCTGACGCTTGATAATCGGGCGCTGCGCCGCGAGTTGTCCGATGGCACCGGCATCATGAATAAACTGATCGGCGCAAGCCCGGTGATGGAGCGTTTGCGCGAGGATATTCTGGATCTGGGCCAAGCCGATGGTCATGTGTTGATCGACGGCGAAACCGGCACGGGCAAAACCCTGATTGCCCACGCGTTGCATGCTGTCGGTGCGCGGGCCTCGAAGAAATTCATCACCTTTGCCTGCGCCGGACGCGATGAGAATGATCTGGCGAAGCGGCTGTTTGGTCCCGACCCGGACGGGCAAATTCAACCGCTGTTCGAAGAGGCGCGTGGCGGCACGTTGGTGCTCGAAGACATCGAGGCAATGCCGATGCCGCTTCAGGCGCGTTTGCTGACCTTGATCAACGAACAGGGCACGCCGCCGGAAACCCGGATCATCGCGATCTGTAACCTGCAAGAACAAGGCCGGACCTGCGAGTCCGCGATGCGCCCGGACTTGTTTTACCGCTTGGCGGCAATGAAAATCACCACGCCGCCCCTGCGCGCGCGCGGCGAAGACATCCTGTCGCTGTTCACCCAGTTGAGCCAACAGTTTGCCGAGGAATACGGCTGCGACGCGCCTGAGGTGTCAGCGCAAGAGGCCGCACAATTGTTGCAAGCACCGTGGCCCGGCAATATCCGGCAGTTGATCAATGTGGCGGAGCGTTCGGTGTTGCAAAGCCGTCGTGGCTCTGGCTCGATCACCTCTTTGTTGCTCTCGGAATCGGACGCCCCCGAACAGCAAACCATGACCACCGAAGGCAAGCCGTTGAAGGAATATGTCGAAGCGTTCGAGCGGATGTTGATCGACAACACGATGCGCCGCCATAAGGGGTCTATCGTGGCGGTGATGGACGAATTGTGCCTGCCGCGGCGGACGTTGAATGAGAAAATGGCGAAATACAGCCTGCAACGCGCCGATTATCTGTAACCGGATTTGGCCCTGCCCGTGACCTGCCCGTCATCGTGCGGGGCCTATTCACAGACTTGAAATTCGACAACTCCGTCCCCCGCGCCAAACCGCGCCATGGTGTTGACCTCGATATCGACCAAATAGCCATCCCCGCCAAGGTTTTGGGTACAACAGCCGTCACAATCCGCATCTGAACAAATGTCGATGGCTTGGGCGGTGATCTCGTGCCCACCTTGGCGCAGATGCAGCACCTTCATGCCCAACCATCCCCAGTCTTTTTCATGCACTGCCACGATATTATGCGCGGCGACCCAAGCCTCGGTTTGTGCGTCTTCCAGGCCGTAAAACAGCCCCGCCCAAGTGCAGGCATTATAGGCAATGCATTCTTCGCTCTCAGGGGCGGGGTAGGAGGTGTAATTGGTCAGATTGGCCTGATGCCATTCGGACGCGCAAGTGAGGGGGGCGGCCTGGCTGAGTGTCGGGGCGAGGGCTAAGATGAGAGCACAGGTGGTTGAAAAGGGCAGGGTTCGAGGCATTGCTGGCTCCTTTGACGCAGGTCTAGATCAGCAAAGCGCAGATGCCTGAGCCAGGCAAGTGAAGAGGGCCCTGGGGGTGAGAACAGGTGAGCCTTTGTTAAGCTCTTGCAGATAAAAGGGCAAAAGTCATTGGCATTCTGCTCCCATCCGTTGGGGCGCAAAGATACGCGATTGGCGCATGTTTTTCCGCGATTTCCAACGTGAAATGTCACTTTGCAAATTTGCGTGTTGTCATAGAGGCGCGGGATCACTACTGATAGGAGAACGCAGGTCCGGCTTGGTGTCCCTTTGAGGTCCCTTGTGTCCTTTGGGAAAACGCCACCCTGGAAACCGCGTGAGACTCATTCGCTGCATGCGAGAGCTGGAGCCGCCTGTGAGGTCCTTGATCCACCTGAGATCAGTGAACCCCATCGACGCCGCCCGCCCGTAGTGCAGACCGATGCCGCAGCTGGGCAGACAAGGTCAGGCATGACAAAGCCAGACGTGACACACCCAGCAGCATGAAACGCCCCTCACGTCCAGATCGGACAAGGGGATTTGTATGGGGACTAGGGCAGGGCCGAAGGGCGCGCCTGATGTGCCGGAGAAGAACCGCGATGCAACGCGACGAGGCAAGATTAGAGCACAGACGGGACGCTTGCGTCCCCGCGCCCTTGCCCGCACGATCGCTCGCCCCAAAACATCACCCGAAAACACGCGTGCCCGCCCGAAGGGGAGGCGCGTCTGTTGTGGGTGCCGAAAGACAACAATGGCTAAAAAGATGCTTATCGATGCCACCCACGCGGAAGAGACCCGCGTTGTGGTGGTGGACGGAAACAAGGTCGAGGAATTCGATTTTGAATCTGAAAACAAACGCCAGCTTGCTGGCAACATTTACCTCGCAAAAGTAACGCGCGTCGAACCGTCGCTTCAGGCGGCTTTTGTCGATTACGGTGGAAACCGTCACGGCTTTCTCGCGTTTTCGGAAATCCACCCGGATTATTATCAGATCCCGGTCGCGGATCGCGAAGCCTTGATGGCCGAAGAATTGGCCTATGCGAAAGCGCAAGAAGAGGAAGAGGACAAGCCGAAACGCCCGCGTCGTCGGTCGCGTTCGCGCACACGGTCCAAGGCCGAAGAGCTGTCGTCCTCTGATGCGGTCGAGACCCAAGAGGTCGCGGGCGAGCAGACGGATCAAGACAGCGCCACCCAAGACAGCGCCACCGAAGAGAACGTTAAAGAAGACAGCGCGCCCCAAAGCATTTCGGGCATGGATGTGATCGAACCGGAGGCCTCCGAGGCCGATGACATGATCGCGGACCCGTCCGAGCATAGCCCGGTTGAAGAGGGCACATCGCCCGCCTTTGCGGTACAAGACACGCCCGTGGAAGAGCCTGCGGATGACGCTGAAACGGCCTCTGACGACAGTTCGGATGATCAAGGCGACAGCGACGATGATGGTGATGAGGGCGACGACGAAGACGACGCCGAAACCGCCGCAGACAAAGACGACAGCATCGAAAGCGTGGCTGACGATGACACGTCGGATGATTTCCGCCCGGTGCGCAAGCCGCGCCCGCGTAAATACAAAATCCAAGAGGTTGTTAAAGTCCGCCAAGTCTTGTTGGTTCAGGTCGTCAAAGAAGAGCGCGGCAACAAAGGCGCGGCTTTGACCACCTACCTCTCTCTGGCCGGCCGCTATTGCGTATTGATGCCGAACACCGCACGGGGCGGCGGCATTTCGCGTAAAATCACCAATATCGCAGACCGTAAGAAACTCAAAGAGATCGCAGGCGAACTTGAAGTGCCGCAGGGCGCTGGCCTGATCGTGCGCACCGCAGGGGCGCAACGCACCAAGACCGAGATCAAGCGCGATTACGATTACCTTAAACGGATGTGGGAACAGATCCGCGCGCTGACGCTGAAATCCACTGCGCCTGCGAAAATCTATGAAGAGGGCGACCTGATCAAACGCTCGATCCGTGACCTTTACAACAAAGACATCGA